>JBHIEI010000007.1:0-41173 GCA_046760555.1 Bathyarchaeia archaeon
GGACACGCCGTATCACTATACCTGCGGCACAAATATCACGTAAACCAACGTCCCATCGGGAGGGAGCACATCCTCGTTGCCAACCCAGGTCATCCCGCTCTTCCATCCGACCATGGAATTGCTCGTTATTCCCACTGCGCAGCTATCGAGGCAGAGGATACACCCGGTTAGGTACTCATTTGAGCGATCGAGATTTCCCCCAAATTTAATCACAGCACTGTAGTTCTCTACCACTTCTTCCAAGCTATATCGTTTTCCAGCCCCCTCCCATGTCACGTAAACATCAACGATGGTCCCTTCCACCTTGGTTCCCTTTGGTGAGTCGATTTTTACGTTGTTGCCGGGAGTAGCCCCTAGACTGATTAAGGCATTGTAGAACTCCTTTGGGGTAGCTTTGGCCTTGAAGATCGATTTTTCACCGTTCTTGCCCCATTCGTAGACCACACCATGCCTGGTTGGGGTGTCGAAGTACTTACCATTTACAGTAGCCAAAACTCTAATCTCCCCATTCTCAACAACGAGAGGTTTTGCAGCTTCGAACCCCTCTATAATTCGTTTTTGTTCCACTATGGTCTGCTGTTGCCAATACCAACCGCCGGAGAATCCGATAAGTATTCCGATGATGAGTGCTGTCACTATCTTAACGGTTTCCCTTTGAGCCATCTATTGTATAACACTGTTAATTTTATAAGCTTAACAGTGTTAATTTGAACTAAATTGAGCTCCCTAGTTCTAGTTCTCTAGGACCTGATGGAAACAACCGTACCACGTTCGATCTCTGAGTGTGCGGCTGGAGGTCCGATTCAAGGTGCTTCGACTAGAACGTGGGGATGCCGCAACCATCTTAACTCGGTTTTGGGATACATCACCTCTAATTTAGCAATGAATTTCAATAACAATGTTAATTAAGTACGTGGAGGTGGAGGCAACTTGGTTGAGAGTTTGACCATCATCTTGAGTTCCGGAGCCTATCAGAGCGAAAGGGCCTTTACAGCTTTGAGGTTCGTTCTGACCGCTCTCGTCGAAGGATTGAGGGTGAACTTATTCTTAACGGAAGATGGCGTCTTTCTGGCCAAGAAGGGTCAGAATCCCGACGACTTTAAAAATGCGGGGGAGTGGCTAGCGCTAGCCATAAAGGAGGGCGCGAAGGTCTTGGTGTGTGGTATCTGCGCTGGTGAGCGAGGAATGGGGGAGGCGGACTTCATAGAGGGAGCTAAAAAGGGGACGATGCACGATCTGGTTGCTTGGGTCAAGGAAAGCGACCGGACGCTGTTCCTATAGGAGAAGATCGACGTGCCTGTCAGGGCTGACGAAGTCCTGGATGTCCGTGGAAAGTCGTGTCCCTTTCCAGTGCTTATGACTCGGGACCAGCTGAGAAAGATGAAAGGCGGTGAGATCTTAGAGGTGGTTGAAAACTATCCACAAAGTAAAGACAACATTCGGAGGTTCGCTGAGAAACATGGACATAAGGTGCTTAGCGTCATTAAAGAGAAAGCATACTACCGAATCTTCATCAGGCGAAAATAAGGACCTTCCGCACTCTAGGCTGGTGTTTAATGGTAAAGGTTGACGCTTTCGTTGACGTAAGAAATGAGATATGCTCAAGACCAGCACTGAAGGTTAAAACCAAGCTCAGCCAATTGCGCCCAGGCGACATCTTAGAAGTCCTTGCAGACAAATCCTCAAAGGATGATATCACGAGAATTTTCGGCAAAGTCTTGGGTCACGAGATTCTCGATGTGATTTCGAGAAAGAAAAACATCAGAATACTCATCAAGAAGAGAGAAGTTTGCTGTGAGTAATGTACTCCGCGGCTGAAGCCGAGAGTTTCCTCGGAGCTTTTACTATGAGAGCATGGTAACTTTCGGTCTTTTAATTAGTTGAGGCGATGAGCGAGCAGAGGATTGTTGTGTTGAGGGCGATCGAGAACTATAACCAGTACAGAAGCCCCGAGGCAGTAGCTAAATTGGTCGAAACGGGAGAGGGTTACGTTGTCATCGATTTTACAGGATCATTCTGTTTTACCTGTGGAGTCTACGATTGGTTCGAGGACTTCATCTACGAATTGCGCCAAATCGAGGAAAGGTACAGAGTCGAAATATCCAGCGTTGTGAAGAACGACTATGATAGCTTCAGAGTCAGATACGTCGTTAAGAGCGGGTAACGCTCTCTCCCTCAAGTAAGGGTTATTTAGGGGACTTTTCCTCTGATCTCCTCTTAGCCGTACAGTCGGGGTTGATGCACAGATTCCAAGGTCTCCTACCTCTCGTCTTGACGAGGATCATCGGATAGCCACAGACTTTACAGCTTCTGTCCAACGGCTCTAGGCTGCCCCTTTGGGGCAGAGGGGCGGAGAAATTGCACCTGCCCTCGAAATACCCCGAGCACCCGACAAAGCGCTTCCTCGTTCTTTTCGAGTAGATGACTCTCAACTCACCATCGCCACAGCTGGGACAAGGCCCAAGAGTTATCCTCTCGGCTTTCCTAAGCTCATCCGCGAGGTATCTCCCTATCTCCTTCTCCTTTGCGTTGAACTCCGCAAGGATGTCTAAGAGCACATTCCTAGCATTCTCGAGCACCTCTTCCATGGTCATCTTACCTTGTTCCACGAGCTCCATCTCCTCTTCGAATTTTCGAGTTAACTCCTCCGATAGAATGGTCGGGCAGTACTCCTTTAGGGTGTGAGTTACCCCCCTCCCGAGTTTCGTAACCTTGATCGATCTCCCCATGACGTAACCTCGATCGAAGAGCGTCTTGATGATCTCGGCCCTGGTTGCTTTGGTTCCCAGACCTCTATTCTCGAGCTCCTTGACGAGTGAGGCGGGTGTAAACCTTTTGGGGGGTTGCGTCTCCCTCTCGACCATCTCAATCCCTTTCACCTGCAGCTCGTCTCCCTCCTCCAGGTCAGGGAGCGTTATCTCCTCAAGCTTCACGTGAGGGCCGTAGAAGCGATACCAGTTGTCCTCAAGTGTTCTCCTCCCGACGACGACAAAGGTGGATTCGCCGACCCTTACATCCACCCTCATGGATTCCCTGACGGCTGGCTTGGCGAATGTGGCCATGAATCTTCTCACGATGAGATCGTAGAGTTTAGACTGATCGGGGACGAGTTTCTTCGGAACTTCCGTTGTGGGATAGATAGAAATATGGGCTGGGTCCTTTTTTGCTCCCTCCCTAGGACGAAGGTCCTTCTCGGCTAACAGCTCCTTTGATAGTCCCTCGTACTTTCGCACCGACGAGAGACTGGTCAGGATGCGGGCGTACCCTATCTTCGAGGGAAGCTTTTGAGATGATGTTCTCGGGTAGGATATTGCCGCCATCTCGTAGAGACCCTGTGCGATGTTTAGAGTGCGATCGGGGGTGTAGCCAAATAATCTATACGCCTCCACCTGAAGGTCAGTTAGGTTAAACGGCGTAGGTGGCTTATGCTTGTACCTCTTTCTGCTTATGCCGCTCACGATCGCTGGCTTTCCCCGGCAACCCTCCAGGATGCGTTCAGCCTTCTGCTTATCCCAGAGCTTGTCCTTTTCGTACCACCCTTCGATCTCATGCCCGTTGTGGGTGATGACAACTCTTATCTGCCAAAAGGGCTCTGGCTTGAAGGCTTCGATCGCCTCTTCCTTTTCGGTGAGTACGGACAGGGTCGGTGCCTGTACCCGACCCGTGGACAGGACCTTAAAGCCGAGTCTGGCAGCCTTGTTCAATGCGATGGTGAGTGCTCTGGATAGGTTCACTCCCCAATAAAAATCGAGGAAGTGCCTCGTCAGCCCCGCATTTATGAGCCCCCAATCAAGTGTGTTCGATAGCTTCTCGTACGCATCGACCAAGTCCTCCTTGACCAGTGTGGAGAACCTCATCCTTTTAGCTTCTTTAACCCCACAGGCAAATCGGAAGATGTTGTAGGCTATGGTGGAGCCCTCGATGTCGTAGTCGCAGGAATTGATGAACTCGTCAGCTTCCTTTGCCAGCTCCTTTATGTTCTCGAGATAGGACTGAGTGAACTTCCCATTCCGGTCGATCATGTACCTCTCTTTCCAGGTTACATCGAAGACGGGATATTCCCATCTCCTCCTCGTTGGAGCCAGCCCGAAGAGGTGGCCCACCGACGGCACGGCCAAATGACTCTTCCCGTTGCGCGAGAATTCGTAGTATGATATCCCTCTCTTGGTCAGTGTTTTTAGAGGGCCTTCCGCAAGCGCCTCGGCTATTCGCTTAGCTGCCGTGGGCTTCTCGGCAAGGATGAGTACCGTCAACGTTCCGAGGCAGTGACTTCGTGAACGGTTGAATAGACTGGGCCCTTCGGGCTCAGGATGCTCTTTTTCAGCCTAAAGCTCCTTCCGACTATCACGCCGAACTCGTAATCAGACATAGCATCGATCACCTCGACAATCTTTGACTTTTCGCCACCCTTCAGACGAGCGATCGTGACATGGGGATGAAAGGGTCTGTTCTCCGGTCTTATGCCGATCCCTCGAAGCTTAGACTCCATCTCACTGTAGATTCTAGTCAGTTCATCGTTGCCCTCCCTCACACCTATCCAGATTGCCCTGGGAAAAGTCGGCTTGGGGAAGGCTCCTAGGCCCTTTAGCCGGATTTTGAACTCGTAAAACTTCATCTCATCCATAGCCTTCCGGATCAGATCAACCGTGCTTGGAGAGATCTCTCCGAGGAAACGCATGGTCACGTGCACGTTCTTCGGCTCCACGAGCTTCAACCTGGCCTTTGCGGACTCCAGCTGCCTCTGTACCCTGATGATACGCTCTAGGACAGCTTCGTCCTCAACGTCGAAAGCCAAGAAGGCCCTGACCACGCTTCCCACTCTTTTTCCTTTTACGCCCTACGTATTTCCCTTGATACTGTAAAAGTATATGACCTTATCCATGTGGTCATAATTAACAAGGGACTTGAGGGTCAGGATTGGTGGTCTTGTTGAGATATCGACGGTGGATTGGTATGGATACGTAACCTTCATGGCGTTCTTCGCCGGATGCAACTTCCGATGTCCCTTCTGCCAGAACGCCGAACTCATCCCCCCGGATTCCGGGGAGGAAGTTGACTTGGATTACGTTAAGGGGAGAATAAAGGAGAGCGCTCCCTTGATCGACGCGGTTGGGGCATCGGGTGGCGAGCCCACTCTTCAGCCAAAGCCCCTCCTCGAGCTCTTCAGATGGGCGAGGGGAGAGGGGCTGCGGACCTTCCTCGATACAAACGCCAGTAGACCCACCGTGGTCCAGAGCTTGATCCGGGACGGGCTTCTCGACCAGATTTCTATCGATGTTAAGGGTCCACTTTCTGATGGCGAGAGACTCAGCGTGATCATAGGACTCAGCAAAAGGGCAGCGATTCGAGAGGCAGAGAACATTCGCGAAACGATTCGGCTATGCCTCAGCGAGAACATACCCACCGAGATCAGAACCACGATTGTCCCAACGATCATCGACGACGAGGAGACCATACGTACTCTGGCACGAGACGTAAGGGGGGTAGGAGGCTGTGACGTTTACACCCTTCAACAATTCTTCCCCGTCCAAACCGTACTCGACAAACGATATGCAGAAATCGATCCTCCCAAGAGGGATGTTCTAAAGAGGCTTGGGGGAGTCGCGAAGGCCGAAGGTTTTAAGAGGGTCAGGATAAAGACGAGGGAATTTGGAGCCGAGGAGATGTGATTGTCCAAGGTCATCCTAGCGATCACCGGAATGCCCGGCGCTGGAAAAACGACTGTGGCGAACGAGGTTTCGAAGGTCTTGCGGTGTCCGATCATCCGAATGGGGGACGTAATCCGCGAGGAGGCTGAGCGCCAAAGACTCAAACTTACTGATGAGAACCTGGGAAAAATAATGCTGGGCTTAAGGAGAAGATTTGGTCCCGAGGTGGTTGCCAAGCGATGTCTTAATTGGTTAGCGGAAATCGATGAGCCGATCGTGGTCGTAGATGGTATCAGGAGCTACGATGAAGTAAAGGAGTTCGAAAGATCAAGCAGACGTGTCGTTCTCCTATCAGTCTTCGCCCCATCGCGAGTCCGTTTTGAAAGGCTCTATGGAAGGGAACGGACCGACGATCCTCAAACCAAGAGGTCCTTTCGAGTGAGGGAACAAAGAGAATTGAGCGTGGGTGTAGGATCCGCCATGGCTATGGCCGATTACACGGTGTTAAACGATGGAGATCTCGCGGATACGTTACGCAGCACACGAAGGATAGTTGAATCGATATCCCCTCTTCTGTGAACCACCCCAAAGCTATCGCAGGGGCACCTGCCTCGACGACGGAGCTTGCGGGAATCGGTTCACCTCAACCACCGTTCTACCAGTCTCGGCCTTGTTGGACAGCATGCGGAGGAAATTGCCAAGAGGCGTCGGGATGCGCCCGCCGAGGTTGTGGTTATAGGCTCTTGCGAGCTTATTCCTAGCTTTATCCCCTGACCCCTTCTGCTCCCTCGAAAGCTGGCGATGGAGCTTTCTTATCCGCCTCGAGCTTTCATCAAAGAAACACGGGTTCCTAACCGCCCCCCTCTGTCCTGAGGAACATCCGCCTGTACCTTCACTTTTCCAACAGCTATTTGGTCCGCCTCTTCCCCTTCCTTACGAAAGAGAACCTCCCAGCGGTGAAGTTATATCTGTTGGTCGTTCATCTCCTAGCAGTATGTGCGTCCTCGGTAGGGACCGGTTGGCTGATCTCATAGAGAGGTACCGAGTGATCCATCCATTCGACCCCTCGCTCCTGGATGGTGATGGTTACGTGATGACCGTTCGCGAGAGTACCGAACTCAAGTATCTGGAACATAGAAATGTCGTATCCTCAGAAATCATCTTTACACCCCCCGACATCGTCGCGATTCTGACGGCGAAGAGTCGGTTCGGGCGGCTAGGGTTGTCCTTCTTAAACGCCGCCAAGATTCACTCTGGCTGGATAGGCAGGGTGGTGCTGGAGGTTGTTAACCTCAGTAATGATAGGCAGCCCATAATGATCGAAAAGGGGGAGCCGTTCATGCATGTTGTCTTTCTCACTCGAGAGGGAAAACCGTCGCCTTATTCGGGCGAGTACATGTTTCAGCACATGTCAAAGGGGGAGATCGATAGCTACCTCCCGATCATGAGAGATCTCATCCCAGACTTCGAGCACCACAAGAAGATTTGGTTCAAAACCCTCCGTATTCGGGGTACTCAGGAGCCCTAGAGGAGATAATCCGGTAGAAGGAGAACAGCAGGGAAAGAAGGGCGACCACGATCAGCAGCCCTCCGATCAGTCCATCCGTCGAGAACATCAGAGTGGAGACCATTATGAGGGCTGAGGCTATGAAAGACGAAAGCCAAGCCAGCTTGTCCCAAACGAGTACCTTCTGTCCGTCAAACACAAAGAAAGGCAAGAGATTGAAAAATGCAAGAAACGCGTTAAGCATCGCGCCGAAGCTAAACACTGTATGCAGCCAGTTGCCGGGAGGTACCAAGATGCTCGAGAGATACAAGAGGAACGCCATCGAGATGCTGGTGATAGGCCCCGCTATGGCTGTTTTACCTCCAATCTCGGTGGTAATGGGTCCGGATATCATAACGGCCCCTGGGGCCAGCACCTTGAAGGGTAGAAAGACCGACATGAGGGTGATGAGTATGAAGGATAGATTCGTCCTAAACTCGGCCCAGAGTCCATGGCGCTGAGCGACATACTTATGAGCCAGTTCGTGACCCGCGAAGGACAGGGCGAAGATCGATAGTAGACCGACAGCGATGAGGGGGCTACGGAGGACAAACCATCTAACTCCTGGTAAAGACATACCGACCGCGATCACAAGTAGCATACCTACTAAGAAGTGCGCTGGCTCATCTCGACCAAAGGAGAGTAGGCGGTGCTTGGGTGTAGGTCTGGGAAGTTCCGGTGCATAGGGAACTCTCGGGATCCTGGGTAAAATGGGGAATCTTCTCGGTGTTGCCTTCCCCCTCTCTCCGGGTAGGACCACAGGTGCTCTGGCTTTCCATTTCACCGGGCAATCATGGCTTTCGGGAATCCTATGATGTACGCAGAACTGTTCCTCACAGTAAGGGCATCTAAAGGGCAGTACGATGTCGGCTCCACACTTCCTGCATTTGGCCACCGTCCTCGTTGGAAGGGGATTCTGACTAATAAATCCACTGAATATTGGTTCTGGTAACCTAGAGGCACACGAAGCTGGATCTTCTCGGTGTTAACTGTCGGCTCAAACGTTATGAATCTCTACGGTCTGGGTCAGTCGATTTATCGAAACGTCCTTAATCTCGAAACCTCTACAGCAGGAATCAAGGTGAAAAACAAATGGGTGACACATTCAGAATGCTGAAGGATTGTGATTCACTGCGAAGAGAAATAATCCAGAGTCCCCAAATAATTGGCTTGCTGGAAGGTTTTACCACCGCTGTCGTAGAGGTTATTGAAAGACTGAGGGGCGTACGGAAAGATCGAGAGATCCTGATAGTCCACCACGATGACGCTGACGGTCTTTGCTCGGCCGCTCTGACCGAGAGAGCCCTAGAGAGAGAGACATTTCGAACCGAGCTGATCTGTCTGGAAAGGGTGTATCCTGAGGTGATTCGAAAGATTCACAGCCAATCGAAACGGACCATATTCTATTGCGATATCGGTTCTTCGCACGGTGATCTGATAGCGGATAGCAACCAGGGTAGGAATTTCACGGTGATCTTGGACCACCATGATCCTGTTCCTGGTTACGATCCAAATGTTTTTGATCTCAATCTTGAGCACTATGGTTTTAAGGGTGAGACCGACTTCTCGGGTGCAACATGCTGCTACATCTTCGCCAAGGGTTTGGATGAGGCCAACGAAGACCTGTCGTATTTGGCCTTAACGGGGTCGTGTGAGATACCCGGAAAGCTCCAGAAGCTCAACAAGACGGTGTTAAAGGAGGGCATTGAAGGGGGGGTGGTTTCTGCCAGAGGGAAGGGTTTCCTGATCAACAAATTCGGAATGACGACCAAACAGCTTTTCTCGTACCTCCAGATCTTGGGTTCTGTCGGTTATTACCGAAGGGGACCCTACTTGGGGGTCAAGCTTGCCCTGGGAGGTATGACACCAGAGATCAGGACGAGGATCAATGAACTAAAGGAGGAAAGGAGGATTGCTAACAAGAGGATCATCTCTGGGCTATACCGAGAAGGGCTTAAACAATCAGAGCACATCCAGTGGTTCGATTCCGGTGACGCTTATGCCGGAATGGGGACCAAGGTTGTGGGCAGCATTTGCTCTATGTTATCCCATAGAGCTACGCTTGTGAGCCCGAAGAAGTACCTAATGGGGTTTATGGGAGTACCTAGAGAGGTGCCCGGTTATGGTCTCTTGGGGGAGGAGCTTGTTAAGGTTTCGGTAAGGGTACCTAAACCGATGCAAGGTCTGATCGACGGAGCGGAGCTGCCATCTGCTGTTCAGCTGTTGAGAGAAGCTTCCAAGGGCTTCGGGATCGCGGACGGTCACGCCTACGCCGCCAGTGCCGTGATCAGTAGGGACAAGCGTGATAGGTTTCTCGAGAACCTCGAGCGGGTTATTGGGAGATATTCGAGGTAACGGATCGTCGAGAGAGCCTTTCTCTTGTTTTATTGAAGATACCTGCTAAGTCGTCCAAGGCCTTTAGGTCCTTCTCTATCGCTCGAGATGTATTCTGGTTGATCTCCTTGGTGTAGTACCTCGCTATGATCTCCTCCAGGTCTTTCAGATTCTCTCGATGTATCTCATCTCCTGACCAGATGTAATGGAGAGCCAGTGCGTGTCCGAGGTGGGGATAGTAGTAGATTCCTTCAGGGGTAAGGATGTCGGTGTTGTCCCAGAATACGTAGATCCGTCTCGCTCCCTTTCTCTCTAGTTCGGTCATTGCATGCAGCACGTCGAAGATAGCGGGTTTGTCGGGCTCTCGAGGAGATCTTTCGATCAGGTAATCCGTTGCATACCACCTGGTAAATCCGTGGAGTCTTAGATAGGCGATGTTGTTCTTCGAAACAACGAGTGGCTCCAGATGAGACATCGGGGAGGATACGATCACATAGATCAGGTCTAGTCGATGGAGGAGATCTTCGATTGTGCTGACGTTCTCTTCGGCGAACCATTCGGGAGATCTGAACTCGATGGCTAGGTCGATTCCCTCGTTTCTCTCGACGTTCTCAAAGAAGTCCTCGATGACCGCCGTGTTTTCCTCGTTGTACTTGAAGGAGGGAGGAAGCTGGAAGAGGAGAAGCCTTGCCTTGGGACCTATAAGAGAGCATCCCTTGATCATCTCCTCGTAGAGCGACATCTTATCCCTCGACAGCGATTTTCTTGATTCCAAGGGCTTGAAGCGACTGTCGTGTGTGACCTCTCTGTATACCTTTAAGGCGAAGTGAAAATCGTCCTTAACCCTGACGCCCCACTTCTTAGCATATTTCCCCCACCTGGCAAGACGTCCATAAAAGCTGGTGTTTACCTCAACGGCATTGAGGATTCTGCCTATGTATTCCAGCGACTTCAGTTTGCTGATTTTTCCATAAGACCATCCGCTGCTCCCCACCCTAGTGTCTGTTTCCAAGATCAGCCTATGATTTTGGAGATCCTCTCTTCGACCGTATCCCGAACCAGCCGACCGTCAGCCTTCCCTCGCACCTTTCCCATCACACGGCCCACAATTGAACTTACGGAATCCAGCCCTCGAGTTCTGACCAGCCTCATGTTCTCCCTAATGGCCTCGTCGACTATGCTCAACAGCTCTTTCCTAGAGATGGCCTCGAGCCCCAGCGCCTTAACACCCTCCATCGCGCTGGCGCCGCGGTGCTTCGCTAGCCACCTGAGTACATCAGGTATGGATTCCTTGGCCGTAATTCCCTTATCTATGAGACTGAGGAGCTGTAGCATGTGATCCTCGGCCAATCCCTCGGTGTAGAAACCTTCCCGTCTAAGACCTGTAAGGATCTCTGTCAATGTTACGGCGATTATCGACGCCGGTACCTCTGTTTTTTGAGCGAGCCTCTCGAAGAGAGAGGCGTAGGGCGAAAAGACGAGCTGATTTGCAAGCTTATGGCTCAAGCTGTACTCCGCGATGAGCCTCTTCACCTTTTCATCGGGCATTTCGGGTAGACGCCCCTTTATCTTGTGGAGTCTCTGGGCTGTGATCCTGATCGGAGGGATATCGGTCTCGGGGTAGATTCTCGCCGCTCCCGGTCTAGGCCTCATGTAGTGAGTGACTCCATGATCGTCGGACATCCGGGTATCGCTGGGGAGTCCACGGATCGCCTCTCTACATCTGGCGATAACCGCTTCCAAGGCATCCCTTGCCTTCTCTGGTTCATCGGCGACAACTACTACCGCATCTTTCTCCCTCGCTCCGATGGACCGCTTGAGTCCCTCGACTTCCTCCTTAGTCATACCCGCTGTGGGCATCTCATCGGAGTGAAAGATGCCGTCAACCCCACTCCAAAAGATGGCCCTTTCGGCCAGTTCGGTGCCGAATCGAAAGTCTGGGGCCAGCTCAAGACCCAGTAGGCCGCGAAAACCCGGTAGCTTGACCGCCAAAACTCGTCCCTTCCGTTTGAGAGATCTCTCGATGACCTTACATCGGGTTGTCAGGAAAACGTCCGTGACATCCTTGATCGGTGCCTCAAGGTCTTCTTCCACATCTCGACGATTGAGCCGATCGCTTATGGACAGAAGGCCTAGCTGACGCTTGACCTCGTTTCTCACAACCTCTGGTAGAATCCCCAGTCGCTGAATCCCCTTGATCTCGGTGGGCGAACCCCCCTTGATGGATAAGTTGACGTCCTGTCTGATCATTCCCAGTTCACTTTTCGCCTTTCCAGTTGCCATGACCACGCGCCCGATGGCCTCAGCCACTTCCCCGGCCTCCTCGGGAGAGCTGATCACCGGAGCGGTGGCAATCTCAATCAGAGGAATACCCAGTCTATCCAGTCGATAGGTGACGGTAAAGCGACCCCCTCTCATCTTCCTCGCAGCGTCCTCCTCGAGGGAAATGGTTTGGATTGGGATCCTCTTTCCCTTAACGTCGATGTAGCCACCAGTGGCCACCAAAAAGGTTCTCTGGAAACCCGAGGTGTTTGAGCCGTCGATTACTATCTTTCGCATGACGTGGATCTCGTCGACGGGTGTAGAATGCAGGAGGAGGGCAACGGTCAGCCCCGTGTCTATGATCTCCTCATCGGGTGTATGCGGGGGGCTTTCATCCGCCTCCACCAAACAGGTCGTATCCCTATACCCCTCATAGATGAAGGTCATGCCCTTCTTCATCTCAAAAAGTGCTGCGGGATCGTATTCGCCCAGTTCCGATTGTGTGGGTCGAAGCTTTCTCGTGAAGGTGAAGTCTGGTTCCTCCTTCCTAAGCACGGGGGGGCACTTACAGAAAAGCTTGTGCTCCGAGAGTAGGTCGATGTGGAGCTCTAGACCCACCATCAACCCGATGTCCTTGTAATCGATCTCGGTCACTCCTTACACTTACTCAGGAAGGCTATAGATTTTTGAATGGGAACCCCTTCCGATCTCCTTAGTAAGAGATTCCTCTACACATTAGAGGGATATGAGGAGGTCTTTACAACTAGTTAAACCCATCAGAGTCGAAAAGAAGGTCTCCACAAGGCTCGAGATAGCGAGCTATCTGAGGGATGGCAAACCAGTTCTCTTCGAAAACATCGATGGATACCCCGGCTTCAGGATTGCCGGAAACCTCTACAGCTCACGTGAATCCATCGCAAAGGTTCTGGGTATGAAAAAGGAAACAATGGTATATGGGCTCTTGAAGGCGCTTGATAGCCCAAGAAAATATGAGATCAGTGATTCGGCGGATTTCTTTGAACATGAGTACCCAGCTGCCGAGATCATCAAGCACGTGCCATTGGTGATGTACTATAAAAGGGCAAGTAGGTACTACACGTCCGCAACGATCGTCTTTGCTAGAGATCCGGCCTCAGGAAGGCAAAATGCTTCGTTCCACCGGATGATGTATCTCGATGGAAATCGATTCTCGATCAGGATCGCACCGCGAGACCTATACAGCTTTTTTATGGAAAACAAGGAGAGAGGAAGGGACACAGAGATAGCCGTCGCCTGTGGTGTAAATCCAGCGGTAGCCCTAGCCGCAGCCACATCCTTTCCAGATCTGAACGAACTCGAACTCGCAAATTCCCTTCTCGGTGGCAAGCTTAGATGTGTGGACCTTGACGGATTCGACATCCCCACCACCTGCGAGGTCGTGATGGTCGGGAGGATCCTACATGATCAAACCGCAGAGGAGGGACCATTCGTCGATCTGACGGGTACTTGGGACAAGATCAGAAGAGAGCCCGTAGTGGAAATCGAGAGGATATACACCAGAGACAGGCCGATCTGGCAGGTCATCCTTCCAGGAGGCTCCGAGCACCGCCTTTTGATGGGGTTGCCTCAGGAGCCAAGGATGTTGAGGATCATCCAGAATGCGGTACCATCGGTCAAAAATGTTGTCTTAACCTCTGGCGGATGCTGTTGGCTGCACGCTGTGGTTTCGATCAAGAAGCGAGTGGAAGGCGATGGCAGGAATGCGGGGATGGCTGCGTTGGCGGCGCATCCCAGCTTGAAAAGGGTCGTGGTTGTGGATGACGATATCGATATAACGGACCCAGAAAGCGTGGAGTGGGCTCTAGCGACGAGGTTGCAGCCATCAGATGGCATAGTTCTCATTCCAGGAGCACGAGGTTCGTCACTTGATCCCTCCTCTAGGGAGGATGGCGTGACCACAAAGTGGTTGATCGACGCCACGATCCCGGCGGATCTGGATAAAACGGAATTTATGAAAGCCGAGGATGTTGAGATCTACGTGAACAAATGCATCTGACAGACGAGGAGGAGAGGATCCTGCAAGGGGAGCTCGGTCCCGTGAAGCAGAAGCTCATGGAGATCCTTGTGGCGCTAGGAGATATCTTTGGAGCCGAGAGGCTGATCCCCATAAGCTCGGTCCAGATCGCTGGTGTGAGCTACAAGTCGCTTGGTGATGCGGGCATCGAGTGGATCGAGTCGCTAAAGGGAGATGCTGTCTCAGTACCCACAACACTGAATCCTGCGGGAATGGATTTAGACCATTGGCGCAGTATGGGTGTCCCAGAAGATTTCGTGAGGAATCAACTCAGAATCATAAGCGCGTACGGTGATCTGGGGATCGCACCAGTGTGCTCCTGCACGCCGTATTTGTTTGGAAACTCCCCCAAGTTTGGCGAACATGTCGCTTGGTCGGAGTCGTCGGCGGTTTGCTATGCGAACTCAGTTTTGGGGGCCAGGACTAACAGGGAGGGAGGTCCCTCTGCCCTAGCGTCGGCGATGATCGGTAAAACGCCCTACTACGGGTACCACCTCAAGGAAAACAGAAGACCAAATTTAGCGGTGAAGGTGTCCGCCGAGCTCAAGGGGGAAAGCGACTTTGGTTGCCTTGGCTATCAGGTTGGAAGGAAGATTGGGAGTGGGATCCCATTTTTCACCAACATACCGCACGCGAGCAACGATGAGCTGAAGGCACTCGGAGCATCCCTGGCGGCATCGGGGGGAGTTGCGTTGTTTCACGTTGATGGTGTGACCCCCGAGTCGAGATTCTTTCCGATGGAAGAGATAGCAAAAATGGAGTTCGATACCCATGATCTGAAGGTCTCGTACGAGAAGCTGACGACGGCGGGCGATGGGAAGATTGATCTTGTCTGCTTTGGCTGTCCCCATTCCTCCCTCGAGGAGATAAGGAGGATCTCCAATGGGCTGAGAGGGGAAAAGATCGCTCCTGAGACAAAGCTCTGGGTCTTCACCTCCCTGGCCACGAGGAGACTTGCCGAAAGGTGCGGATACTCGCAAACTATCCAAGAGGCGGGTGGAGAAATCTATTCGGATTGTTGTATGGTGGTTGCCCCGTTAGAGGAAATGGGGTTCAAGACCATCGCCGTAAATTCGGCTAAGGCGGCCATTTACGCTCCCTCGATCTCAAAGGTTGATGTCGTTTTCACCTCACTGGAGGGGTGTATCGGCATAGCTCTCAGTGGGAAGTATGGGGGGATTTGATCGCGATGCGGATACGATGTAGGAAGATATCGAAGGGCTTTGCCGAGGGCATCGCTCTGGTGTCAAGTGAACCGATATCCTTCTTCGGTGGCGTGGATCCAGAAACTGGCTTCATCGTAGACCGGACACACCAGCTTTTCAATCGATGTATCGCAGGGAAGATCCTGATATTTCCAACGGGAAAGGGATCGACGGTAGGCTCGTACGTTCTGTACCGACTCGCCAAGAAACAGAGAGCCCCAAGGGGGATAATTTGCAGAGAGGCCGAACCGATCGTTGCCGTTGGAGCGATAATCTCGAACATACCGATGGTCGATCGCCCTGAGATATTCGACTTCAAAGATGGGCAAAAGGTAAGAGTTAGTGGAGATTATGGTGAGATCGAGATCGGATAGACCTGATAACAGGGAAAAGCAACAAAAGGAGCTTATGATTCTCAAACTTGGAGGGTCAGTGCTAACAGACAGGAGAAAGCCATTTACGTTAAATGAGGAGAACGTCCGGCGATTATCAAGAGAGATCGCACGAGGATACGACAAAGAAAAGATGAGCCTCGTGGTGGTACATGGCGCGGGCTCCTTCGGTCACCCCATCGTTGCGAAGTCCGGGATCCACAAGGGTATATCTAGGCCCGATCAACTGCTGGCATTTGCCGAAACACAGCGGTGGCAGAACTACCTGAACGTGTTGATCACGAAATCCTTACAAGGCGAGGGTCTACCGGCAATCCCCCATCAGACATCCTCCCACTCGCTGCTTAGATCCGGCCGTATTGTGCGGATGCCCTTGGATGCGTTGAAGGGTTTCCTCAGGATAGGCCTCGTACCGGTCCTCTACGGTGTGCCCGCCTATGACGAGATTCAGGGTTGCTCGATCCTATCCGGAGACCAGATAGCCCCATACATAGCGAAGGAGCTGGGAGCAGAGAGGATCATCCACGGTACGAACGTGGATGGAATATTCACCGATGACCCGGTGAGAAACCCAGATGCGAGGCTGATATCAGAGATCACGAGTGAGAACATAGAAGAGGTAAAGGAACGACTGTCCACATCGTCTTTTATCGACGTAACGGGGGGGATGCTAGGAAAGGTCCTTGAATTGATGGATTTGGCGAAGATGGGGATCACCTCCCAGATAATAAATGCGAATAAACCAGGGCTGTTGGAAGGGGCACTGGCCGGTAAAGAGGGACTAGGAACTACCGTCAGACTTTGATTCGGACCATCTGCGGAATAGGTGGTGTTCAATCTGGAAAACGTCGAGGGTTTTACCGACCACGAATCTCACGAGATCGTCTATCGTTTCCGGTTTTTGGTGGAACGTCAGTACAGGTGGCAGGATGATCGCCCCCCCTCGGGATACCCTAAGCATGTTTTCGATATGGATGGGGCTCAGTGGGGTCTCCCTGACTACCAAGACGAGCTTTCTCTTCTCCTTCAGGGTGACAGATGCCGCTCTGGTGATGAGGTCATTGGCGATGCCGTTGGCTATAGCTGCAAGGGTTCCCGTGGAGCAGGGAATTATCACCATACCGTTTGTGATGAAGGTACCGCTTGCAACGGGTGCCATCAGGTTTCCGTTCTCGTAGTGATGCTCAGCCAGATCAACTAATTCCTTCACAGATATCCCCTCCTCTGATTCTAGTATCTTCGTAGCCCATTCGCTCACGATCAAATGGGTGTGAATATTGTTGTGCTTACTCAATTCCTTGAGAAGTGCGATTCCCAATCTGACGCCAGATGCCCCCGTTATTGCGACCACCAGATCCAAAATCTGTGACCTTAGATTTTGAAGGCTTTAACTTTGTTCATATCGACGGGAGAGAAGAAGCTCACGCATAGGGTATCAGGCAACTCGTGTACTCCGTTCGTTTCCTTCAATACCCTTTCGAACTCAGGGGGACTGTTCGGACCACATCGTGCGTGATACGTAGCGAGCACCCTATCCCAAGGAATGGCTTCGCTTTTATCGATTTTAATAACGATCCCGGTGTTGCGAGGACCAATAGGGGGAGTATATGGTAGCAGACCCGATATAACCGGTGTCCAGAGGTTTTAATGTCGTAGTGACCGTGGCTTCTCCTCGATGATCTTGTCTATGTCACTCATTCGTCTGAAGAGCAGCTTCCTCTGTCGTTTCCTGATGATTCGTGGACCGATGACGGTGGCTGAGATGATTGGAAGGAGCAGAAAGGCAAGGACCAAGAGGAGATCAAGAAAGCCCATGGGAATGAGTATAGAATGGTTCTGCTCGATCAGAAAAGGTGTTTCCCGACTATCCTAGCCCCCGACCCGACCTTACAACGGAGAACACGCTCTACGCCCTCAATTTCCCTAAGTCGAGTAGAAACACCGATCTCGTGCTCCGGATGCGTATACACATAGACGCTCGCGCCCGCGTCTACTGAGAAATAGGCTTCTATGCCCTCCTCCCTCATGATCAGCACCTCTCTCATGATACGTAGCGTTGTGGGGGCCCAGTAGATGATCGGGGGATTTGAGGTCATACAAATGGCGTGCAAACAGAGTGACTCCGCCTCTGATATGCTGCCTATTTCTCCGATACTTTTTTGCCTAACGGCCTTTGTTAGCGATGATATCCGCTCATCCTTTTGGGCTAGCCAAGCTTCCATCAACGGAGAGGTTTTGGCAAGAGTCATCCCCTTGGCCGAGCTGATCTCCTTTCTCTTGCCCACCGATACCATCAGAATTCTCATATCGATGTCACCAGGTTCTGCTATGCTTTGGGCATAGCTGTCCTCGGACCGTTCACCCTTTCTCCAGATAACAAAGCCACCAGGGATGCTCCGACATGCGGACCCTGAGCCCTGTCTCGCAAGGATCGAGAGTTCTCTTTCCCTCAGATCTAGCTCCGAAGCACGTGAAGCCGCCAGCGTCAAGGCCGCGAACCCGGATGCCGACGATCCGAACCCGCAGCCCAACGGAAAGTCGTTGAGTGATACGACCCTAGCACGCAGGGAGACGCCCGCTAACTTTCTTATCCTGTCTAGATGCTTGACGATTCTCACTTCGGTCTCTCCGGATGCCTTTTCATTATCTACGAAGGCCTCATCCTTAGCATAGGCTTTCGAGAATTCGACCGTCGTCCTTGTACAGTACGGAGCGATCGTCACCGATGCACTGCTGTTGAGTGGTAACCCGAGTTCCTCGTCCGACTTTCCCCAGTATTTGACGATGGCGCTGTTGGGATGGGCCATCGCGGTTGCTTTCATCGTTTCTGAACGGGATCCCATTTCAAAATACTTGAGATTTGACTGCTGAGGATCTTTGAAGGCCCCAGAGAACACCTGATGCCGTGGGGGGCAAGCGTTTCGATGAGTGATGGCGTAGGATCAACATCATAGGTCGACCATAATTACCTTGGAGCCGATAAGCATTTAACGAATTCCTCCATAAACTAAGTACCAATGTGTGGGATTTTTGGCTGCCTGCTCAGGGATGGGAGGGCGGCAACGATCATTCATCCAGCATTAAGGCGATTGGAGTATCGCGGGTACGACTCCGTGGGCGAGTCGACGATCCATCAAAAGTCACTACACACGAAGAAGGATGCTGGAAGGATTCAGGACGTTCATTCGGAGCTCAATCTCGATGACCTCCCGGGAAGCGTCGGCATAGGCCACTGTAGATGGGCAACGCATGGTGCCCCATACAAGGAGAATGCCCATCCTCACCATGACTGCAAGGATCAAATAGCGGTCGTTCATAACGGAATCATCGAGAATTTCCTAGAACTGAAGAAGGAGCTCATCGATCAGGGGCACGTATTCCGCTCAAAAACGGATACCGAGGTCATACCGCATTTGATAGAGAGATCCCTCGATGAGGGAAAGGGCTTCGTTGAGGCCGTCAGAGAAGCGACAGGGCTCCTAGATGGATCTTACGCTATTGCCGTGCTCTATGCCAACGAACCGAGAAAGATTGTTTGTGCGAGAAGGGAAAGCCCACTGGTCCTGGGAGCCTCGGAGGACGGCCTGTACTGCGCTTCTGACATACCAGCATTTCTACCACTGACGAAAAGGGTTGTGGTTCTAAACGACGGCGAGCTCGCGGTCCTCACCGACGAGGGCTATATCATCAGGAGGGTTGAGGACTGGGCCGAGGTTGTGAGGGAGCCCACGATTGTGGATTGGACTGCCGAAATGGCGGAGAAGCAGGGCTATCCCCACTTTATGCTAAAGGAGATATACGAACAACCTAGGTGTCTGAGGGATACGTTGAGGCTTCAAGAGAGCTACTTGGATCTCATGGCTACGTTTCTCGACAGGGCGAGGGATCTGTTCCTCGTTGCCGCGGGGACGTCACTACACGCTTGTCAGGCGGCATCCTACATGTTTTCCGAGCTAGCCTCTAAGCCCAGCCAGCCTGTCGTCGCTTCTGAGTTCATAGCCCAATACGGAAAGGCGGTGGGTGTTGACACAGCGGTCTTGGCGGTGAGCCAATCCGGCGAAACAGCTGATACCATAAGCGCTGTTATGTATGCTAGGAACCGAGCCGCAACCATTCTCGGATTGACGAACGTCGTTGCTTCGACCCTATCTAGAATATCACGAGCCTATGTGTGCCAACAATCTGGACCCGAGATTGGTGTGGCAGCTACCAAGACCTTCACCTCCCAGTTGTCGGTCCTCACTCAACTCGCAATCAGACTGGCGAAGAAGAGGGGGAAGATAGGGCACAAGGAGGCGGAGGAATTGGAAGAGAGTCTGGAAAAAGTTCCAGATATTGTTGAGGAGATCCTTAAAAAGCAGGAGAAAGGGGTTGCGAGGTTGGCCAAAAGGTACCTTTCGAGCCCATACTTCCTATTTTTAGCCAGGGGAATGAGCACCGCGGTGGCAGCTGAGGGTAGACTCAAACTCTTGGAGATCTCCTACATTCCATCCTTCTCGTATCCGGCTGGTGAGAGCAAACACGGGCCAATCAGTTTGATAGAGAAGGGAATCCCGGTGATCTTTGTAAGTCCCAACGATCCCACGAGAAAAACCCTGATTGGAAACGTGATGGAGATGAAGGCCAGAGGAGCGAGAGTGATATCATTGATCGAAGAGGGAGATGAGGAGATAAAGGAGCTATCCGATGATTTTATTGAGATCCCCAGCGGGATACCGAGCATCCTCACCCCGATCCCATATGTCATACCACTCCAGATGTTTGCGTATTACACGGGGGTGGGAAGAGGTATCGATGTAGATCATCCCAGGGGCCTTGCAAAATCTGTGACGGTCAGATAATTGGCAACTGTAAAGTTTGTTGCCGACGGGATGTGTGGGAAGATATGCCGATGGTTACGAATACTAGGTTACGATGTCAAATACGCCAAAAATGCCCTTGATGATACTGTGGCCGAGGTAGCCGTGAGGGAGGGACGCGTACTGCTGACTGCGGACGACGTCTTATACAGAAAGGCCCGGACCAGGGGAGCAGAAAGCATCCTCCTCAAGGACATTGGTGAGGCTCAAAGACTAGCGGCCATCGCTACTAAATTCGGCATCCGTTTGGCAGTCGACACACGATTCTCGAGATGCCCGATCTGCAACTTTCCCATAGCATCCGTTGAGGCGGATGACGTGAAGGGAAGAATCCCCGAGTCTACGATTAGGTTTTACCGAGACTTTTGGATCTGCCTGGGTTGCGGGAAGATCTACTGGGCCGGGTCCCACTGGAAGAACATCGATAGGGTCCTAGCTGATGCGAGAGCCATAATCAAAGGGGAGAGCTGAGCCCTTTTGTCCTCGTTTGAGCTCTCAGAGAGCGAGCAGAGGTTCCTGGTTAAGCTGGCTCGAGAGTCCATCAACAGGTACCTAAGAGATCGTAGGGTGATCCGTAGACCCAAGAACACCCCATCAAAACTACTCCGAAAATGCGGTGTATTTGTCAGCCTGCATAATATGCGGAGGGGGAGGGAGCTGCGGGGGTGCATAGGGTTTCCCTCTCCAACTTTCCCGCTCGTCGATGCGACCATCGAGTCGGCCATTAGTGCCGCCACCCGCGACACCAGATTTCCTCCGGTGACCTTGGATGAGCTGAGGGAGATTGTTATCGAGGTGAGTGTTTTAACCCCACCAAAATTGATCGAGGTTGACGACGTTAGAGACTACCCGAATGAGGTAGAGATCGGAAGGGACGGACTAATAATCGAGAAGGGAGCGCATAAGGGGCTTCTGCTTCCACAGGTAGCCGTCGAGCAAAAGTGGGACGCGGAGGAGTTTCTTTGTCAGTGTTGTTTAAAGGCTTGGCTCTCCCCAGATGAGTGGCTCTCTCCCGAAACTCGGGTATATACGTTCCAGGCTATAGTTTTTGGAGAGAGGACCCCCGGTGGTGAGGTTAAGAGGGGGTTAGATCGTTGAGATTCGGGATATCGATCGGCTCATATGATAGCGCCTTTATTCCAGTTTTATTTGATTCGGGTGTATTATTATTAGTTGGGAGAGAGCAAGCCCAAGGATTCCGTTGACATCAAAGTAGTCAAAGGAACGAGGGGCAGGAATCCTTTAGGAGCTATAGATGGGTGTCCATGCCTTGTCTGTATAGAGGTTGATAGGTGCAGCAGAACAGGAAACATCTCGCCCCTAACTTGCCCCAAGATCAGGGAGTGGATCATCGTAAAGAACAGGTCTCATTGAGGGGGAAGGGGGACTTTTTCACAAGGATTGCGAGGAGGAGGGGCTACAGAAGCAGAGCGGCATTCAAGCTCATCGAGGCGAATAGAAGGTTCTCCTTCATCGGAAGGGGAGATTGTGTCGTTGACGTGGGCGCATACCCAGGTGGTTGGACCCAAGTGGCTCGATCTGTCGTTGGTGACAAAGGCTATGTCTTGGCCTTAGACGTGAAGAGGATGGAGAAGTTTCCGCAATCCAATGTGAAGCTCTTGGTGGGAGATGTGACAGACCCGACAACAAAGGCCCGTGTATCGAGGGTGCTCCCAAGGAGCGCCGATGTGGTGATCTCCGACATCTCTCCGAGAATATCAGGTGTCCGTGAGCTGGATACCGAGCTTCAGGGCGATCTACTGGAAGCCACGGTGGAAATCGCGAAGGATGTTCTCAAGGTCGGGGGGACCGTGTTTCTAAAAGGGTTTCAGGGAAACCGTTTTAACGGGTTTGTTGATGGCCTCAAAAGGCATTTTAGGTCTATAAGGTTATTCAAGCCAAAAGCCAGCAAACAGAAGAGTGGCGAGATCTACCTTCTGGCCCGTGGATTCGAACGGTGATTGACCAGAAAAGGGCATCGTTAATGTCTGAGGGATGAAGTTCCAGTTAGTAAGTGAGGGTAAAATCAAGATCAGGGTCCCCGTTCACGGGAAACCCGAAAGATCGATGGCAGTCTTCTACAATGCCAACAAAAAGATGGATCGATCCCTATCCGTCGCTTTGCTACAGGCTTTCCTGAGAGGCCCGAGGGAGGTAAATCCGAAAGCCTGCGACCTCCTCGCTGCAACGGGAGTCAGGGGGCTGAGGCTTGCGAGCGAGGTTTTTGGATTGAACAAGGTCATCCTCAACGATGTCAACCCTACCGCATTTGAGCTGATGAAGCAAAACGTTAAGATCAACGAGAAGCGACTTCGCTGTGTGGTTGAAGTTAAGAGTGAGGAGGCGAACCACCTTCTCCGAAGAATGAGGACAAGGTTCGATTATTTGGACGTGGATCCGTTTGGCTCCCCCAATCCCTTTCTTGATGCTGCCGTCAGATCCGTTCGTCTTGGAGGTATCTTGGCGGTGAGCTCAACGGATACCGCGTGTCTCTGTGGCACCTATCCTAAGACCTGCTATAGGAAATACGGATCTCTTTCCCACAAGACAGAGTACTTTCGGGAGACAGGTGTGAGGATCCTCGCCAAGAAGGTCATCGAGGTTGGAGCTCAGTATTACAATGCACTACAGCCTATTTTTGCACACACGTTCCGCGATTCGTTTAGGCTCTACTTCGTCGCATCCAGGGGCGCAGAGCGAACTGACCAGATCCTAGAGAACATCGGCTTCATCCTCCACTGCGATCGATGCTTATTCAGGATGCCTAAGGGATTCGATGAACCGGATGGCAAGGAGTGCCCCAGGTGTGAGAGCAGGCTTAGGACAATCGGGCCACTATACATGGGGAAGCTCTACGACCGCAAGCTTGTGGAAGCTATGAGGGATGTGGTTGATGTGGAGGCAAAACCGCTACTTCGTGTCGTTTTCGAGGAAAGTGCCGTGGATTCTCCCTGGTATTACACGACCGATGCCATCTGCAGCCGATTAGGGATACCGGCACCTAAAATCGAAAAGGTGATCAACGTGTTGCGGGGGAAGGGGCTGCAAGCGGCGAGGACTCATTTTGACAGCGTGGGCATCAAAACGGATGCCTCAATGGAGGAGATGGAACAAGTCCTTAGAAGTCTCGGATAGAGCCCTTGGTTTTGTACTTCGTAGGGTACGTCTTCTTGCTTCGGTAACGCACGGTATTCGGCTATTTGGGTGGGGGCATAGCCTTGATCAACTTCTCCGCGACAACTTCATGCAGCTTGTCACGATTGGTCTCAGTAACAGTCAGAATGAGACTACTATTATCAGATTTGATACGATCTATCAGCGGATGCCTCATTCTCCAGTGAATTGTGCCTAAAAGAGGCTTTCTATGTTTAAGCGCTCTTTTGATTGCCTCTTCGAGATCGCTGCTGAACAGCTCCATCGGACCGATTTCATCGCAAACCACATAGTCGGCTGTTTCTAATGCCTTATCGATCGCCCTCGCCCCGATATCCCTGATGTCGCTAAGGTTAACCCGGTACTTACCGATCCGCGGCCCCGACCGCTGAAGAATATGTGCCAGAATCCCACGATCCTGCGTGGCGACATCGACAATAGCAAACCCGATCCTCCTGCCCCGCTCACGGATCTCTGGAGAGAAAAGACCACCTGGTCTGATTCCCCTCTCGTAAAGCAAATCCATAGTCCTCCTCAGGACAGTAGTTTTTCCGACGCCTGGCTTTCCGGTTAGGAAGATGTTCACAAATAGAGATACGAACCTGGGTTAAAGCACATTCGCGAGCACGGGGATCTTTCAGAAATCTAAATGGGATGAGGGGCCTGAATCGTCGATGGGGTTATTAGTCTCACCATTGAGGTCGAGATTAGGGGAGGAATGGTTAACAACAGGGAGAAGGCAAGAATCAGTACCAATATCGATTTGGGCCAGGTAAATTCGTAGTTCTCCCGGATGGCGATCACGATGAGCAGCGCGGACCATATCCCGAAAACTGTAAAGGTGGACATGAAGTTGTTGACCACCGAATTCAGAACCGGATCAGCGAATACTTGGAGGGGACCCTCTAGGAGTGAGATTCTCTCTGGGCTGATGATGAATGAATCTATGAGGCGCAGCGCATGCTGAAAAACAAGGGGCAAGGAGGCATATCCGGCTAGGGTCAGCATAGCCCTGAAACCTCCTCTGCCCTTGAAGGCTCTGGAGAAGAGGTGGATGAGGGCCGAGTTAATTATCCACCCCAGAGGAATGCCGACCAGGCCCCCGACCAGGGCTCCGATCATCATAAACTGTCGAATCTGTCTGGGCTGGATCGGAATGACCGTACCCGTTGGTGTCACTTGAGGGGGGAGCAAGGGCAAAGGCCTCTTCCCAGCGTAGTTGTAGCCCGCCAATGCAGCTATTGCGGCTATGGTGATTATGATGGACGCCGCCTTGAGGAGGCTCGGATCCCTGACGATAGACCTGAAAGCCTTTCCCGAAAATGTTAGGCAGCCCAGGATTTGCTTCGCAGTGCTAATTTCTTCCACGCTACTCATACCTCAGCGCATCTACTGGGTCCAATTTGGCAGCTCTCCTTGCGGGATAGAGTCCAGCTAATCCGCCTGTTATGACGGCGAAGGCGAGACCTAATAATGCTAGCTCTACCGAGGGAGCAGGTTCTATCGGTATGCCCCCTCCTAGGGCTACCGAGGCAACCGTCGAGACGAGATAGCTCAACAGAAAGCCTGCCAAGACTCCGATGCCTCCACCTATCAGTCCGGTGAGCAGGGTTTCGGTTAGGAACACCATGAGCACATCTCCGTTAGTCGCGCCGAGTGCCTTCATTATTCCGATCTCCCTTGTCCTCTCCATAACCGAGATCGTCATGGTGTTTATAACCGCTATCCCGGCCACGATCAGCGATATGGCCGCGACTCCGGCGAGTATGGTCTGTATTATCCCCACTATGTTTCCAAGTGTTTGTCTAACAAAGGACGCAGATATGACCATGACGCCCTCCCCGAATTCGTCTTGAATCCTATCGATGACCTCGTCCACCTTTTCCGTTGTCTCGACCTCTACATAGATTTGATCTACACGAGTAGCTCCGAATATGCGCTGCAAGGCCTTCAGGTTCACAAAGACCACGTCGTCCAATGATTCGAAGCCGACGGCCCCCATCTCCTCCGCGATACCTGCCACCCTCAGGGTTCTGGTCTCCTCCTCCCCACGCACCGTGAATCTAACCTTAAGCGGTCCACCAACGTAGGCTAACGGTTCATCCAAGCCTGGTGGGTGAGCGATATTGGAACCTAGGACGGCTGCTATAATGTCACCCCTTTTGAGCCATCTCCCATTCTCTAGCTCTAGCTTAACATGGCGAAAGATCTTGTCGAACTCTCCGGGCACCACTGCCATAATCGTTACGGGTAGTTCGGTCCCACGAGCTTCGATGATGGCCGTGCGTGTCATTGCAGGCGTTGCGGACTCAACGCTTGGAATTCTCGCTATTCTGTTCACATCCCTCATTCGAAGGGGAACCCCTGCGCCCTGAGCGAAAGGCCCGAATGACCTCATGACGATCAGGGTCCTCGGACCTAGGAGTTCAATCTCCTTGTTTACAGCAACGCTCATTCCCTGTGTTATGGAGACGAGTGCCGTGATCGCGGTTATGCCGACTACTATGCCTAAGATGTTCAGAGATGCACGTACCTTTCGTTGCCTCATGTATCCGATGGCGGCTGATGCGATGTCCCTGATCCTCATAGAAGGACCTCCGAGGGGTAATGGCATCCATCCGTTCCCATGGAGGCGCTGGCCTGCGGCTCCTCGGCGCCCGAGGGAACGCTCCCGGCGATGGTCGTGGGGCGCATCACTCACCCACCCTCATTTTCAGATGGTTTCTGCACTTCTCACTTCCTCGATCTCGGTGATGATCCCGTCGTGGATGTATGCGATACGATCGGCGGACTTGGCTATCTCGGGGTCGTGGGTTACCGCTACTATTGTCTGTCCCTGTTCTCGATTCAGCTTTCTCAGGAGCCCTACTATCTCCATCCCGGTTTTCGTGTCTAGGTTCCCTGTGGGTTCATCACATAGCACCAAAATGGGGCTGTTAACCAAGGCCCTTGCGATGGCAACCCTCTGCTGCTCTCCCCCACTTAATTCGAATGGCCTGTGGCGGATTCTATCCGCCAAACCAACTTCCACCAGTAGGTTCAGGGCCCTCTCCTCTCTTTCCTTCCCAGAGATCCCCGCAAAAGCCATCGGAAGCCCAACGTTTTCTATGGCCGTCATCCGAGAGATCAGGTTGAAGAACTGGAAGACAAAACCGATCTTTCTGTTCCTGAACTTCGCGAGCTCACCATCGCTAAGCGCCGATAAATCCATGTTGTCGACCATGATTCTCCCCTCGGTCGGTCTATCGAGGGCACCGATCACATGGAGCAGGGTCGTCTTCCCGCTACCGGAGGGGCCTATTATGCCTAGGAACTCCCCCTTCTTCACTCTTAAGCTGACACCCCGAAGGGCTCGGACCTCGATTTTCCCCAGTTTGTAGATCTTGGTCACGTCCGATAGTTCGACGATCCACTTCATCCCTTTGAGACTAATTGAATGTACCCTAACGTATTTTTGTTATCTTAATCACTCGACAAGCCCATTTATCCTATGGTGGTTTTTATGCAGATGACCATAGCGGGGATCGATGATTCTGGCAGGGGACCGGTTATTGGCCCCTTGGTGATCGCGGGGGTCCTTGCAGACCACGATGCTCTATCAAAACTGGAGATGCTTCGGGGAAAGGATTCTAAGTGTTTCTCTCCAAAGAGGCGCATGGAACTCAGCCGCCTCATCAAAGACATCGCCCTCAGCTACGTCTCCGTTGAAGTGCCGCCGGCTCAGATAGACAAGGCAGTTTGGTCGAGTCGTCGGCTCTTTAAGTTGAATCGCTTGGAGGCTAAGGCCATGGCTAAAGCCATAATGAGGCTCAAACCCGCTGTCGCCTACGTGGACACAGCCGATGTCAATGCAGAACGTTATGGAGAGTGGATAAGAGAGTACCTGACCCTGCCCGTTGTTGTAGTCTCGCGGAAGAAGGCCGACCTGAGGTATCCGATCGTAGGCGCCGCATCGATCATAGCAAAGGTTAGAAGAGACCAAATAGTAAAGAGGCTTCACGAGAAGTACGGTTTCTTCGGCTCCGGATACTCCTCCGATCCACGAACGAGGAGTTTTCTGCTAAATTGGTTCAATAAGCACGGCTCCTTCCCACCCATAGCGAGGAGGAGCTGGAAGACCCTAGAGAGGATTGAGACCATGGCGAGGATAAGTCGTACATCGCTCGACCTGTCGGTTAAGGAGCGCCGATAAAGTAGGTCCTTGGGGAGATCTCGTGCGCGATGTCGGATAACATCAACTCTTTTACCTTATTCGGATCCTTGCTCTGCCCGAGGCTCCAAGAGAGCTTGACATAAGCCGTCTCCGCCAACATGTCCTCAAGGGGGACGACCCCCATATCGATCAGCCTCCTACCCGTCTCGTAAACGTTGAGATTCGTCCTCCCATGAATGCACTGGGATGTCATGCACACTACGATCCCACCTCCTATCGTCTTCTCCAGGGATGGAAAACAGCGGTGGCTAACGTGACCCAGTCCGGTTCCCTCAAGCACGATCCCCCGGTAGCCCTGATCGATGTACCAGTCTAGAACACCCAGATCCATTCCGGGAGAAAATTTTATCAGAGCCACCTTGGCGTCGAACTTGGCATTCAGTTTCAGCCTCCTGCCTGGGGTACGCTTCTCATAGTCGCCGATCGCCATATCGATCTTGCCATCTCGATAATAGGCCAGAGGCAATGTCCCGATGGAGCGAAAGGCGCCCCTCTTGCTCGTATGGAGCTTCCTGACCTTGGTTCCGCGGTGAATGGCGATGGTCCCATCTGTTGCGTTCTCATGCATGGCTACGACAACTTCACTGAAGGGGGCATTGGCTGCAACCGAAACGGCCCCGATCAGGTTCAACGCCGCATCGGAGCTTGGTCTGTCAGAGGATCGTTGAGCACCAACCAAAACAACCGGAACAGGAGATTCGCGTAAGGCGAAGCTCAGAGCGGCCGCGGTGAAGTGTAGGCAGTCTGTTCCATGGGTTATTACGACACCATCGGCCCCACCCTTGATGTGCTTCGCCGTGGATTTGGCGATTTGAGACCAATCTTTTGGCGTCACATCCTCGCTAAAGATGTTCATGAGTACCTCCGCTTCGATGTCGGCGATCTCTGAAAGTTCTGGGACAACGCTATACAGGTCCTCCGCAGTGATGGCCGCGTGGACCGCTCCGGTGGTATAGTCGACGCGGCTGGCTATAGTTCCTCCCGTACTAATGATCGAGACCCTTGGAAGCTCAGCCCTTCTCTTAGGAGGCTGAGGACGTACAAATCCGGGTTTGGGACCACCTCTGAGCCTCTCTATTCGAACACCCTTCTCTAGTCGAATTCCTACGTTGTAACCACTTTGGAGTTTCAATACGAAATACTCGTCTCCACCCGGTCCTGACCTTGGCATGAGGGGACCTTCGTAAGTCTGATCCCCTTTCTTAACACGAATCAGATCTCCGACCTCTACGCCTGCTTTTCGCAGCACAGAGAGTAGCCTCCCCCTGTAGCCGGGTAGCTCAGACAAATCGGTATTCAAGTACGCCACGCTATTTATTCGTCTTTATTCGTCTTTCGATCCAAACGCTGATAAGACTGTGTTGAAAGAGATGATATGGGAATCCAAGACCTATTGGATCGATGGCAAGCCTTCGTATTCCGTGATGTAACCTTCTCCGATCTGAAGAAGGGTTTGGAGGAGACGTTCCCCCATGCGATTGCGTCCGATTTGTTAACCACCGTAGGTAGAGGATGTGGGCAACGGTCATGCTCCCGGTTGATGGAGGAGCATGGGCTTAAATCGAGACCCGATGTGTTGCGAAGGATCGCTGAGATCAAAGAAGAGGAAAGATGGGGTGAATTCGACTTTAGTGAGATCGAATTCGAAAAACTGGCAGGGAAGGTGATCGTAAGGAAATCCTTCGAGGCCCGAAATTTTGGTCCCTCCAAGTATACCGTATGCGACTTTGTGAGGGGCTACCTGTCGGGCTTTCTCTCTAAGCTACTGGACCAACGTATCTTGATCGAAGAAACAAAGTGCATCGCGCGTGGAGATGGTCTCTGCGAGTTCAACTTGGTGAAAGTGGAATCGTAGGCTTTCCCATGTAGGGCCCACATGGTCCAAATCCGAGGCTGTGATAGTAGCTCTTCACGCCCAATCCGCTCGTGATGAGTAGCCTTTCGGCATCGAATTGATCTCGAGCGATCTCCTCAGCCCTCTGTAACAGCGCCCTACCGTAGCCCCTGTGCTGCCAGTCACTCGTCTTGGGCTGTTCACCTACGCGCACCAGTGGTCCGTAGACGTGGAGCTCTCTCACTAGTGCGGATGGCTTTTCCTTAACCTCATCCCTGTGAGCATGCTCCGAAGGTATTCTGAGTCTGAGGAAGGCTACGAGTATGTCCATCCTAACGTCCTCGTATGAGAGGAAGAGTTCCGTTCCCCCCGAGGCCTCGTAGAGCCTAACCCGAAGCTTCACATCCTCGATTCGAGGCTGCTGACCGAGCCTTTCCATGACATGCCCCACTTCTCTACACCTAACACACCTGCAGCGTCCTCCCATTTTATCGAGCCTGTCCCAGACGGCTTCCCTTAGATTACTGATCCTCGGGCCGTCTACAATCAGATGAGACGGGATGTCCCTCATCACCCTCTTAACCCTTACGTATTCGGGGATGTGATCTCTCTTTACCCTCGCGATCATCTCAACGAGTTGATCCGTCGATAGCGGCACGTATTCGCCCTTTCTCCATAGATCGAAAAGCTTCGTGCCTTCCAGTACGAGCGTTGGGTATATCTTGAGCGCATCGGGTCTGAACCTATCGTCTTCAAACAGCGCCCTGAAGGCCTCCAGATCTCGCTCATAGCTCGATCCTGGCAGACCAGGCATCATGTGTGCACCGATGCCCAGGCCAGCATCCCTGGCTACCTGAAAGGAATCAACCACATCTTGGATGCTATGCCCTCGGTTGACCAGCCTGTAAATCTCATCGTAGATTGTCTGAACTCCGAACTCAACCTTGGTTATGCCCAAGTTGAGCATCTGATCAACATGACTCCTCTGGCCCCAGTCTGGCCTAGTTTCAATCGTGATATCCGAGTTGCGGACCCGGCTGGTTTCGGCAAGCCTCTTCGCATCTTCAATCGATCCCGCTTCAGCCCCGTTGAGGCCGTCTAGGCATCTCTTGACGAAGTATGTTAGATAGTCCATGGGTAGAGCCATGGAGGTCCCGCCAAGTATTATGAGCTCCACTTTGTCGACGTCGTGCCCCATCTCCCTGAGTTGTCTGATTCTGCTCGTAACCTGCCTATACGGGTCGAACTCATGCTGAAGCCCCCTCATAGCCGCAGGCTCACGACCGGTATACGACTGGGGGGTTCCGAGAGCAGGACCACCTGGACAGTAGATGCATGGCTCGGCTTTGGGGCAGGGCCAAGGTTTAGTCATCACGGTTATGACGACAACGCCGCTGCCCGTCCTAACGGGCTTCAATTTAAGAACGGGAAGGAGCTTTCTACGCTCATCACCTTTTAGGAGCTGGATGAGTTCGGAGTTAGAAGGGGGCCTGACCCTAAAACTTCGACAGACCTCGAGTTTTGATCTACTCACATCGCTCCTCGTAGGACGAGGTACCGACATCAACCTGTCGATGATCTCACGGCAGGCCTCCTCGAAAAGCTGATGTGCCCCTGCCTCTCCCAACGTTACTTCGTTTTGCTTCTGCGTCCTTAGACTTATACCTTGTCTGTTTGCACATACCTATGCAGGCAATACGAATGGGCATGCCGAATCAGCTACGATAGCAGTCAAGATACGTATGGGGACTGACCACTTAGCAAAAGCTACTCACCAGATCCATTATTCGCTCGTACTTTAAGAAAAAAAGTCTCGTCGAAAAATGGCATTCTATAAGTGTCTTATTGTAAGGAACCAACTAAGAAAGTGCGCGCCAAAGGAGACTTTACAAGCTACTGGAGGTGGGCGAAAAGCATGATCGATGAATATTTGGACAGGAACATCGCTCACTTTCATTATCCAGATCACGCACGTTACGTTCTCAAGGGTGGGAAGCGGATTAGGGGAACGCTGTGCCTACTGGTGAGTCAAGCCCTCGGCGGCAGGGTTGGGGATACACTGCCTTATGCCTCTAGTATCGAAATGGTACACGCCGCCACACTAGTCCATGATGATTTCATAGATGAGCACGAAGTTAGGCACGGAATGGCTCCACTCTATAAGGTGTTGGGTCCTCGAAAAGCAATTCTGCTCGCGGACATGCTACTGAGCAGGGCCGCTTATCGGGTCACCGCCCTTGGAGGAGATGGCTATCGGACATTAACGGAGGGCATCTATGATGCATGCCGCGGGGCAGTCTCTGAGCCGTTGGCTTCCATAACACTCTCGAGAAACGCAAGATCAGAAAGTATTCTCAAACTACTAACCACAGCGCGCTTGAAGAATTGCGATACGGAGGATATCCCCAGAAGGCTGTATCCGCTCGTTATCCGACTGAAAACCGCCGGATTATTTGGAACTGCTTGTAAGCTCGGCGCGATGGCTGCCAATGCTCCGCAGACTGATCGAAAGCGGGCATATGGATATGGGATTGCCGTCGGAGAGGCTTACCAAATAGCCGACGATATCGTCGATATTAAGGTGGCCAGAAGAACGGGAAGAATCGACCGCGCAACAAAGATCAAGTTATTCCCCATGACGCTTTGTTTTTCCCCACCAGATGAGCCAATTAATAAGGCGTCGGCATGGATTTCGTCCGATGCCCTTCCCAGGATCCGTATATCGGATATGGAGCGCATGATTAACGCAAGGATACAAAGAGCTAGGGACATCGCTCGGAAGTTTCCATCTGGGGAGTACCAACGGCTACTGAATGGAGGAGCGAGAGTAGTGGTCGATCTGATGCTAAACGAAGGGCCCTCCCTTTCTAAGAAAAAGACGAATGGCTCTTTACCCGATCCATCTCTATCTTCATAGCCTCCACGAACTTCTCAGGGTTCCTTGGAGTGATGATGAAGTTATCTCTATCCGTCATAGTCACATATGCTCTTCCTAGACTGGGGATCGAATAGTAGCCTATATACAGACCCATCGCGGAAAGCCTCAGGCCGATGGGTATCGAGGTTGTCTTGATGGACCTGATGGAAACCAAAGGGATGGTCTTGCCGCCTCCAACTAATTTAGCTTGAGCTATCCTGATCTCCTTCTGTGTTATCACGTATCGAATCCTGAGGGGGCGATGAGAAGGTAGCCGAAGATAAGTGCTACAATTGCTTCCAATACGACAGGTAATTGGAGATTGAGAAGTTACGATCGACCAAACAAGCGTGGCGATGGAGATGGAGAAAATCGAGACGTAAAATCCACTTATCTCGAAACTCTTGGCACATTCACGATTTTTGATCATCCCTTATCCAATTTGCACCTTAGCTCGCGGGCGAAGGTATCTGGCAATAGCCAGCAAGCCACCCATTGTGAGAGGAGCCAAAAAGCTACAGGTAACGTGTTCGGAGCCGAGACAAGATTTCGACGGAGGTCACCAAAAAACACCGGAAAATGGAACCAGCCGTTGTAAACAGGATGTAGGGAGGGAACGCCGTATCCAATATGCCCGCGGATAAACTGAAGGTTTTGTAGGGCATGAAAGGAATGGACCTATCGATAAATGTCGCCAAGGGACCCCACGTCAAAAACCACCGCTCGGCTCTTTCGAGCCCAGCTCTTTCTACTAGAATGTACCTCCCATATCTCAGGAATAGCGGTCTTCCCAACGCTTTGGCGAGGTAGAAGTTCAAGACGGCGCCGAGCGATGCACTAACCATCGGATCCAGTGTGGATGCTCCAGTGAGTATGAGCACTGGTTCCCATGGTATCGGAAGGCAACTTCCGATTAAGAACATAACCGTGAATGAACCGATGTAGCCAAAGCTTTCGATCCATTGTAACAGGATGAATATTAGATCCTCAGTCAAGGGTATCCACTTTCTCGCTCAAGCCTTTCATCTTGGTCCGACGGGGCGAGGTAATTCGTTTGCCGCGTATCGGAGGGTAATTCCCTAAGGATTTCCCAGAAAGAACCGTCGTGAGGCAATTGATTGCGTACAACGACGCTATGCGGGGATAACTCCACGTTTTAACCCGCCTGAGCAAAGTATAAACCACCATGCGTTCGTTGTAGATGATTTTACCTTCGGTTCGCAGTCTCAAAGACAGCGTTATGTCCTCGTTTAAGACCTTCTCCTGATCGAACCCTCCAGCTTTGAGGAGGGTAGCTCTTCGATAGGCGCAGTATATCCGGGCACCATCGGCAGGTTGACGGCAAGAGTGGCTTTTAGGATGTCAGACGAAAACTTATACATTAACCTGTCAAATCGGGTGCCTTCGACAGGTAATGTCAGTCCAGCAACACCAACGACGCCGTCTCCGTTATTCATGCCCTTAAGTATCTCTTCTAGCCAGTGGCGGACGCGACCGTGTCGGCATCTTTGAAAGCCAGGATCTCGCCCCCAGCGATGTTAGCGGCCCCGGATATGACGAGTGCAAGGGGTGGACGGAACACCCAAGTGATTAGAAAAAGCAGGATCCAAAGGATAACAAATAGGGCTCAGGATTCTCCCTGCCCTGCCAGGTCCAAGCCTACAAACGGTAGTCTTGGTGCCAGAGACCGAGTCGGCCCTATAATCTTGTAGATGATTTCTAAGGTCGAAAATGACCGAGCAGACGTAAAGTGAGATGGAAGCGAGGATCACAGGATTGTTGAGGTCAATATTTCCTGGAACTGAAAAGCCATAAAAGAATAAGAGCGGCCCGCCTGCCAGCCCATGGGAGACTAGATCGAGGATGGGAACTGTCTTAAACCTTAAAGGAGGGACGGAATAGCCTGAGCCTAGAAAAAGTAAGGCGGTGTAGATGAGAAGAGAAACGGTACTAGGAATAGAAAAGATAATGCCAATCTTAATGAGACCTAGCCCAATGGACAGGATTTTCCCCTCCTTAGGGCTAATCAAACCGGCGGCAACCGGATTCTTTCTTAATCAGCTCAGGGTTGACCGTCACACTCGACGTCAAAACAATTATTGATACAGAAGATGGAGGAAGGGAACAAGGCGCAGGTGCTCAGGCACATCACTAAGATGGTGAGATTGATGGCTCAACCGATGACGCGTCCAGACTAGTGTGAAGCTCAGAATCGCCATACCAAAATACGATTTCCAATCCAAGATCCTGAGCATGTGATGATAGCAAAGCATTCAGTAGATTACGCTTTGGATCAAGATTCTCTCCTACCCATTTTCACTGACTCGACTTCCCTGACAGCATCTTGCGGATCGCATCCATCGGGTTGGAGCCCATGGAGCCCTTATAGAGGGCACACGAATTTCACCTTTCGGCTTTCTTTGTTGCCAATCCGTTCACCAAGCGAGTGAATCGTCGAATGACCTCTATTTGCTTCCGGAAATACTCAACTCCCTTTTCGAGGGCTGCTTCTCCCCTCTTCGTTACAACGTAACGCTTTCTATCTAGCCCCTCTTTTCTACGCTCTACGAAGGATCTGACTAGCCCCCTCTTCTCCAGGCGTCGCAAAGCATGATATATGGTCCCAAAATTGGGCACCCAGAAGTCGTGAAACCAATCAGAGAGCTCCTGGGTGATTTCGTAGCCGTATCTCGATCCCCTGCCTATGAGTATGAGTTCCATAAGTTCGACTGGACTGATCCCCAGCTCATCTCGGCATTTATGCCAGCTCCACAAGAAAGCCATTAATATATGTAGCTACATATATAATTAACACCGATCTTCGGTTGAACGAAGTCTATGGGCAACCAGGCTTTCCTCCTCACAGAGAAGGTGACAGCGTCACGAAAAAAAGATGGAGCAAAATCGTTCTGACAGCACCGAGGTCACTCATGAGCGAGTACAACGGGCTCCTGTTTCTGGGTTTTTGCTCGTCGGCTCCCATGCGAGTTCTGTGGCCTGATTGGTTTTATTACAGGGTAATAGCCCCAAGAGTTCCCGTAGGTTCCCGGGATGAAGCACTCTACGCTCCTTGCGGCACCAGGAAGATCGAGGCCGCCCTCCTCGGTTACGGCTTCGGTGAGGATGAAGTGCTAGTGACCACTCCGGAGAACCTCAGGAGCGTCGTGGGGCCGGAGACCAGGATCATCGGGATCACGGCCAACGATCCTCTTGGCATGGGACCGGCGACGACGACGTTTTGTGGTATCATCAAGAGGAAGTCATACCTCGCCAGCGAGTTTGAGGCTCTCGTCACCGATCCTTGGCTCAGGCGCTGGGGAGCGAAGGTGATCGTTGGTGGGCCGGGGGCTTGGCAGTTTGAGAAGCGCCCTGACCTCAGACGGAAATGGAAAATCGATCACGTCGTCATCGGCGAGGGAGAGCATGTCGTACCTCCGCTTTTCGAGAGAATAATTAGAGGGGAACGGGCGCCGGAGATAATCTATGGAAACGTGGTGGAGAACATACCTAGCATCAAAAGGGCGACGATATGTGGTATAATCGAGGTAGCAAGGGGTTGCGGTCGAGGATGTCGATTTTGTCTGCCCACCTTACAACGTCTGAGATGCCTTCCCATCGACCAGGTACTTGAAGAGGTGGGCATAAACGTTCGTGAGGGCAGGACGGGCATCGTCCTACATGCCGAGGACATCCTTAGGTACAATGCGAATTCCTGGCAAGTCAACCCCAAGGCCGTCGAAGAGCTCTTCCATAGGGTGAAAACCTTCCCAGGAGTCGAGAGGGTGGGCATCAGCCACTTCTCTCTCGCGAGTGTGGCATCTGCTCCCGAGGTGGTCCGTCATGTGTCTGAGATCTTAGAGCTGGGCACAGAAGAGCAGCCTTGGATCGCGGGGCAAACCGGAATCGAGACGGGAAGTCCCCGTCTAGCGAGAATTCACATGATCAACAAGTCAAAACCGTTTCCTCCGGAAAAGTGGCCAGAGGTAATAGAACAGGCGTATGGGATCCTGAGTGATAATCTCTGGATCCCCGCAAGCACGCTGATCATTGGTCTTCCCGGGGAGACCGATGATGACATTGCCCGATCCATCGAGCTCGTCGATGATCTTAAACGATATCCAGGTCTCATAGTGCCCCTATTTCTTGTCCCCCAGGGGGGGATGCAGGGCGGGAAGCCTTTCAGGATAGAAGACGCGAACGAATGCGTTTACCAGCTACTCTATGCTTGTTGGGAGTACAACATACGCTGGCTCCTCCATTTAACCGACTTATACGTCCTACGCTCGCGGCGCACATCCCTTATCGCGAAGATGCTTTTCGGATCATTCATCATATCTCTAAGAACGATATTGGCACCGAAGATGGAGAAGGAAATTCAAACCTGGCTGGTGCGAGATAGGGAGGGGCTGATTAGCTAGATCCCCAACGCTTGCCACTAGCTATCGGTTGTGGGCATCCTTGACGAGTTGGGCTTAACCCGACACGCATAGAGTGTTCGATCTGGGACCGCTCGGTTCATCAGCGTCGACTTCTTCATCGATGGCGAGCTGCCGTGATCGAATGCACGCTCAACGTTTATTCAGTTATGACCGAGAGCGGAAAAGAGGTTCGGATCGAGAGCGATCTGCTTAGGCCGTGGTCCGAGGACGAGACATCTCTGAATGGTGCCTTGGGCCAAAGGAATGGATAATATGGACCCATGGTAAGGACGGGAACGCCTTAAAGTCTCTTCCTCCTGAGGCTTTAGCTTACTTCAGTCAGGAAGATATACACTAGAAGCTAATTGAAGAGATGACTACAAAGAAACCCCACCTTTTTGGGTCATATTTAGGGTATCGCCAAAAAACTCGGCGTTAAGGTAGCTTGGCAGGAGCTTGCCAAAAAAGCGGAAGCAGTTTGCGTGCCTACAACCTTCAAAGATCGGGTTCTTGGTCGCCGAATCCAATCCCTATTCAAGCCGTTTATTTCATTTCAGTTAGTTGCCAACACCTATGGTTTGACCAAGATGAGTCGAAGGTAATAAAAGATCACTTCGATTTCATTTACGCCGGGTAACAACTCAGCCCCCGAATTGATCGTAATCTGGATCGTCCAAAACCCAACTCTAGGTTTATATTTGGTTAAACAAAGTTATACTAGTGGTAAGACTTAAACTGAAGGTGGGTCCTAAGGGTCAGATCGTGCTTCCTAAGCTTGTGAGGGAAACGCTCGGCGTGAAGCCTAGGGGATACGTAATAGCCGATTTCAGGGACGAGGGACTCGTGATAGTGAAAGGACTTGACGTTGAAGAACTCATCGGGTGGCTGAGGAAGACGAGGAAACCCGTGGCCGAGGATGTCTCGAGGTTCAACATCGAAGAAGAAGTTCTTCCTTGATTCCTGCTACCTAATTTACCTCAGGTACGCAAAAAAGGACCGGGTCGCCGAGTACACATGGAACCTGTTGCACCGGGCGGTGAAAGAAGGCACGGAGCTGATAACGAACATGGTGGTCGTGGATGAAGTGGTCTGGATACTCACGACGAAATACCGCGTGAAACTCGAGGAGGTATTCGAATTGCTGGACAGCACTCTGCCGCTGGTTGATGTGATACAACTCGACTATGTAGACTACGATGCGATGAAGAGGATCATGAAAGAGCACAGATTAAGACCTTCCGACGCCCTTCACATCTCATCCATGAAGAAAGCAGGAACGAGGTGTATAGTTTCGGAAGATGAGGAGTTCGATCAAGTTCCTTGGATTAAAAGAATCTGGGTGGGAAGGGAGGATGGTTAACCGCAGTATCCATTTACATAGGCACTTCTCGTAGCACATCTTCGGCCTAATAGACTTTGTTCAGCTCCGGTTTCTCCTCCTTGAGCTTGACGATGAGCGCCTGAGTCTCGAGCTGAGTATCTTCCCGCGCTCAGTTCTGACACGATTCAGCTCCTCGAGCAAGCGGTTATAGAGCCCCTACATAGCTCAAGCTGCTCCACAGCCTCCGCTGGATCGTCCCGGAGGGTATATGGGGAATCTGTAGCTGAGCATCCGCCTGTCCCGCCACAGTTTTTCCGACAACTATTATAAGATCAGCCTCTCTCATTCCTTACGAAAGAGGACTTCCTGACGGTGAAGGTTAAAGATGGTCGGGTAGTGGATCGATCCCCGAGGACCGCTACTGGATATAAGGGATATCAGGAAAAGGATATCGAAAATTCTAAGGTCTAGATCTGAGGAGTGAACCTCCTTAATAGTAGGGAGTTTGAGACCACCGTTACCGAGCTGAAGGCCATGGCTACAGCAGCGAATACTGGGTTGAGTAAGATTCCAAAAAAGGGGAATAGCAAACCAGCGGCCACAGGAATAAAGGCCACGTTGTAGAAGAAAGCCCAGAACAAGTTTTGCTTGATTTTACTCACCGTTCGTTTGCTGAGCTGTATCGAGGTAACGACATCTCTAAGATCATCTTTTATCAACACGATGCCTCCGGTCTCAAGGGCCACGTCCGTTCCGCTGCCGATTGCGATCCCGATATCGGCTTGTGCTAATGCCGGAGCATCATTTATCCCATCACCTACCATACCGACGATCTTGCCCTCCTGCTGCAACTTCTTTATCTCGTTGCTCTTGTCTTGAGGAAGCACCTCGGCCAGAAAGCGTCGAATACCGACCTTCTCTGAGATTGCTTCAGCGGTGCGCTTGTTGTCTCCTGTCAGCATGATCACTTCCAATCCCATTCCATGTAGGCGATCCATGACCTCCACGGCGTATGGCTTTAACGTGTCTGCCACGGCGATAACACCCCTTACTCCTTTGTCTACTGCGACGAACGATAATGTCTTGCCCTGATTAAACAGCTCATCGGCTTGTTCATTCAGATCCTTCCCCAACTGCAACTTTCTGTCTTTCATTAGCTTCAGTGTGCCCATGGTTATTCTCTTGCCTTTAACCCGTGCCATAACGCCATGACCGGCGAGAGCTTCAAATTCCTTAGGCTCTGCGAGCTTGATGCCCCTTTCTTTCGCCTCCTCTACTAAAGCGAGTCCTATAGGATGTTCGGAGTGTTTCTCCGCGGAGGCAGCCAGATGTAGAAGTTCACTTTCGTCGATGCCCTCTGTAACGATGATGTCAGTGACGGAGGGCTCTCCTTTCGTTAGAGTACCCGTCTTGTCGAATACTATGGTCTGTAACCTGTGCGCCTTCTCGAGGTATTCTCCTCCCTTGATGAGGATCCCGTTCTCGGCTCCTTTGCCCGTGCCCACCATGATCGCTGTTGGGGTCGCGATCCCCAAAGCACATGGACAGGCGATGATCAGGACGGAAATAAACGTGAGGAGCGCGAAGGTAAAGCTCTGCCCCCCGAGATAATACCATCCGAGGAGTGAACCTGCGGCAATGATCCACACGATGGGGACGAAATACGACGACACCACATCGGCTAATCTCTGGATCGGAGCCCTCGCGATTTGTGCCTCCTCCACGAGCTTTATGATCTGTGAAAGGGTCGTATCCGATCCGACCTTTGTTGCTTTGAACTTGAGGGAACCGGATTTGTTGATGGTCGCACCGATAACCTCATCACCTACCGTCTTATCCACTGGGATGCTCTCCCCTGTGATCATCTTCTGATCCACCGACGAATGGCCCTCTGTTACCATCCCGTCCACCGGTATCTTCTCCCCGGGCCGGACGATGACCAGGTCCCCGACCTGGACCCTCTCTACGGGGATCTCCAATTCCTCGCCGTCTCGGATTACCCTCGCCATCCTGGGTTGGAGGTCCATCAGTTTCCTAATCGCTTCGGAGGCCCTTCCCTTGGCGATCTCCTCCAAAAGTTTGCCAAACAGAATTAGGGCTATGATGAGCGTGGCGGTGTCGAAGTAGACCTCGCTTCCGGGAAAGAAGTTTGGGAAGAAGGTAACCACTGTGCTGTAGATCCACGCGGCCGAGGTGCCCGAGGCGATGAGGGTATCCATGTTAGCCGCCCTGCTCTTGATCGCGTCGAACGTTCCCCTATAATATCTCCATCCAGCCACGAATTGGACGGGAGTGGCAAATAGGAAGAGCCAGAGATTGTGGGGTAACATCTCAGGAAGGATCCTTACGAAGCTGAAGAGGAGAGTTGGAATGGCTAAAGCGAAGCTGAAGACAACCAAGATCTTCATATTCCGAAGCTCTATCTCCGGTTTCTCGAATGTCCTCGCGCAGGTTTCGCTGCAGAAATAGTAGGCTCTTCCTCTGATCTTACGAGTGATTGCCGCCTTGCTCTCGTCTACGTACATGCCACAGATAGGATCCTTTGCCATTTTACCTCCTAATTACCGCTCTCCATCTCCGATAGATAGGATTTGGCACAGTGGATGCAGCAGAAGACCATTCTCTCTCCTCTGATCACCTCTTCGTGCCCTCCCTCGTAGACCTTACATCCGCAGTGGGCACACTCGTTGAGAGTGGGCTCGATGGCCAACGAGATGATCTTTGACAGGCGCCTAAAGAGCCGCTCCGAAAATTCTCTCCCCTTCTCTGTAAGCTCGTACACTTTTCTGGGCTTCAAACCTACGGGCTTTTCGATGTGTCTGACGAAGCCCTTTTCCTCCATCAGCCGGAGGAAGGGATAGACCAAGCTTGGGCTGATGTCCTTGCCAAGCCTTTTTCTTACCCTACTGATTAGGGCATAGCCATGGAGGGGTCCTCCGTAGAGTTCCATGAGTATGCAAAGTCTCGATATGTCCGAAGATAGATCCTCCAACCTGGTGATATTCACTTTCAAGATAT
>JBHIEI010000008.1:0-36267 GCA_046760555.1 Bathyarchaeia archaeon
GCGCCGGGAGGCCGAGCCAGTAACTTATCGAACGGAAATCCTTTCCCCAGCGACGGATTTCCTATCCCGTGGCGATCTCAAGATGTGTCGGGTTGAAATCCAGTGATCAGTGAGGCTCGAGATTCCTTAAACCAGCTTTCTCAGCGATCTCTATGGATCTTACCCTCTCCTCGGCATTAAGCCGTCTTCGAAGCTCAGGGATCTCGTGGGCCCGCCATTCGGGTCTGTATTGCCACATGATATTGACTCTTATGTCGGGACCCAGATTTTTCGCGATCCAATCGACGATCGGCTTGAGGCAACAATCAAGGTGCTCCGGAAGAACCAGGACTCGGATGAGGAGTTCGCCGTACTTCTTCGCGTATAGGTGGTTGCGTGTGCAGGCCTCCCAATATCCCGGCGCAGAAGAGATCCGCTCGGCGCAACGGTCATTTCCATACTTGAAGTCCAGGAGGTAGACATCGACAAAACCGGCGAGTAGCTTCGCTGTTTCCTCCGAGTAGTACGAGTTGGAGTTCCACACCACGGGGATGTTGACCCTCACGTGCTTGAAGGTCTCAAGCCATTGGGGTAGATAGGGGGTGGGCTCCCCTCCTACGAGGTTTGCGTTTCGGCAACCTTCCCTGCGTAGCCTCTCGATTTCTCTTGCCATCCTCTTTGGCTGGTAGGCATCTCCGCTCTCGTACCACTGGCTGATACTCCAATTCTGGCAGTGGAGACAGCGTATTGTACAGCCAAGAGTAAACACTGTACCCGAAGGGGTTAGGGGCACTTCCTCCCCCATGTGTGTAAAGATGGTCGACACAAGCATCTGATCTCCGGTTCTACAATACAGCCCAACTTCACCATGTAGCCTATCAACCCCGCATCGCTTCTCGCAGAGGTGGCATGCGCCGATGATCCTTCTCGCCAGCTCGATCTTAAGGTCAAGGTACGAATTTTCAGGGAGTGGTAGCTCCCCTACGTTCACTTTCCCACCGTCGATGCGCCCCTCCAAGTCCTGGTACTCCTTCGTTAGCTGCTCGTGCAAAAGCCAAAGATCTGAGTCAGCGAGTCCACCATCGAAGTCGGCTGGATTTCGTTTGGCGATGACGAACTTCGCGTACCTCTTATCCCGCACGACATCGAAATAGCGGCTGAGGCTCCTCTTCGCCTTGGCGTCCCCGAGAACGGCCGATGCGTCTGGTCTCAGAAATCGCCACAATCTAATCAGCCTTCGCTCCGACCAGCTCCCCAGCCGGGCCGGCTTCCACCATCGTTTTCTCGGCAATCTTCCTAAGTAGTAACGATACGTTCTCACGACTCTTGGCTGAGGCCCACATCCAATCATGACCGACCAGTAGCGGCTCTAGGGATGATAGGACTCTCCTCCTCTTCACAGGTTCCACCAAATCGGCTTTGCTTAGGATGATCAGGGTGTCATCTCTGTCGACTCGAAGTCTGTCTAAAAAGTTCAGACCAGACCTCAACTTTAGGAACAGAACGGGGATAGGGTCACTAGCATCCACAAGAAACAGGACGATGTCCGAGGATCTTAGATCCTGCAGGTTAAGCTCGAAGGACTCGATCAACTTCGGGTCCAAACCGATAACAAATCCGATGGTATCGACAAATAACACCGATTGCCCTTCAAAATATCGTTTCTGATACTTGCTCGAAAGCGTGGTAAAGGGCTGATCGCTAACGGGCTTCCGGCTTCCAGTGAGGACGTTGAATAGAGAGGTCTTGCCGGCATTGAAGTATCCGCTGATACAGACGGTCTTGAATCCTAGCTCTCTTCTTGCGTTTATTCGTTTGATCTTCTCGTCCCTCAGCTTCTTTATACGTCTCCTTAGCTTTGCAATTCTCTTCCTGAGCAAGGTCACTTTCCTGTGGAATGCGTATTCCCCCATGCTACGAAGGGAAGGATGCTCCGTCCTGAGAGCGATGGAAGCCTGTAGCTTGTAGTATGGGAACAGCTTACTCAGCCTAGCTAACTCGATTTGAAGTCTCGACAGGGCATCAATCGCGTTCTCATCGAAGATCCTCAGTGTTAGTTCGTAGCGGTCGAGAACCTCGGCATTCAACTCACGGGTTAGGTTGAGTTTTTGCTTACTGGTTAGAACGTTATACACAAAGACCGTATCGATTTCTTGCCTCTTCACCAATTCCGACATCTCGATGACCTTCCCCCTTCCAAACAGAAATGCCACATCGGGTTCGGGTTTTGTCTGCAGGACCTCCCCCCTCACTTCGTATCCCAACGCCTCGATCAAGCACTCCAGTTCGTTTAGCTTTATTCTGTAGGATGTGTGATCGTGTATGCTCTCTTTGAGCATACAGGCTATCGCCCTCGGCAACTTAGGCGTAGAATTCAGGTTTTTCCCTTCCCCTCTTCCTATCCAAGCAAGCCTTGATGAAGCCATAATAGGCCGGATCGGGTTTACCGGGTCTTGACATAAACTCGGGATGGAATTGGGTTGCATAGAAAAAGTAATGATAGGGCACTTCGAGGGCCTCCATCCTTATCGCATCGGGACTCTTTGCCGAAAACGCAAGTCCTCCCTCAACGAGCCTCTTGATATAGGTTGGGTTCACCTCGTAGCGGTGACGATGCCTCTCGTAGATCTTCTCTTTTCTGTAGAGCTTGTATGACAGCGTTCCAGGATCAACCATGACCTCATGGGTGCCGAGTCTCATGGTCCCCCCCTTGTCCTCGATCCTCTTTTGCTCGGGGAGAAGGTCGATCACGGGGTGGGGTGTATCGGGATCTACCTCTATGCTGTTCGCATCACCTATGCCCAATACATTTCTTGCATACTCAACCACAGCCAGCTGAAAACCAAAACAGATCCCTAGGAAGGGTAAACCATGCTTTCTCGCGTATTCTATGCAGCGAATCTTTCCCTCCGTACCCCTCTCCCCAAATCCTCCAGGAACAAGAACCCCGTCGTACTCTGAGAGGCGACCTAGCCTTTCGGGATGCTTCTCAAAATCCTCCGTTTCGATCCAGTCAATGATGACCCTCGCCCCAACGTAAGCACCAGCGTGTGCTAGGGCGTCATTTATGCTGACGTACGAATCGGCAAGTTGAGCGTACTTTCCACACATGGCGATGCTGACGCTGTCACGGGGCTTTAAAAAGGAGTTGACGATCTCCCTCCATTCCCTCCAATTCGGTTTTCGTTTAGGTAGGTGAAGCCTATCACAGATCAAACCTCCCATGCCCTGTCTATCGAGAACGATAGGGGCCTCGTACACGGATTTCACGTTGGGGGAAGTGAACACAGCGTTCTCGCTTACGTTTCCGTACAGTGCAATTTTCCTCTTTGGCTCAGCCTCCAACATGCCCTCCTCACACCGGGCGACTATAATGTCAGGGCTGAGACCTATCCGCTGGAGCTCCCTCACGCTCGTCTGGGTCGGTTTCGTTTTCTGCTCACCAACGGCATCAAGTACTGGAACGAGAGTCACATGCACTAGGAGGGAATTATCCGGTCCCACCTCCAGCCTCATTTGTCTGAAAGCCTCCAGGAAGACTCCAGCCTCCAGGTCACCAACCGTCCCCCCGCACTCGCATAGCAGCACATCGACCTTCCGTTCGGCAACCACCCGAATTCTGTGTTTGATCTCATCGGTGACGTGGGGTATGAGTTGAACGCACTTCCCCAGGTAATCTCCTCTCCGCTCCTTCTGTATGACCGAGAGGTAGATCTGCCCGCTGGTGATGTTATTCCATCTACTTAGCCTGAGATCCAGAAACCTCTCATATTGTCCTAGATCCATGTCGGCCTCATAGCCGTCGTCCAGGACGTAGACCTCTCCGTGGACATAGGGGTTCATCGTGCCGGCGTCGACGTTGATATAGGGGTCTATCTTGACGACGTTGACTTTGTATCCCCTCACCTGGAGCATCTTTCCTATGGAGCAGGTGGTGATGCCCTTACCCAAGCCGGACAGAACCCCGCCCGTGATGAAGACGTATTTCACACCAATCTCTCCCCTCAGAGTATTTTAAACCCTAGTGGGTGATTAGGAGCTAATAAGGGTTTTTGCAGATGTAGCGGATGCACGGTGGCGAAGAGTTGGGCTCCCAACAAGTAGGGTTCGCGATCCTCCTTCTCCTCTCATCGCTCTTCGCCCTCGTATCCACCCGCTTCGTACAGGAAGCTGAATTAACCGACATGGTCACCGCGCACCTTCTCCTTCTAATATCCCTGATTCTCGCCTTGAGTGTCATCATCTCGGGCTTCTTGGAATTCACCATCGCCTCTCCCATTGTGATTTTTACCTGGCTCTTCCTCGTCCTATGTCTGGCGCTCTTCTTCACTAGGTAGGGATTCCAGGATGGCAACGCCATGACTCGTCCCGATCCTCGTGGCCCCTGCTCGTATCATGGCTAGGGCTTGTTCGGCACGACGTATTCCCCCCGAGGCTTTGACTCCCATTGAATCACCGACCTCCTCCCTGATTATCCCGATGTCGCGAACCGTCGCTCCACCCGGTCCAAAGCCGGTTGAGGTTTTTATATAGTCAGCCCCGGCTTCCTTGGCTATCCTGCTCGCCACGCGTTTCTCATCGTCTGTCAGAAAACAGGTCTCTATGATGACCTTGACCCTCGCCCCCTTGCTCCTTGCCACCCTCACCACCCCCTCGATATCGCGCTTTACGAGACCGTAATCTCCGGAACGCAGTGCCCCAATGTTCATGACCATGTCCACCTCGTCCGCCCCATCCTGGATAGCTCTCCTAGCCTCGAAGGCTTTCACCTGATCCGTCGTCGCGCCCAGCGGGAATCCGATGACGGTACCGACTCTGATCCCAGCACCCCTCAGCAGCCTCGAGGCCAAAGGAACATAACACGGATTCACAAAAACGGAAGCGAATCCCAGCTGCCTGGCCTCTTCGCAATGCCGTTCCACCTCTTCAACCGTGGCGGTTGCCCTCACCAATGTGTGATCGATATACCTCGCCAACTGCCTTTTCGTGATCATCCCAAACTCTTTATTCCCACTCGGATAAAACGAGCTGGGTATGGCTCTCGCGGCCCTTATCTCGGGGGGGAAGGACAGCCTGTACGCTCTGTACCTAGTATTAAAGAGGAGGGAGGAGGTACGCTACCTCGTTTCCATGCTCCCCCTGAGGAACGAAAGTTGGCTTTTCCACGTGCCAAACGTCCACCTGGTGGATCTTGTTGCTGAGTCGCTGGGTATTCCACTGGTCAAGGGTACAACTCTTGGCGAGAGGGACTCCGAGCTCAGGGATCTCGAGAACACGATGAGCACACTCGATGTGGATGGTATCGTTTGCGGCGCCATCGCCTCCCAGTATCAGAAATCGAAGATCGAGGACCTCAGCCACAAGCTAGGTTTCGAGTTCGTGGCTCCCCTTTGGGGAAAAGACCCTATCGGGCTCCTAAACGAGATCGTACGGGCGAGGTTCGACACGATCATTACCAGCGTCGCCGCCTATGGATTCGACGAGGACTGGTTGGGAAGAAGGATCAACGAAGAGACCATCAGCGAGTTGAGGGAATTAAATAAAAGATTCGGGATCCATCCTGCCGGGGAGGGGGGAGAGTATGAAACTCTCGTCCTCGACTCCCCTATGTATCGAAGGAGGATAGAGCCCCTCCACTTCAGAAAGGTGTGGAAGCCCTATTCCGGCTACTTGGTCATCGACAGGGCTGGACTTGCGGAGAAGTTTTAAGACTCGCCACCAACTCAAAGTTGGAGATGATGAAAACTTGTTGCCAGATCGAGTGATGGCGACGGGCATTCTGATCCAACCTCTAGCGCAGAAATCAAACTCATTTTTTAAAAAAACGTACAACCATCTAATGGATTGCCATGCACCGTCGTTGTCGGTGGCTTCTTCGGGGACACTGGAAAGGGGAAGATCATCTCCTACCTCGCTCTGACCGATAAGGTCGATCTGGGCGCGCGAGCGGGCGTTGGTCCGAACGCCGGCCACACCGTGGTACACCGAGGTAAGCGGTACAAACTGAGGATGATTCCGAGCACCTTTCTCTACGATAAATGTCGAATGCTCGTCGGTCCAGGGGTTCTCGTCGACCCAAGGGTTTTTCTCGATGAAATCCGAGCGACGCGAACTAGAGATAGAATAGGGCTGGACCATCAATGCGCCATAATCGACCAGAATCACGTTGATCGAGACCGAAGTGCTCATCTGAAAGATAAGATTGGAACGACCGGAAGTGGCTGTGGTCCGGCTAACGCGGACAGAGCGCTCAGGATCGTGAAACTAGCGAGGGACATCCCGGAGCTTCAGGATTTCTTAGCCGACGTTCCCATGGAGATAAACAGGTCGATAGATCGGGGGAAGAACGTATTAATCGAGGGAACACAGGGCACCCAACTTTCCCTGTTTCACGGGACCTACCCCTTCGTTACCTCCAAGGATGTCACAGCATCCGCCGCGTGCTCGGATGTGGGTGTGGGACCGAAGAGGATCGATGAGGTGATCGTCGTGTTCAAAGCATATATGACGAGGGTTGGTGGGGGACCCCTCAAGGGGGAGATATCGTGGGAGGAGGCCGAGCGAAGGGGATGGGCCGAAATAGCCACCGTCAGCGGAAGGAGGAGGAGATCCGCTCCCTTTAATTTCGAACTTGCCAAGAGAGAGGTCATGCTGAACAGCGCCACCCAGATCGCTCTAACGAAGCTAGATATCTTGTTCCCAGACTGTGAGGGGATTACCTCCTTCGAGGACCTCTCCGAGGACGCTATCACCTTCATCAAGAAAATAGAGAGGAAGACTGGGGTCCGGGTGACCCTGGTAGGAACTGGGGAAGAAACCCTCAGCACGGTTGACAGAAGAGCAGAACTCTAAATACGTGGAAAGGAGAATTCGAATTCGATGACCTAGAGTAGTGAACGCAAATGAGTGACGTGACCAAACACCTTGACGGACTCTTTTCGAGTAGGTGGTTCCGACGATTCGGTTCTTACTTCTCGCTCCTATTCTTCCTGGCGGTGATATTCGTTCCCACCCTTTGGATATTCTCCTTTGCCGTGATCAACTGGGACCAGGTCGTCAACCTAGTCCTTATGGATCCAAGCGTTTCGAGACAGTTGTTAAGCGGGTTGGGTCTATCTATTTCCATCGCAGCGATCGTCACGCTGGTTGACATACTATTGGGCGTCATCGTTGCATGGGTCTTGGTTCGGTACGAATACCCCGGAAGAGAACTGGTTGATACGTTGTTGGATTTACCCGTGACGGTTCCCACGTCTGCCCTAGGTCTGTCGATCTTTCTGTTCTGGGGAACGAGAATGGGTTCAGCGTCTCTGATCGGGCTTGACAGGGGTCTGCTCTCTCCAGGGCCTGCGTTGATAATGATGCTACACATCGTATTCTGTTTGCCCTACGTCGTGAGGTCCCTGGTCGGTGTGATAAGCCAAATCAACGTAACTCACGAGCAAGCAGCTTGGACCCTGGGTTCTCCCTCCTTCACCACATTTCGCACCGTTGGCCTTCCCCAGATCATGGTGGGATTGTTTTCAGGAGGAACACTGGCGTTCACGAGGAGCGTCAGCGAGACCGGGGCCACCATGATCGTGGCCGGGGCCTACGAAACGGCTCCTGTTCTGATAGCTAGGTGGAGGATGACTCAGCAAGCCGGCGCTGCATTTATGGGTGCAATACTGGTGGCCATAGCCTGCGTATTGGTCACCACCACAAGGCTCATCTCAGAAAGGTGGCGAGTTCCTCTGCCTCGAACCAGACCGAAATTTGAAAGAGCGGTAAGTGCTACCCCGGTTCAGAAAGCGAGGGATTACCTCGTGTTTCTGATTTTGGTCGGGATCGTACTCGTCCCTACCTTCTACATCACGGTGTTTGCATTTGGAACAAGAAGCTCCCCAGCTTTTGAATGGTCCCAGTACTGGATCAGTCTCGCGGTGTCGTTCATCATAGCTTGCTTTGCCACTGCCTCTGGCTTGCTGACTGGGATACCCCTTGCCTTTACTATAGCGAGATGGAATCGAGGGAGAATGAAGGCGATCCTGGACGGCTTAGTGAACATCTCCGTGATGGTTCCCACGAGTGCGCTTGCTTTTTCCTTATATCTGTTTTGGGGTCCTCAGGGATTGGGATTCTTTGACTTCGGGTTATGGCTTGTGGTGCTAACCCATGTGGTGTTGGCCTATCCTTACGTTGTTAGGCCCATAATCGCCGCTATTGAAGTGATGGAACCAACCTATGAGGAGGCCTCAAGAACCCTCGGTGCCCGTCCATTTACGGTATTCCGGACGATCACGTATCCGGTGATTAAACCAGCTGTTCTTGCTGGGGTGGCGATGGCCTTCACCCGAAGCATCAGCGAAACGGGAGCAACCATGATCGCGAGCTACGGGACGATGACCACAGTGCCCGTGTTCATCGTTCAGTGGATTAAGCCGGCCATAGACAGATACGTCCAAACCGGCAATCTACAACTGCTCGCGGATGCTGCAGCCTCCAGCGCAGTGCCCTGTGCGCTGCTATTGTTGGTCTCATTCACGCTACTGGTTGCATATCGACTCATAATGAAACGGGCTAGACCCATGGAGTTGAAACTAATTGCCAAGGGTTAGGCTAATCAATCTCAGCAAGAGATTCGGCAAAATAATAGCGACCGATAAGGTCAACCTGACAGTTAACGACGGGGAATACCTGACCATCCTAGGTCCAAGTGGGTGTGGCAAGACAACTACTCTAAAGATGATCGCTGGCCTCGTGGAGCCGGACGAGGGGGAGATCTTCATCGGAGACAGGCTCGTGAACGAGGTACCACCCGAAGACCGAGAGATAGGCTACGTCTTCCAAGACTACGCCCTATTCCCACACATGACCGTCTGGGAGAACGTGACCTACGGACCCTACGTCAAAGGTTGGGAAGCCGATCAGATAAGGCGGATCGGAGACGAGGTCCTCCGCCTGGTGGGGCTTCGTCATAGGGACAGGTCCTATCCAAGGGAACTCAGCGGAGGAATGATCCAGAGGATCGCACTCGCTCGGGCACTGGCCGCTGGCGCGAAGTTGCTTCTACTAGACGAGCCCCTCAGTGCACTCGACGCCAGATTGGCGTTCACATTGAGATACGAGCTCACGCGTTTTGCCAGGGACCTCAAGCTTACAGCCATCCACGTCACCCACGACCAATCCGAAGCGATGGCCATCTCCGATCGCATCGCTGTGATGAGGAAGGGAACCATTCTCCAGGTGGGAACCCCGATCGAGCTCTACATGAGGCCAAAGAGACTGTTTGTAGCCAATTTCATTGGGGAGGCCAATTTTCTCGAGGGCACGGTCTTAGACGTGGACGAATCCGGTTCCCTGATCGAATTGTCAGGCGACCTTCAAGTTCGATCCATTAAAAGGATGAAATCGGGAAAAAGGACCGTAGCCGTATTCAGACCTGAAACCGCATCGGTGAAAAAGGGTACGAAGATCGCCGTTAACTCTCTACCAGGAACGATCGAGCGATCCATCTTTGAGGGGGAGGAAATCCGCTACGAGATCAGACTTAAGAACGAGGATAAGGTAGTTGTCATAAGACCTTCAATGGTGGGAAGATGGTTTAGGGTGGGTGACAGGGTAACTGTCAAGATCAAACCTGAAAACGTGCTGGCGTACCCCCATCCCAAGAGGGGTCTAGCCGAGGAATTGGCACTTGAGTGAACTTATCGAGTGGTTTAGACGAAGGAGAGCCGAGAAGGTTATCGAGATAAGCCTCAGGCACACCTCTCTCGCAACAAGTATCGCGGACACCTTTCTGGAGCTATACGAATCGGCACTTGAGAAGAAACAGGAACTCGTGAACGCACACGCCGACAGGATCGACGAGATGGAAAGAGAGGCCGATAGCCTCAGGAGAGACACAACGGAAGAGCTAACAGTGGGAGATCTAGATCCAACCGTGCGGGAGGACTTCTACCGTCTCGCGCGCCAGGTGGACAACATTATCGATTGGATCACGGCCGGAACAAGGAACATGAGGATACTGCCATTAGATCGCCTCCCAAGGGATATGGGGGAAATTGGCCTCAAAATGGCGAGCACGGCAAGGGATTGTGTTTGGGCGACTCGGAAGTGTGTCGGTCGGCTATTCGAGGCTCCAAGGGAAGCAATAGAGCTGACCAGAGAGGTCGAGCGCCTCGAACACGATGTCGATGAGCTGTTTGCGGATTCGAGAAGCAGATTCAAGAAGGTGACTCCCGCAGAATTATCCACGGGGTCCGCCATAATCCTGTACGATCTCTTTAAGGACATAGAGAGGGCGGCCGACAGTTGCGAGGATGTCTCCGACTTAGTCAGACTTCTAGCCCTCAGAATAGTTGGATAATTGAAAGAGATTAAGGTCGACCTCTCGTCGCTGGGAAAAGATGAGGTTGGCAAACTCAATAAGTTCATAGCAGAGAGGATGACGAAGACCTTTCATACCGAATCGGAGTCGAAAGTGAGTTCAGGGAAGGCATCCTTCTCCTTCAAGGACGACATCCGTAGAGCCCATTTCAGGCTCCTGCTGAGAAAATTCCTGCATAAATTTGAGCTGAAGGAAAAGTACCGCGTAATTTCTGATGGAAAAGCTGGATTCGTCTTTCACAAAGTGAAAACGAAATAGCAAAAGCTTTTATTGGTAATTTAGAATTCGGTTTCGAAAGCCATGGGAGAAAGATCGATTGGAGCAGTCATTCTCTTGGTGACCCTGATAGTGGCAATTGGGTATGCAACGTGGGTCTTCGCCCCCTTCCTTCTCGCACCATCGCATTGGCTTGCGGTTACTACCGAGTGGGCCATTAAACTCCCGGTGATCATACTGGTTTACGCCTTCCTGTTCATCGTTGGCTGGATAGGATACACGATGGCCACAACTCCCGTGCCAAAACCCTTGGAGAAGCCGCTCGAAGTAGAAACAACGAAAGAGGAAGCGAAGGAGGAGAAAGAAGAAAAGCCCAAGAAAAAGGCCTAAGCAAACAGACGGCTACTGAACCGCTCTAGCCTCGCTTCCTGTACCTGTTTTCGTAATCTCTATTACGTGCCTCGACTTCTCAGCAAAGTCCTCACTGTGGGTTACCGCGATTATTTGACGTACCCCCCTCAACCGCGATACAGCCTCTGCCAGCTGGCTGATTGACATATCCTCTCTCCCGAGACTCGCTGTTGGCTCATCCAAAAGCAAAACTTCGAGTCCTCGTCCCCTTGTGTCCATCACGAGTTGGCTAAGGCCAACCCTGAACGCGAGAGCCAACTGCGTTCTCTCACCACCCGAAGGTAGTGAGATGGGTTCACCTCTGCCAATCGAGATGATTGGGGTATAGCTCTCCTCATCGACCCTAACCTCTAAGGGTTCCCCACCCCGTATATCGGAGAGGACGTTCTGGATGGTGCTCTCCAGCCATTGGACGTACTCTTTCCTGATGACCGGTTGCGCCCTTCTATAGAGCTCTCTGAGCTCCTTGACGTACCTGAGTGATTTACGGGCCCGTTCTACCAAGAGGCTATCCCTTTCCGCCCTGCTAAGCCTCCTTCTTATCTCATTCAGTTGAGACCCGAGCTGTCCCTTCAGCTCGTTTAGTTGCTCAAGCTTGCTCTCGAGCCTCGCATGCCTTTTGGAAAGATCTTCCCGATCCAATCTCAGCCTGTCGGCCAGTTTTCGATCGAAATCCGGCTTGGAGTTTAGAAGATCTTGGAGCTCTTTCCTGAGCTTCTCTACCCTGGCTTCTCCTTCCGAGTACATCGCTTCCTTCCCGTCGAGCTCTTCTTGGATCGAGGTTAGGGTATTCTCCATCAACATAAACCTCGAACGTCCCCTCTCCAACGAATCCTGTAAGGATCTGACCTTTTCCGTGAGTTCGGTGAGCTTCTTAAGGCTACCTTGAGAGGTCGTGACCCTTTTATTGATGATGGACGCCTGCTTCGTTAGCTCTCGCCTTATCCTCTCTCGATAACCGACATCGATCGGCTGGAGACATGTCGGGCATCGCTCATGTTTGAGTAGGCTCTCTGTTTTAATCTCTAGGTCCCTTAGCAGGGCCCTCGCAGCCGCAATCTCACTCTCGATCCTCCTCCGACTTTCGTCCAAATCCCGCAGAAAAATGCGAACCCCATCCCCATCTAGGTCGGATTTCACGCCCAACTTATCCAGCTCTCTCTGGATCTTCACCATCTCCCTGTTCACGTCTTCCTTCTCCCGGTACTGTTTCTCTAGGGACTCCCTCATTTGTTCTATAGCAGTTAGAATCTCCCTGAGTGCCTTCTCACTCGAACTCACGTCGATTTCGATTCTGTACTTCTTCCTCTCCCACTCCTTCAGCTCCTTATCTAACCTCTCCAGGTCCTTCAGGACCTGGTCCCTCTCTTTGAGTTCCGCCTCCAGCTCCACTTTCTTGTGGGTAAGATCGTGTATCGTGTTCCGAGTTTCTATGAGCCTTTGAGCCAGATCCTCGTATCTTTCCCTTTCTCGAGCGATGAGAGGAATGTAGGGATCCTCGTCCATTATCCTCTTAATCCGGTTCTCGAAATGACGTTCGTAATCCCTCATCTTCTCCCAGGCAACCTCTAGATCGGACAGGCCGAGGATTCCGTCGACCCTCTCCCTCCGCTTACCGGGAGGCAGGTCAATGATTTCCTTCAAGCGTTCCTGTTGTACCCAGAGGATCTCCCTGAATAGTTTATAATCGAGACCGATGGCGTTTACGATTTCCTCCTCCACCGCCTCCTCCTTACCTCTCGCCACCAATTCCCCGTCCTCGTAGAGAGCTAGTTTATCAGTATCCTCAAAGATCCTGGTCCCTTTCCTGCCGATTTCTCTAATTATCCTATACGTCTTGTTGTTGTGAACAAACTCGAACTCGACCTTTCCCCTGTCTGACCCGCTTCTCAGGAGATAATCGAAACCCCTAACCAAACCAAAAAGCGGTTTTCCGAAGAGAGCAAAGTCGATGGCTAAGAGTATGGTGGTTTTACCAGCACCAACTCCTCCGACTAGGCACTGGAATCCATCGAAGAAGTCTATTTTGCCAGTGACATAAGATCGGACGTTCTCGATGGCTAAGCGCTTGTAGATCATAGTTTCCTTGCTCTAATGTTCAGATAGACTTTTAAACGGTAAAAATTCAATTTTGATATCGATATTTGATATCACGATGATTCGTAAGTTCTTCCTGGGTTTCATGAGGATTCACATACTCTATCACGCCAGCAAAGGCTCGATTTGCGGGGTGGAAATGATGGAGGAGCTTGAAAGGCACGGATACTCTACTAGCCCCGGACTGATTTATCCGTTGCTCCACTCGCTTGAGGAAGTGGGTTACCTTAAGAGCGAGCAAAGGCCGATTCACGGCAAGATGAGGAAATACTATGAGGCAACCCCAAAGGGTCTGCGGATGCTCGAAAAGTCGAGGAAGCAAATCCGTGAACTCGTTGAGGAGGTAATGGAGTAGTGGCACTCGAAGCTCGTGGGAAGAAACGTCAAGCGATGATAAGAAGTTGGGAATTTGATGGGAACACGGCTCTTCCGAAATTTGCTTGCTTTGCATACCGGGCGCATAGAGGTGATAGGGGACGAAAGGTCTTAGGGGTCAAACAAGGACTAAAACGCTTTTCGATAAAAAATTCGACCTACTAAATATCGGGGCGATCAGGCGGATCGTACGGAGCCGCGTATTCCAGTTTGCGCTGATCTTGCCGAACCTTTTCTTCCTCGAACTGATCATACTGACGGGAATATTTGGATCCCCCATGCCTTCCGAAAACTTTGCAACTGTTTTTGTTTGGTATATCTGGTGGCCTCTGCTGATCCTGTTTCTGATCCCCTTCGCCTCGAGGATCTGGTGTGCGATGTGCCCAATCCCCGCTGCTGGGGAATGGCTGCAGAGAAAGTCCTTCATAGAGAAAAGCGAGGGGAGTTTCGGCTTAAATAGGAGGTGGCCGGGGAAGTTAAGGACCCCGTTGATCGGGCTCCTCCTCTTCCTCTTCATAAGCATCTTCCATATGGTCTTCATCAGCAATCCTCTAGCGACAGCCACGCTTATGCTCGGATTATCCATAGCTGCATTGGCATTCTACTTGGTTTTCGAGAAAAGGGCATATTGCAGGTACGTGTGCCCGATTGGCAGCTTTCTTGGCTTGTATTCAATGACCTCATCCCTTGAGTTGAGGGCTACGGATCGTGACGTTTGTGTAGAACTGCGGCACTCAGCGTCCCCTCCTTGTGTTAGAGGTACGAAAGCAGGTTACGGGTGTCCCTGGTTCGAGAATCCCATCGAAATGAAGAGGAATAACTACTGTGGACTCTGCATGGAATGTGTGAAAACATGTGGCCCGTCCAACATCTCTCTAAACCTCAGATTCTTTGGGAGGGATTTGCTTGTGAAGACGGGAAGAAATTTCACGGAGGCCTTTGCCTCTCTCTTGTTTCTCAGCTTGGGCATCTTCGCCTATGCCATGCAATACGGACCTCTGGTGTGGATGAAACCGTGGGCATTTATGAGGAGCGGAACAGAGGATTTTGTCCTGTACTCGGTAACACACACAGGCGTAGTTTTGCTACCCGCTCTAGTCATCTTCCCCTCCTTCCTCATACTCTCCAAGCTCATCTCGAGGGGAGGAGGTGTTTCACTGAAAAACGTATATACGCACTACGGTTACAGCCTTGTACCCTTAGGATTTGCTGTTTGGATCTCATTCAGCCTGCCACTCCTATTTGTCGGAATACCCAGAGCAGTTTCGGTCATCTCCGATCCATACGGATGGGGATGGGATCTCCTTGGGACAAAGGATCTTCTCTTGTACATACCCTACCACTCTTTCATACGGTATCTACGAGTAGCTGTGGCAATTACAGCCTCAGCGTTTTCCCTGCTAACTGGTTATAAAATTTCTAAACAGTTGTTCAAGAACAAAAGACTTATGCTGATAGGATTCGCTCCCGTGGCAAGCTTCATTTCAGCGGTTACTGCACTAATGGTTTGGCTTTTTATGTTTGCATCAATTGGATAACTTGATGGTTGTCCATGATTAGTCGAAGAGAGTTCATTGCAAGGCTTCTTGTGGTGCTGGTAGTCCTAGGTCTACCTACCAGCTCACCCATCTATAAAGCCCTCTCTGGGCCCACTCAGGGACCAAAGGAGCCGGACCAGCAGGTGGAGGAGAAAGAGGAGACAGCGGAATTACCACCGGAGAAGGAAGGAGAAACAGAAGAGCCACCCCCGAAGGAGGAAACGGAAGAGCCGCCCCAGCCCCCCGAAAAACCTCCAGAGGTAAGGGAATTCGAGTTCTCATACAATGACAGGACTGGATGGGATCTTCACGACATAACGGTCAATAAAGGGGACACCGTCAGGATAACGATCCACGATGGAGATAAGTCGCACTCCACCGCCTTTTCGATAGCCCTGTACGCCTACCAATTTCTCGGTGGGAATGTCGTGACTATCGAATTTGAAGCTACCATGAGGGGAAATTTCCCTATGTATCCCACTAGCTGCCACTGCTCAGATATCGGATGGGATTGCACACTAACAGTGGCGTAAGGTAAATTTCAAGCCTTAGGTTCTCCCTGTTCATCTCACGTCTCGCGTTTCAGAAGACATCCTGATGCCTTCAGGCCGTAGAAGAATAAACAAGTGGAAAAGGGGCGTAACTCTCAATGGAGTCGAAAATCATAGTTTTTCTAATAGCTCGAGCACCCTCCTCTTCTCACCGTGCTTTAGGGGTTCGATGAGGTCCACAGCAATTCTGGCCACATTCTCAGCCCTTTCCCCTTCGCTACTTTGGAGGACGCTAACCAGATACTCGTAGGCTCTCCTCTTGAGATCCTCGGGCCTACCCTCGATTATCCTCCTCTTCTGCTCCTCGGTCATCCCACGTTCCTTCATCTGGTTACTCACCTTGATGTGAAGGGCTCTCCTCCCGGACCGCCTTATCTTGGCCGAATCGATCTCCATTTTTCTAACGTCCGGAGGTAGCTCCCCCCTTAGAATCACCACGATTACCTTTCCCTTACCATCTAACCGCTTGACAGCATCACATCCAAGCTTCGTTATCTCGGAACCTTTCCTTCCCGTGGCATCGATCTCTATCACCTCAAATCGGCGAGGTCCTTTGAGCTCGATCCTTTTCAAGTTCAAGCCGCCTCTCTTATCGACCTTCACAAAAAAGAAGCCCTTGCTGTATTCGGCTTCCTTTGTGCTTGTGGTCTCAGTGCATCCGCTGTATGCGAGAATCCCCCCTCCCAACTTACCGTCTAGCCTTGAGATCAGTGGTCGATGAACGTGACCACCAGCGTAATAATCGAAGCCCTTAGGGAGAAACGACATACTAAGCGTGTACTCGTCAGGGATTTTGGGTACCTTGGGGTGATTCAGTGCCATGTGAAACACACAAATGTTAAAGAGCGAAGGACTGAGACTTGGTGGCTTCTCCTCAAAAAATTCCCTGAGTCTTACTTCACCTTCCCTGCTGGTTCGGAAACTCGGAATTCCGTAGACATAATAACAGTCTCCCGTGTAGGATCCCCCCTTGTGGTCGGGCAGATAGTAAAGAAGCTTGGCTCCATCGAGAGGTCTCAGAATAGTTCCAGTGGTGACGTTCGGGCTAGAGTCGTGAGATCCTCCGATGCCGAGAACTTTGATGCCCTCTTCTCTCAGCCTCACGAGATTCATGATCGCAACCTCCAGAGTTCGGTTCGTAGGTCTAGGGTCCTGAAAGACATCGCCAGAAATGATCATGAATTCAGGCTTCAGCTCAATGGTTTTGTCGACGATCTCCACGAAGACCCGACTGAAATCCTCCCATCGTTCGTTTAAACCGTATTGTCTGAAACCAAGGTGGGTGTCGGCTACGTGCACGAAGCTGAACGATCTGGATAAGCTCTTCCTCCCCTTAACCCGCATGCCTATAATCTATCCTGGAATTTATCTTACCTCTTATCTCTCTTTAGCGAAATTTGGATTTTTGGATTTATTTTTGGATAAAGAGGAATTATTTAGAGCATTTCAGTGGAAAATCCTACATTTCAAGTGGAATCCCATCGGTGTGGTCCTTCCGACCATCCTGGAGCGACAACTTTTCCGATTCCATGGCTAGGAATCTCTTACGCGGTGTCGAGTCCGCAGAGGTTGGAAACATCACAGGGATCACCTTTACCCATACCGGAAACCTGCATCGAAGGGCACTTCCCCTCACTATCGCCTCACCCTGAGACAAACCACCCAGCAAGTCGATGAACTCCTGACCCACGATCTCACCCAGCCTCTGCTTATCTACATCCTCCAGGGCGTGTGAAATAGTGTTGGTGGCGCACTGCGTGATCACTGTTTTTGAAACGGTCGCCAGCCTTTGGGTGACCACCCACAGCGCAGCACCATTCCTCCCGCCATTCGTAGCTATTTCACGAATGATCGACAGCAGCTTATCTCTACTGTCCCTGGTCCCAACCTCGAAATACCCTCTCTGGGGCGCATAGTACATCGCCTCCTCGAGGAGGATCACACACCCAAACCTCCTGTTCTCCAGAGCCTCATTGAGTATTCTACGGAGTGCATGGGCGATCACTATGTGCTTATCCGCCCATCCATTCCGCCCCTTGGATAGGTCCATGATAACTATCTTATACCGCTTCAGGAGCTGTACGGGATTCTGGGCGACGGTTTGTTTCTGGGGAATAAGTCCTGAGGACCTGATGGCATTGATAACCTGCATCTTATAGTCCCGAAGTTCGCTGTCATCTCTCATAAACCCGAGAACGTCCTTGGTGACAATGGCTATGGCCTTTTCCAAGTGGTCCTTCGAGAGTCTCTTCCCCGCGGTCTTCAATAGCTTGAGGCTGCAATCTAGGATTTTTGCGGTCCACCAGCTCCTCTGCCACCCAAATTCTGCGAGGAAGTCTTCAAGCGTCACATCGTCGGACTGGTAAAGAGAGATCCAAGGTACGTTAACCACTTCATCCGGACCGAACTGATCGAGTAAACCCTTGTACTCCCCATCCTTGTCAACAATGAAAAACCTCACCGAAGGCCTCAGCCTCGAGGCCTTGACCACCATGGATAAGGCGGTGGTCGTCTTTCCCGTTCCCACTGCGCCACATATGAGACAGTTTTGCCGAACAAGGCCGTTGGTATCGAGCTCTACCTCCAGTTGACTACTGGGATCGACTCCCAGATGTATCTTCCAACTACCGGCTGGCTTCGTGAAGTTCGCTATGATGGATTTACTCGCCCTATAGACCGAGGAGTGGGGCTGTAGGTGATGCCTCAGGCCTCTGAGATACCCATCGTCCATCCATCCCCATTGATACGCCTTGGCGCGCACGCTCATCATCTCATCGTCGGAGATCACGCTCCCGCTCCTGAGCAGAGCCTCTTCGTAGGTACGCGTTTTTTTATGCGAGTAAACTCTGGTGACTTGATACACCACAGGGAAACCGTTCTTTGGGTGATCGATGTAGATGAGATCGCCCTTGGCGATCTCTTTGTCGGCTTCAAGCACGACCGTGATGTACTCTGGATTGTAATGACCGCTTTCGCTGAACGTGTAGCCTATTCTCTCAGCCATCTCCGCTCCCTCAGTGAGAGCCACGAGCCATCCCCGAACTCGCGCTTCAGCCGACAGAGAGCCTCGCCATAGATCTCTCTCATGAAATCGACGGTGAGTCTCGCCTCCTCGTCCGCCTTGATGATCAGAAGTGGCAGACCGAATGAGAACGCGGTTCTATAACAGTATCCCGCGATGTCATCGACATGGCTCCGTGAGAATTTGGGTATGTCGATCCTCACTGGAGAGACTATCTCGATGTTGGAGAGGCGAGCATAAAATGAGTCGATCAAAAAATCGATCCTATCCATGAATGGGGAAGCAGGAGAGAATAGTTCCGTTCGACCCCCCCTCTTTAGGATGTGTACAAGGATCGCGGAATCCGATAGCGATGTCTCCTCCTCCAATCCCAGGCACTTCAGGTAGTATCTGGCTGTCGGCCTCTTTACCACCCCAGCTATGGCTATCCCCCCCTCCTCGCAGAGGTTGAGAAGCTCGTTCACGTTAGATGAAAGTTTCCGTCTATCCCTCTCCTCGCCTATTCCACTGTACCAGCCACTGAACACCAGCGGACCGTCGACGAGTATCAGCTCAACGTCTCCGCCGTGTCTCTTCAGGAACTCGGACGCCGTTTGGTACATGAAGGCCTCGCGTCGAAGGCATAGAATCTCACCAAATTTCTCGTCCGAGATGAGATGAGGGATCTCAAACACGATTGGGGGGATGAAAAAGCGTCTGGCACTCGGCAAACGGTAGATGACGGCCGATACCACAGCCAAGAAGCGCGAGGAAAGAGGAAAGCTATAGCTGCTGGCGTCAGCACCCGCAACCCGGGAAAATTTTGTGCCTTTAGCGATTGTGGAGAAATTCCCTCTCCTCCAAACCTCCTCGACTACCTTTCTAGACGACTCCCGATCGTGTTCCGCCTCATCGAGCAGCTTGTTTAGGACGATCTCTCTGACCAGCAGACAGAACTTCGAATACGTAGCATTCTCCACAGTTGCACCAGTCAATCGAGCGTCAGAACGCCCGCCTCTTGGAGGCCTACAAACGTTTATCTTGTTGACCAACTAATTCACTAACAGTAAACAAAAATGATATTTAATGTTTATGAACAATTTGTTCAACATCAAGAAACAGTAAAATGAGCGAAAAGAAGCCCATCCGAGTCAGGGTCAAGATAGGCTCCGTTGAAGCCGAAATTGAGTGTGATGAGGATCAGCTCGAAACCGCAGTTTCGAAGCTTGTTTCATCGTTGAGAGAGTACGCGGAGGTGGCTCCCCCAGCGAGACCCTCTGAGAGGACCTGTCGGGGGGTTCTCGACACCATGCTTCTTGAGGGGTGGTTCAAGGAGTACCGGGTTCTGGGGGAGGTTTGTGACGAACTAGCAAGAAGAGGGTATCACTATGACCGCACGGCCGTAGCCCACGCCTTGCTAGACCTGTTGAAGGAGGGGAAGCTAAGCCGAACTGGAAAGCCTAGGCGTTATCGGTACGTGGAGAAGAAACCGATTATACAGTCCTAGGAATTCTCTTTTGTATCTTCGGAAGAATGGTGTTCAAGAATTGTTGAATCCCGTTTACGGTCGCGGAGAACCTCTTTCCTTTAACTTTTGTGACCCATCTGCGCGAGCATAACTCGCTAAGTCTCGTGCTCACGAGCTTTCTGGGCTTTCCCACCATAAGACATATCTCCCCCAAGGACACCTGATCTTCCTCCCGGTATCCCAACTTGTGGGTAAGGTAAGATCCGATCAGGAAAAGCATTACGATCTCCCTGTCCGTGAGGAACTTTCGGTCTACTGCAAGGTAGACGTCGCCTTTCCTTGTCAACCTTATCACGTCCTGCAGTTTCTCAAGAAGCTCCTTTACGTCGACCGTAAGCGTGACCTTGGACAGTAGAGCTATGCCGGGGAAATGCTGGGCCAAAAACCTGTTCAGTCCTGCCCAAACCTCGTCCGGATGTCCAATGAAGGTCTCAGTGAAACCCCCGTAAGTCACCTTTACCGTGATCTCCTCGTTCAACGCCTACTACCCACGATCCTGGAGATGACTCTCTTAACCTCCTCCATACCCGTTGAGGTGAGCTTCCAGTATGGCTGATCGGACCAAGGCTTGTAGACCCAACGTCTTGTCCTCATCTCATTCATCCTTGCGGGCACCATCACCTTTCCTATTCCGCTCTCCCTCAATAGCTTGGAGATCTGGGCAGCTGTGTTCATCATATCCGCCGAAGCGTAGAGGAGCAGCCCTATCGCTTCGTAGTGGGTCAGCTTCAGAGCACCCGGGGCTGTGATGAGGGGTCCCCTTTCGGTCTTCTCGACTATACCTTCCAACTCTTCGACGGCGATCCGTTCGGCGGCTCTTGAAATCAGCTTCGGGCTCAGCTTGGCAACTTTTTCGCCGAAGTCCTTCTGGACACCCTCCATCATTTCTATGATGTCCCCTGGGCTCTCCGATTCGATCTCGACATGTCCGAAGGACGCCTTCAGGCGAACGCGCACCTTGGTCATTTCAATCCCCTCCCCTCAAAACGTACACGTAGGATCTCCCCTCTCTCCACCTTCTAAGTTTGCCCTTTTTGGTTAGCCATTGCAGGACACCGGACAGGGTGGTCTTGGGATAGGGGATTCCGTTCGCCCTCATGGCCTCGAGTAGGTCCGTAGACGTTCGCGGCTCCCTCCCCCAATCCGTCGACAAAAGATCGATTACCGCCTTCGCACAGCCTCCCCTGTCCACGACCGTCGGATACCGATTGAGGTTTACTCCCACTCCCCCTGTGGACGCTTCTTCGGTGGGGAGAGTTGATTTGAGAGCCAAAGAGATCCTGCCGATGATATCGTCCAATCGATTTTCGATAACATCCATAACATCTTCCTTTCTTCCACGCAGCTCGACTTCACATTGTCCCATTTTCAACTTTATTGAGAATTCGTATTCATTCATTCGTTCCCTGATTCCAGTCTATTGGAACTAATTTAAATTTTTGATCCTTTTCGATTAATATACCGTTTTTGGGGTTATTTACTCCCCCCTCTTAGTAACCTTATGACGAAGGCTAGAGTTCGTTTCTCACGGGATAAGTTAAATGCCATCGATTTCTCTAGAATGAGAATGAGCGTTCATCCCGTTGAATTCCGTTATTTCTATCCCCAAATGAAATCCATCTTCACTGAGGAGAACACGCTCCGATTGTGGTTAAGGGTTGAGGCGGCTCTAGCCGAGGCACACGCTGAGGTTGGGAACATCCCAAGGGAGGTGGCTGAAGAGATCAGGAGGAAGGCCACCACGAAGCACGTGACCCTAAAGAGGGTTAAGGAGATAGAGAAATCCACACGCCATGACCTCATGGCCATGGTATTGGGACTGACCGAAGCCTGTCAGGGAGAGGCGGGGAAATACGTTCACCTGGGTGTAACCTCGGAAGACATCAAAGACACGGCTCGGTCCCTGCAATTAAAGGAGGCCCTCGTCCTGATCTACGACGATCTCTACAGACTCCGTGACGTCTTGGTCGAGCTAGCCGATAGGCATAAGGGGCTCGTCGCCGTCGGCCGCACCCATGGGGTTCAGGCGTCTCCCACTACGTACGGAATCAAGTTCGCCGTCTGGGCGGTCGAGATCGACCGCCACATCCAAAGGATGAAGGAGTGTGAACCTCGTCTGCTCATTGGTAAGATAATGGGATCCACAGGCACTCAAGCCGCGCTGGGTAGGAGGGCCACCGACATCCAGTCTAAGACCCTCGGGAAACTAGGATTGAATGAGGTGCTGGTTGCGACGCAAATCCTATCGAGAGATCGTCACGCCGAGTTTACGAACCTGATTGCACTGATCGCCTCGACTCTGGAAAAGATCGGCACCGAGGTAAGAAATCTTCAAAGAACTGAGATCGGAGAGGTCGAGGAACATTTCGCCGTGGGGGAGCAGATAGGATCAAGCGCCATGCCAAGCAAGAGGAACCCGATAGTGTCGGAGAGGATATGCGGTCTTTCCAGAGTTGTTCGAGCTTACGCCTCAGTTGCCCTTCAGAACGTGACCACATGGCACGAAAGGGACCTTACGCAATCGGCCCCTGAGAGGGTCGTAATACCAACCTCATGCATACTAATCGATTACATGCTGAGGAAGATGACCGACGTGCTGAGAAACCTAAAATTGAATCCCGATAGGATAAAGCAGAACCTTCTCCTAACTCATGGCCTCTCCATGTCGGAGTCTGTGCTAACGAGACTCGTGGAAAAGGGTCTGGGTAGGCAGGCGGCTCATGAAATCCTCAGGAAGCTCACGAACGAAACATACGAGAAAGGAACGCCGTTCGATCGACTGCTTCTTCGCGACCCTACGGTGAGAAAGTACATGACAGAGCAGGAGATAAGGGACGCGTTAGACCCATCGAAGTTCATCGGGACGAGCGTTGAGAGGGTCGAGAAGGTTGTCCAGACCTTAAGGAGGAAAGGAGATTGAGCAGGAGGAAAAAGCGGGGCTTCTTCGATGAGTTCTTCGGCAGGGATCTGTTCAAGGAATTCGAACGTTTTGAGCCAGAGGAGCTCCAGAGTGGCTACTCTGTATCCGTGAGCCAATCTGGTGGGAGAACCATCGTTCGCGCGAAGATAGGGAAGGACGTCGATCAGGCGAGCTTTAGGGAGCAGTTGGAGAAAGAGTATCCTGGGGCCGAGATAGTCATAGAGGGAGGGAAACCAATCATCCGAGAGATAGAGACGACTGAGAAGGAGGAGAAGGAGGGGCGAAGAATTCGCATCCCCATCCAGGGGGAGGAGAAACCTAGGATCAAGAAAGCTAAGGAGAAGTAGTCTTCCTAACCTTCAGCTCCCTCACCCTTCGCCGTAGCTCCTCGATCGTGCCTAGCTTTGAAAGCCGCTCTTTCACCTCATCTATCGATCCAACGGGGGTTGGATCGAGCCCACGAAGTATAGTCAGATAAAAGCTCGTGAAGTCGCCGATGTACACGACGGATAACAGCCTTGCGATGGATGAATCCCCCTGGGCCCAGATTTCGAATATCTTGGTCCCCCGCCTGGCTATCAGCTCCTTCGTGGCGGTAATCTCCATTCTCCTTCTTTCGTCCTCCTCCCCATCCCTGATCAATAAAACGGAGAGGGAATGGGCTAGTTCATCGACACCCTCCCATCCCACTATCTCGTTGTGAAGTAGCTCCGGAAAGTATTCCCATTTAGCCATCATCTTGGCGTTCTCATTGAACTGGGTCTTAATCCTTGTAGCTGCTGCCTTGAAGATCGAGTCCCCATACACAACAGGAATCGTCCCGTGAATACCCAAAGCCATCCTCTTTGCTACGTTGTTCTCTGTCTTGATTTCGGGTGATATCTCTTCGCGCAGCTTTTCGATGGTCTTCACGGTGCCGTCGATATCGCTATCCTCGAGGCTCACGATACCAAGTCTGCGAAGGATCACGAGGATCGAGAAGAGCAGGTAGGGGAGTGCAGCCCGCGGTGCGAGTCCTGAGGGAATCTTCATACACGGGGATCCTAGTTGAGTGCAAAAATCCTCAAGGACTCCATCAGAGGTTACTCCGATGGTCATACAATCCCTCTCGACGGCTTTGACAAACGCGCTGAGGGTCTCCTCTGTGTTGCCAGAGTAACTTACGCCGAGAAAGAGGGTACGAGAATCAGCGTAGGCTGGAATGGAGCTCCCCCTGCAGACTTCTATGGGTAGCGAGCTGAATGGGTCATGGAGGTCTTTCACCATATCCCCGGGTATCGCAGAGCCTCCAAGGCCAGAGACTATGACCTTCTCGGCTGACGCATAGCGATCGGGGATTTCGATCGCCTCGGCCATCCCTACGGCCTTCCTGATATCTTCAGGGACTCGAATCAGGCAGTCCAATAAAAGCTGTTTATCCAACCGTCGGATAAGTGCAAGGTCGTCGAGCTTCTCCATCGCAATTACTAAACAAAACTAATAGAAAGATGCCTGCATCACACGCTGACTAGCGGGTATCCTCCTCGCTTTTATTCAGTAGCTGAAGCCCCTTCCTTAGGATCTCGATCTCACAAGCAGAAGCCCTGGTGACTGGGATGAAAGTGGTGGGCATGCCCTCGGCTCTGACCTCGATGGTGCGCTGATACGGTCCTCTAGCGATACAGACATCGGTGACGAGCAGTTCCTTCCATTTCTCGAGGAGTCGGGTTTCGTAGCAAAACAAGTTCCCGTCGTGCCAGCTCAGCGCCTTTATCCTGTTTACATTAGCACACCAAGCTAGTTCATCTTTAGATATCTCCTGGGCGCTATACACATCGATCCGAAACTTCCTCAAGACCTAAAAGATTGCGTGTGACTCTTTTAGCATTTCGGATTCGCTACGAATGGGTAGGGTCCGGATCATCACCTGGGAAGCTTTACGTTGCAGAACGATTTGATTTTAGATGACTTGGCCCGAGAACGCGGTGACACCACGCAGGAGGACCGTAATCGCCATACCTGCATCACTGGTCTCCGACGTGCCCCATCTGAGAGAGAGGACGCTCAAGGTCGGTTTGGTGGGGAGGGCCGCAGCCATCTTCAGAGTAGACGAGGTTACCATCTACTACGACATGGGAGCGAGGGATCAGATCGAGGACGCCAATTTCATACGCTTGATACTCGAGTACATGGAAACCCCCCAGTATTTGAGGAAAGGTTTGTTCAGGCTTCTCCCTGGGCTGCGATACGCGGGAATTCTTCCTCCATTGAGAACGCCCCATCACCCGACCAGCTGTAGACTCAACGATCTACACGTTGGGGAATTTCGTGAGGGTCGAGTTTTGAGGCTCACACGCAGAGGTGCCCTCGTGGATGTAGGTGTAGAGAAACCCATACTCGTTGGGAATCTCAGACGCCGTGGGAGGGTGACGGTAAAATTAATGGAGCTAGGGGAAAAACCGACGGGTATAGTGGTTGATAGGGACCTCATCCCAACGTACTGGGGATATAGGATCGAAGTTTCGGATTTGTCTCTCGGCAGTTTGATGGCGGAAAGAATGAAGGAATCGATTGTCATCGCAACATCCCGTTATGGAAGGTTGATCACCGATGTTGAAACAAGGATAAAGGAGGCTCTTCGTCGATACACAAGTGCAACCATCATCTTTGGGTCCCCTAAAGAAGGTCTCTCAGAGATCCTGAGAAGGGAAGGGCTCAGAGCGAAGGATGTGAGCCATTTCGTGGTGAACGCCATCCCCTTTCAGGGTACGAAAACCGTAAGAACCGAGGAGGCGATTTACGCTTGCCTATCGATCTTCAACGCGCTATACGCTCGGACTAATACGCTCGGACCGTCCATCCAGGAACCCTAGGGGATCGGAGCTCATTGACCATCGGTGAGCCGGACCAAACACAAAAGTTTAAAACCCCCGCACCGATGACGGAGGGAGTCCTTCATGGGTCACCGTAAGAAACACGCCCCGAGGAGGGGGTCTCTTGCCTACCTTCCCAGGAAGAGGGCAAAAGACATAGTAGCTAGACCGAATTTCTGGCCCAAAATCGAGGGAGAGACGGTGACCCCTCTCGGTTTCGCTGGATACAAGGCAGGTATGAATCATGCCTTCATAATCGAGGACTCTCCCGGATCGCCTATGTTTGGGAAGGAGGTTTGTAAGGCGGTGACCGTCTTGGATTCCCCTCCCATGCTCGTCTGCGGCGTGAGGGCATACACCACAAATGAAAGCGGGAAAAGCCAGCCCCTCACCGAGGCTTGGGCCAGTAAGCTTCCGAAGGATATCAACAGGTTACTGATCCTACCCAAGAAATACGACACCAGCGCGATGCTAAGGGCTATCGAGAAAGGGAGCGAGTCTATAACCCGACTGCGCCTGATCGCCTGCGTTCAGCCTCGCCTCGCCTCCGTGCCTCAAAAGAGGCCGGACCTCGTTGAGATCGAGCTTGGTGGCGGGACAGTTGCTGATCGGATCAAGTACGCAAAGGATGTTATGGGCAAAAGCATCCGCGTAGCCGACATCTTCGAGGAGGGAGCTCTCGTCGATGTCTCAGCTGTCACAAAAGGGAAGGGGTTTCAGGGACCCGTGAAACGGTGGGGAATCAAGGTCCTGCCAAAGAAATCCAGGAAGACCAAGCGGGGGGTAGGGGCGATCGGTCCATGGAAGCCTCCCAGGGTTATGTACACCGTTCCTAGGGCTGGTCAGATGGGCTGCTCGAAGAGAACCGAGTACAACAAGAGGATACTGAAAATCGGATCGAAAGGTATGGAGATCACCCCTAAGAGCGGCTTCACCAATTACGGGGTCATTAAGGGGGATTATGTTGTTGTGTCAGGTAGCATACCGGGTCCCTCGAAGCGTCTGGTCTTCATGCGGTACCCAGCTAGACCTAGGGGAAGGCGGAAAGGACCACCCAAAGTAACTCAATTAGCCTAGATGTCCGAGACGATCGCCGTATATGGACTTTCCGGAAGGCCCACAAAGAGAAGAGTAAGGGTTCCCAGCGTTTTCGACACCCCGATCAGACCCGATGTCATCAAGAGGGCGGTACTCGCGATCCAGTCCCATCGATTTCAACCCCAGGGGAGAGACGTTATGGCGGGAAAAAGAACAACCGCCGAATCGAGGGGAGTGGGTTTTGGGATCGCCAGAATTCCACGCGTTAAGGGTGGTGGATTTCCGGCGGCCTCTAGAGGAGCGTTCGCTGTGGGGACGGTCGGCGGTAGGAGGGCCCACCCCCCCAAGGTCGAGAAGAAGATGGGGAAGGGAATCAACAGAAAGGAGCGTCTGCTGGCGACGAGATCAGCGATCGCCACCACAGCCCATAGGGAGATCGTTAGAAAGCGCGGTCATATCGTTGATCGAGTCCCGGAGTTTCCGCTGGTGGTCGTAGACAGGCTCGAGCGAATCGATAAATCGAGCAGATTGAGGGAGATTCTGACCAGGCTCCGTCTGTGGTCGGACGTGGAGCGCGCGAAAGCCGGCAAGAAGGTCCGCCCGGGGAAGGGAAAGATGAGGGGGAGAAGATATAAGCGTAGGAAGGGACCCCTGATCGTCATCTCTCAGGGGTCGGCCTTAAGCAGGGCGGCGAGGAACCTCCCAGGGGTCGATGTGGTCGAGGTCAGCCGCCTAAACGCAGAATTACTGGCTCCAGGGACCCATCCAGGCAGGCTGACCCTATGGACGGAATCTGCCTTTCGCCGACTCGATGGACTGTTCGGTGGTGTTCGTGGATCCTAACAGGGTGTTACTCTACGCTCTGATCACGGAAAAGGCCGTGGGGCTTATCGAATCAGAAAACAAACTCACCTTCGTTGTTGACAGGAAAGCCAGAAAAAGGGATATAAAGAGAACGGTTGAGGCGCTCTACGACGTCCGGGTGGACAGCGTCAATGTACTCGTCACCTCTAATGGTGAGAAGAAAGCCTACGTCAAGCTAGCCCCGGAACACAAGGCATCGGATGTTGCTATTAAGCTGGGCATCCTTTAGTGGTCTGATGGGTAAGAAGATAAGGGTCCAGAGAAGGGGTCGTGGATCGTCAACATTCAGGGCTCGGCCGCGGAGAGGGACCGCGAAGGTGGGTTACCCACTCCTGCCCTTTGAGGGACCCCCGACCATCGCAGCCGTGGAGGAGCTGATCCACGATCTTGGGCGTCCCCTCGCCCGCCTCAGGCTCTCCGATGGAACAGAATCCTACTTGCCAGCTGCGGAAGGCATGTACGTGGGTCAAAGAGTTTCCATTGGAGCTGACTCATCGATCGCCATCGGCAACATCCTACCCCTATCTGACATTCCCGACGGAACCGTGATCTTCAATGTGGAGCGACTTCCGCGCGACGGGGGAAAGTTTGCTCGCTCCTCGGGTTCGTACGCTACTGTTGTTGGGCATCTGAACGGTCAGACGGTGATAAGGTTCCCCTCCGGGAAGAAGGCCCGCCTCAGCAGCCGCTGCCTGGCCACCGTGGGTGTAGTGGCAGGTGGAGGCCGCCCGGAAAGACCCTTCTTCAAGGCGGGGAAGAAATATCACCTGATGAAGGCGAAGGGACACATGTATCCTCGAACGAGAGGAGTGGCAATGGTCTCCGCCGCCCATCCTTTTGGTGGTGGGAGCCATCAACGCCCCGGGAAACCTACCACCGTGTCAAGAGGCACCCCCCCAGGAAGGAAGGTCGGTCTGATAGCGGCCAAGACTTCGGGTAGGGGGAGAAGGAGAACCAGAAAATCATAGCCTTCTTCTCAAGACCAGTACGGTAACCGAGCCCAGCACGGACACCGCCGTTGCCAGAATGAGCTGTGAACCATTGCCCCAGACGCTCGCCCTCTCGTCGACAGGCCCCTCAGCCGGCTCCTCCGCCAGCTCCTCCGTTGGCCGTTCCCATCGAGCGATGAGCGGCCGAACTAGGCTCGTGAAGTTAGACCCAAATTTCTTATCGACAACCTGCGTCACTCTGAACGTCTCGGATCCCTCGGTAACGCGAACGAAGGAGGACTCCCACCTCTGTGCGGTAGGGTTCCAACGAGCCTCTCGGTCATTCACGTAAACACTTCCGCAAGGCTCGTCGAAGAACGAACCATCGTTGTAGGTCGCGAGGAACCATATCACGATCTCATTCCCCGGAGCGGTGCCGTTGTTCTCGAGTCCCCCGGCGACGATCGAGACCACCCTCTCCTCCGTCCAGTGACCAATCAATCGCCCCACCTGGTCATCGAGCGAGAATTCAAGCCCATCTGCGTCGGTGGCCTTCGTAACGGTGAAACCCTCACTCCCCTCACTGAAACTCACGGCCTCCATCTCCCATCGTCCGAGGTCTGTGTTCCATTCGGCAATCCCGTCATTCACGTAAAGGCGGCCACGCGAACCGTCGAGGATCGATCCGTCCTCCATTTTGGCGATGAACCATACGATGATCGGATCTCCTGGGGACGCTCCATCGTTCTCGATCCCACCACTCACGATGCCTACCGTGGGCACGGGCTCAGGTGCCTTGGGCAACCAGTGAATCACCATAGCTTTTAGCGCGGCGTCGTTAAACGATCTTAGACCATAGCGTGTATCGGTCAGGGATGAGATGGCGTAGGTCTTTATGTTGCTTTCCGAGGAGGTATCGACAAACTCCCATCTACAAGCATCCCCGTCCCATCTAGCCGGTTGACCAAGCACGTAGGTCTCACAAGTCGAACTACCGAAGGGTGTCCCGTCGAACTCGTAGATCGCCTTAATCCAGATGAGCACCGACTCGCCAGCGTGTAGAACGGTCCCGTTCGACCCGGCCTCTTCGACCTTGATCCTGTCCCAGATAATCGACCCACCTCCCGCTGGGTTGTCGATGCCCCTGAGACCATACTTCCTGTCGTCGAGACCGCTGATTACGTAGGATCGCTCCGTCACCTGATCCACAACTCCTGTGTCGAATTCCCAGCAGCCCTCCGAGGGGTCCCATTCCATGGGTGCCTGATTAAGGTAGACAAGGCCACAGTCACCGTCGAAAGTAGCGCCATCGTACTCGTAGACCAGGTTAGCCTGTATCTGTTGACTTGTACCCGCATCGCATCTGGCATCGCTTACAGTGATGCGAACAACTCTGATCCTATCATAGATAACGGATAGAGGACCCACGCTGTCACTGAATGCGGTGATACCGTACCTATTGCGACTGACGGAGGTCACCCACCGCTCGATCCTACCGATCCCATCGTAGGACAGCCTGTATTCCCACCGCCGATCAGAGGGATCGTATGTGGCCTGCCCCTCGTTGAGGCTCACCTCACCATCCGTTACGCTCTCGTGGTCATAGGAGTACCTTAGTCTAAACCAGTACGTAGCCTCTCTTCCCGCATCAACCCGGTCATCCTCGGTGCCCCCCTCGTAGACCTCGACCCGATCGAAAATTACGGATACCTCGTTGGTCTCAAAGGAGGACAGACCGTACCCATCGTCTTTAATCGAGTCAGCACGGAAGCTGTACTTCCCTACCGAGTCCTGGGCCAACCGGTTATTGAATCGGATGGTCCCCTCGAAACTGGCACCATCGTATTCGTAGTGGGCGCTGTAAGTTATCGGTGCGCCATCTCCTACGTTGGTTCGATCTCTGGAGACACTGAGATTCACGCGAACCCTGTCAGCGATAACGGATAGCGTCTTGTTCTCGATTCCATGATCGCACGACACCGAAAAGTTGTAGCTGCCCACGGACGACGGGAGGGTCAAGTGGATATCATAAGCACCTTCCTCATCGGTAACTCCGACGACCTCATTCACGCGAACCCTGATTCCCTTCGGGGGAGGAACGGATGAGCCCTCGTAATAGATGTGCCCGGAGAAACTTACCTCGGACCCTATATCCGCCCTGCCGTCGACCGCAACTCCGACCTCCAGATCGTTCTCGAAAGCGAGCTCGCCGGGGAACGTATCCTGATCCCGAGCTCCCGTGCGATCCTCACTTATCACCTCCACGTCGATCTCCCCCTCGGTCGTGAAGCTCCAGTCGATCGTCAGCACGAAAACGAATCGTCGCGTAGTGGGGCTGAGGTCCTTGATGAGGCAGCTTTCTTCGTCTATCTGTCCCAGCCCATTCGTATCGGCAACCACGCTCCAGGTCGGCGTGCCCGTCGAGTTGTTCCACTGGTAACGAAGATTCTCCACTTGAGGAGCAAGGGCGACGATCACACTGCGGATGTCGTCGACGCCGCTCCCATCACTTACGGTCACGTTCACCTGGAAGGGCCTAGCGGCGTAGGCATTGACCGGCCCACTCACATCATCGTTGAGCGGTTGTTTGATCACGCGGTAAACGCCGTAGTGGATGACATCATCGGACTCGGAGGCATCGTCGATGCTGTACAGGCGGCAATCGTGAGGATCCTCGTCTGGATAGCTCCATAGGAACCTCACCTTGAAGTCTAGGGTCCACTGACTCCCGACGTACGATGAGTCGGCTCCCGTGCTGACGAGCTCGATGTACTCATCGGGATCGTTCGTTTCGGTGAACGAATCGCTTGACTCGCTCCACCTGATCCTAATGTTCTGCCCGCTGTAGTCGAGAGTGAGTTCCACGTAGCTCAGGTTGGTGGGACCGTCCGCGTCGGTGACCCTTACACGGAAGGTGTAGCTCCTTACCTCGCTGAGACATCCCTGTGACCCTATGTCCGGGTCCACCAGTGTGAGCTCATCATTGGTCGGCGCTCGATTCCTCGTGTACTCAACTGTGACATCCTCCATCTCTGGAGTTTGGTCCATATCGGTTGACGAAAAGAGGGCCTTGTACTGGAAGTACCGTTTACAGTCCCACTTTCTCGGGATATCCTCTCCGATCGGGTTTGTGAAGTAATCGTCCGTCCCCGTCGGTCCCTCGAACGCCACGCCGTCAAGTTCCGAGGGTGTGTCGGCGGCTCTGAACTGGAACATGAGGTCGCACCCGCTAGGTAAAGTCTCGCTCCACCGGATCTGGGCAAAGGGATAGGATCCTCCGGTGTCTAGCTTCTTGCTTGTAAAGTCGCCTGATGCATGGTAGACTCGCCCGTAGGCTTCGAACTCCCTGAAGCAGTAACAAACTCCCGGGGTTCCCGATTTGTTCCTTATCCTGACCCCAGACACCGTCTGCTCCGAGATTTCAATGGTTCTAACGGTGTTCGCGTTCTCGAAGACGAAGGCACCGATCTGATTCCAGGCACCATTATAGTACGCGTCCACCGCGTATGTGTAGCCAGAGTCGGGGCTGTCGTTGCCCTCTCGAATGACGATCTTGTATACGACCCTTCCCGTAAACTGAACCCTCATCTCCTGTCCTTCGTTCAGTGATGCACAGACGTGAGTAGCAGTGTCCCCATCATCTAGGTAACTGATTGAGCCATGTTGTAACTCGCCATCGGTGGATGGGGTGCCCCCTAGCGCATGGTTGTCGCTGTCGTGTTTTGACAGGCGCACATCGGCTTCCGTACCCGTCCCCGCTCTCATGGTCTGGAAAAAGGCTCCGGCATCAAAATGCACATCCGTGGTTTCGGTTATAGAGTCCGGGTGAGCGATGACCACGTTGACAAATGAGACAAGGAGCAGGGCAACCAGGACTAAAATGGCCCAGCCACGTTGGCACGACGTGAGTTTCGGATCTTTTCCAAATTCTCCCGCTGGTAGCACGAGGGTAACACCTTTGGTGTCTCAATGCCATCAGCGAAACGGATTTAAGCGCCAACGAGATGTTCTCTGGCGATGCCCAAGTTCACCCTGAGGGGCTACAGCCTCGATCAACTGCGAGAAATGCCCATGGACGACTTCATAGCCCTCCTGCCGGCCAAGGCTAGAAGGAGCCTCCGAAGAGGTCTCACCCCCGAGCAGGTAAAGCTCATCGAGAAGCTGAGAAAGGTAAAGGCGGGGGAGTGGGATAAGCCCGTTAGGACCCACAGCCGAGACATGGTCGTTCTACCAGAGATGGTGGGATTAACCATCCACGTTCATAATGGGGTCGACTTCGTTCCTGTGGAGGTCAAGCCCGAGATGATAGGATACCGTCTAGGCGAGTTTGTCCTCACAACAAAGAGGGTCAAGCACGGGATGCCCGGTATTGGTGCATCGAGATCGTCACAATATGTCCCTTTAAAGTGATTTTTTTGGTTCCCTTAAGTGATGGCTTAGCTTCATTCCTAAACACTCCTAGAAAGGAGACAAAAAATTAAGTCCAGATCAGCACAGGCACCTAGGTTACACACCACTTCGAGATAAAGCCTGGCAGAGGCGATCGACCGGATCCGGATCTACACCTTACCGACATGTCGGAGGTCCGCCTCGAGATCCCTTAGGTCCTTGTCAGACAGCCATCCCTCGTTTTTCAGTTCAACGAGTCCCGACATGATCGCATCCCTACTCTCCTCCGTCGCGAGTAGATTTACCTTCGCTCCTTCCTCCGACAGAGTGTTCCTGAACTCCGCATCCCCTCTTATCGCCTCCTGCAGATTCTCTATGATTCCCCGAGTCCAGGGAAAACGATCGCGAAGCAGAGTCCGCATCTGTTCACTGACTTCGGCAACCCCCTTCGCGCTCAGACTCTTGTCGGAGACCTCTACGGGGAAGTAAACCGAGTAGCGATCGGCCTCATTCTCGTATTTAACGATGTAGAATGGTACCTTCAAAGCCTTCGTCCTCATGGCGGCGGGAGCAATCGCGCATAGAGCGTCAAAACCTCGTGTCTCACCAGCGAGCCCATTGATCAGATCTTCGATCTTCTTAATGACCTCGGAGGCTAGATGAACGATCTCTCCGATCCTATCTTGACGAATTCCTATCTCCGCCTCCTTTTCGGCCACGATGGCATTCAATCCCTTCCTAGCATCCTCCATATCGATGTCGTAGCGCCGCCTGATCGTCCCGCTCTTCTCTTTCTCCTCCTCCTCTAGCTCCGCCAGCTGCGGATATAGCTCCGAGAGCTTCCTCCTCTCATCCGCTATCACCTTCTCCGCCGTTGTCTTTTTCTCGATCCATCCTCTCCTCTCCTCCTCAGCGCCTCGTGAAGCGGCTAGGCTGGCTTCCTTCTCGTACGCCTCAATACTCTCCTCTAGGTGGTGGATGGTGGCCTCGCTGAGCTTGCACGCCTTGTATATCCTCCTCTTTCGATACGCAAACCTCTTTGCCGCCCTTTCGATCTCCTCGCCCATCTTCTCCCTCATCGCACCAACCCTCTTATCTACAAGTTTCTGGGCCTCTCGGAGCTTCTCCCCATACCTCTCCTCTATCTCGGCTATCTCCCTCCTCATCAGCTTCTCGCTCAGCTTCACCCCCTTACTCAGGGAGTTAGCCAGCTTTCTCAGCTTGGCAGATTCCATCTCCACCTCGTTCTTGGCATCCAGTAGCTTCTGGAACCGTTCCTTGACCGCATCCTCGTCCAGCGACGATTTTAGCATGATGTATCGCCTCGCCTCCCGCCCTCTCATGGGCTCTATCTGGGTCAGCATCTCGCATAGGGCGGAGACGTCTTCGGCTTGGATGAGGCCGGCGATCTCCACCTCTCTCTCCTCGATAAGCTCCTTCCAGTCCTTTTCCTTGAGCTCTGCGAGCATGATCCGAAACATGTCGAGCTTCTTGAGGCTGCTCTCCGCGTCCTCGATCAGTTTATCAAGGTCCTTAACGCCCTTGGGAGTTACTCGGGCAGATGCCAGATCGAGACCATCAAAGAAGGCGATCTTATTGGCTCTCCCACACACCCAGATGGGGTAGAGGCAGGGCGCCACAAACGAGATTCTCTCAGGAGCCCTCTTGCCTATGATACCACCCCCCTTCTCCCTACCAATCGCGGCTAAGGAGAATATCGCAGCGACCTCCATCTCCCTGGTAAAATGAGCCCTTCTTTCCTTCGAATTGATGGCGAAGGGGATGGTATTCAAGGCGACCATCTATCCACGATCGAAATAATCGACCTACCCATTACGATATAAGCTTTACCTTCACCATGGGATGGTCGGTGAGAGGTGCTACCTCTGTGCGATTGTTCATAAAGAGAGTTGAAGAAGTTGCTAGTTGTGTATTCGGTGGGGTATGCTGGTAGGGAGCTCGACGATCTCGTTGCGCTCCTCCTGGACCGAGATGTCCGTGCGCTGGTCGACGTCAGACGCTTTCCAAAGAGCAAGTACCCTTGCTACAATAGGGAGGAGCTGGAGAAGACCTTACGGAAACACGGGATCCGCTACGTCTTCCTGGGGGACTACCTAGGCGGATTTCGAGGGGGTTACGAGAGGTACATGAATACGAGGGACTATCGGGAGGGCATAGGGAAGCTCATGGAGATCGCTGAGAAGGGAGGCGTGGCCATCATGTGCAGAGAGCGAAAAACCAAGGGCTGTCACAGACGCTACATCTGCCGAACACTCAGAGAGATGGGCGTTAGGCTGGTCGACATCGAGTAGATCGCCGTTCTAACTCGCTAGCTTGGTTCACCCGATACAGATTTAAGACCAAAAACCTTAATCGAAAGCGTGGGCTTGAAGCTGACCGAGTTCGAGATAAAGAAGGTGCTTCGATGGTTCGCTCAGAACGAGGAGGTCACCTCGAGGGAGGTCACCACGTACGTCTCGAAGAAATTCGAGAAACAACTGACATGGTACGACCTGAAATTACTATTCATGAACTGCACGGGCAACATGGACATCCGCTACTCACCATCTACGGATAGTTGGCGCTTCGCGGATAAGAAGACGAGAAAGCTCGAGATAACCCCGGTAGATCCCTAGCTTGATACTGACGGGATCTGAGATCAGGGATCTCATCTCAAAGAAGGGGCTAATCGAAAATTACATCGATCTAGGTGTCCAGATCCAGCCCAATGGCATCGATCTGACGGTCGGGAAGATCGAGCTAGTTAGACCTGTGCCCGCGGGTGTTATAGACTTTTCGGGGGAAAACAGGACCTTTCCCGATAGGCGGAAAGTAGGTTGGGCTCAAGGTGCCATCGAACTCTCACCCCGGGTCTACTACCTGGGCTGGACGAATGAGAAAGTCAACATGCCCCTCAACATGACGGGAGTTCTCAGACCTAGAACGAGCGCGTTCACCATGGGACTCGCCCTATTCACAGGGGTTGTGGATGCGGGCTTCCGAGGTCGAATACGCTTCGGGTTGCTGGTATACAATCCTGTAAGGATTAAGAAGAACGCGAGGCTCCTTCACATGCTGGTGATAAGGCTCTCGAAGACGACCTTTGGATACGCCGGGATCTGGAAGGAGTAGGCTGACTCCGTGTCGACGAATTGGTGAACCACCCCAAAGCTATCGCAGGGGCACCTGCCTCGACGACGGAGCTTGCGG
>JBHIEI010000009.1:0-33111 GCA_046760555.1 Bathyarchaeia archaeon
AGCAGCGTGAACTTCGCCCGCCTCGTGTGCCCAGCGCTCGCCTGCTCGTACGCCTTCTCGAAAGCCGCGAACACCTTTTCCACATCGCCGAACCTTGTGACCGGCTTGTAGCCCTCCTCGTCCCAGACCAGGTATGTCGCCACACCACAGTTATGTACATAGATCCCCCCTAGTCCCAACGCAAAACCGTGAGGCTCATCGACCTCAATGTCATAAACGTAGTTGTAGGGCGTTTCAACCTCAGACACCTCCACTACAGGATCAAATCCTACCAAGCTTGGTGGGAACGATCGTTTTGCACTTGCTATAACATCCTTAATCTTGCGCTGCTTGTCCTTGTCTGCGAGGCTGAAGCCCAAATCCAGGAGCTTTCGCAGGTTTCGAATGCCGCCAATGGTGAGAACATAGGCATCGTGTTTTCTCCTCATTATCCTTCCTTCGATCTTGGTTTCTGTTCCCTTGAACCTCCTACGATGGACACTAGCCTGAAAGTTCAATCGAAGCAGCATGGTATGAAGTCCTGTTGCGAGTCTATAGGATGATGTTATGTAATGGATTCTGGCGTAATGGATCTTGGCGCTATTATTAACTCTATGAAAATGAACGTTGCCATCCCCACTAATGAGACCAGAGAGTGCTTCCACAAGTATTCTAGGCGGAGAGGAGAGGAGGATATCAGGCACCCGCTTCCTGCTGGCTCTACCGCCAACCCTGAGAATGTGCCTAAACAGCAGACAGTGTACCTTGCTGTCGAGATATACCTGATCTCGATCGTGAGCCTTTGCCTTACGGTACTTCCAATTCAACGCTTGCAGACATCTTTCTACATCGGCAATAACCTGTGAATCGGAATTCGATATTCCAACTACCCTTTCGGTGTTGTGACCTTCGGCTAAGTAGTATCCAATCAAGCGTGCGAGTTCTGGTTTAACATCAACATAGATGGGGATCGTCTTTCTGCTCCGCGAGTACCCTAGAAGGGCATCATCATAGGCTATCCCAAATTTCTTTAGACGGTGGAAAATGTTGAAGGGGAGGCTGTCTCTATATAGCCAGTTTTCGATCTGACGGCGGGAACAATTTACCCCAATTCCATGGAAGAAATCCACCCATGTGCCACCATATTTTTTCTTCAACTCCTTCAGAGGTTTTTTGATGTTCCGAACTCTAAGATTCCTTAGGATGATGTCTTCAACTCCTTCCAGTTCTTTGGTTAAGTCCAAAGATGGCTCGACCTTCGACTCTGGCAGGTTTGAGGTGGGTAGTAAAAGATCCCCTGGTCTGAGATCTTTGACCAATTTTTTGCCTATGACTCTCCTCTCATCGTCGTACACGAATACTTTATGCTCCGCAGTCAGCCTTACCTCAAAGCCATGCTTCGTCACAATCCGATAGACTTTCTTCCTTGGCTGTCGCATCACCTTAAGGATCCTCACTTTCTTCGATTTTCCGCTTGCAGATCGCGATGCGACCTTAATGTTCTGACCAGAGACATCTAAGATCTCGCACTCACCGAAGCTAGTGACCTCGTCACGGAATCTGTCTATCAGGCCATCGACAAACGATCCGACCTCGCTGAGCCGAAGATGCTCGTCGTTATATAGCGTCAAGATCTCGGCTCCATCGATGCAATGAGGGTGAGCCGTGAATTCCACGTATCGCTTCTCCTTTATCGCCCCCATCGCCCTCGATAAGGGCACCACGAACGGCACAGGGTAGAAGTCTGACATCCTGACCTTCCCATTTGTCTGCTCCTCGATAAGCTTCAGGCAGTCCGGAATTGTGATCCTCATCTCCTTGCGGCGATCGTAGTCGATCCGCCCCGTGATCGAAACAGGCTGTATGTTCACCCCCCGCACCACATCCCGGTTCTTCACGGCAAAATCCACCAGGGCGCCCAGCTGGTCGTCGTTGATGCCCTTCACGAGTGTGGGAACCAGCACCACGCTTCGCCATCCGGCCTCCCTTAGGTTCTCCAGCGCTTTGAGCTTAGCCGATAGGTAGTTCGCCCCTCTTAGTTTTATCGTCGGCTCGGGCGTGACCCCGTCGAACTGCAGGTATATCGTCGAGACCCCCGCCTCCTTCAGCTCCCTGCAGTAATCCACGCTCCCCGCCAAGCGCAGCCCGTTCGTGTTAACCTCCACATGCCTGAACCCCCTCTCCTTGGCCATGCGGATCAGTTCCGGTAGATCGGCCCTCACGGTAGGCTCGCCACCGCTGAACTGGAGAGCCGGCGGGGCCACGGGTTGATTGGCTCTAAGATTGTCGAGCATTCCGCCGATCTGCTCCTTGGTGGGCTCGTACACGTACCCCGCCGCTCCCGCGTATGCAAAGCAAACCTCACACGCCATGTTGCAGTTGGACACGACTAAACCGCCGTTCGCAACAAAGAGGTGAGTGCCGCTAACTGTAACATCATACACGTACTTTTCGTCGTGATCCTGAATGGACCTTACATTAATCACCTCGTCCAGGTAGTAATCGCCGGACAGTTCAAGCAACTCTCCGCCTTCACCGAGGAGGATCTCCAGTTGATGCTGGACGTATTGCTTGGAGCATCCTCGCCGCCCCGCCGCAACTTCGCAGATTGTGGAAGAGCCTCTTAGACTACCAAGGGGATATCCTTCGCTTGCGAGAAAGTCCTTGACCGCGCGTAAGATATGCTTCGGAGCGGAGTCCGAATAGGAGGTTGTGTGACTACCCTGGAGCAATATGGCCTTTAGCTTGCCCAACTTCTTCCTCTTTTCGGGGTGCCTCGGCTTGATCAGCTCAGCAAATAATAACTTACTTCGCTCTCCAACGATCCTACATTTGTAAAAGTATTCCCGATGGCTGTACGCCTCCTTTCCAAATCTTAACCTGCACACGGACGAGACAATGCCCAGCCTCTTCAGTAAATACTGCATTCTCTCGGCAACTCTCCTCCTGACGAAAGTAAAAGCAATTTCCGATGCCTTCAGAGCAACGTGTCCATCACCATCCAAATATCCAGAAACAAACGACGCGATGAGTGATTCGTTGAGAGCGAACAATCGCTGGAAGGAGTTTTCGTTTTTCAGGGATAGAGCATTCGCGATAGTACAGACAAGTAGAGAACTCGAGACTAACCGTTGTTCTTTCTCCTTACGGATTCTTAGGTTAGGGAATAAGGTGGTAGATACCTTCCGGAACTCTCCACGTAGTTCAGGGCGTTTATTATCGAAAGCGACGTAATTAGTGCTTCCCCTCGGGTATCTATATGTAACAACGGTGCCATCAGAGTCTATTAAGCCGAGGAGATATGCCAAGTCAACATTGACCTCGTTAAAAGAAACCAAAGTGGTGCGGTGGTGATGTTTGATCTTGCTGAACTTCAGGTTCTTCAGGATCCATTTATTCAATTTCTTGAAATCTTTCGCGGAGAGAGAGATACGTGGGTCGGTCAATCGCTCGTACTTTATCCCTAGTTTTCTGCTTACGTTTCGATAGGAACCGTATATCCCTCTCAGGATGTCTTTAAGCTCATTCTTATGATCCGAGTACACGAAAAAGTCAGTCTTAGCATCTGCCAAGATATCGATTAGAGAGAGTGGCTTGGGCGGTATTGGAATCCTGGCTACTGAATAGATGCGATCTCCGGGTCTGATCGCGTCCGCTCGTCTTAACGCGGGACCCTCTGCGGTGTCCACTAAAACCTCGTGATCTGGAGTAAAGGTGCCCTTTCCTGTTCTGGTGTTAATCTCTATCAATGTTTGCGGAGCTTCCAGCCTTTGCCAAGAATCTATTTCGTTAAAGGAGGGGGTATATCCGAGTTTGCTCCACGAAAGTATCCTCCCACTAACTTTTCCCTGCACTAAATCGCTAATTCTCATTAGAGAACCATCTTGGAGAATGACTTTCGTATCTCCAGTCACACACCGGTTCGTCACGTCTATGATCGCTAGGACCGTGTGCGACCTGTGCGCCGGACAGATCCCACAGTCAAACGGGCAGCCGTTCACGGTCTCGGTCCTAGGGTTCTGGATCCCCGAACCCTCACGAGCCCACCTCTCGCCCCGTCGGTAGAACTCATAGTCACCCCAGTAAACGTCCCTGAAGTAACCGTGCTCCGGGCACTCCTTGTCGATGTACACCACGTTGCCCTCCTCGAAGACCCTAGCCGGGATCACTTTGTGGCACTGGGGGCAGATGCTCCGGGTCTCCTTGATGAGGTTCAATTTACTACCGAGGGTGGTGAATAATAAGAAGGTTTCCAGAAGAATCAACGTGTGAATGGTGAAAAGATTCAGCAGACGAACAGCCGCCTAATACTTTTCGAAGAAGCCGTAGATAAAATCAAAGTCTAAAAATTCTGTTTAATTTAACGATTGAGATGTGTGGACCTTGGTCATGGAGGGGACCCCCGATGCACCCGAGCTACTGGTGCTGTCCGGGACACTGGCATCCTCCATACTGGTACCGCGTGAGCGCCGAGGAGGAGCTGGCGAGGATAGCCAAGCGAATCGATGAACTGAAGAAACGTTAGAGGATACATCAAAGCTCGGGATCGGTGTAGGTACGAAAGAATTAGAGATAACGCTAAAGAGATCTTTTCTCCCAATTAATCAGTAAGGCTGACTTGGAGAGTTGAGTCCCACAAAATGATCAGGCCAGGGGCAGTTGAGGATAGGCTCTACCAGCAGCGCATCGCGCGAACAAGCCTAGAAGGCAACACCCTCGTGATCCTGCCGACGGCGCTAGGCAAGACGGTTATCGCCCTGCTAGTTATTGCCAGGAGGTTGGAGAGATACCCAAAGGGCAAGATCGCCTTCCTAGCGCCGACCAAGCCCCTGGCGATTCAACACCGCGATACACTCGCGGAGAAGCTAACCGTCGCAGAAGAGGACCTCGCGGTTCTCACGGGAGAGATCCAACCACCCATGAGGGAAGACATGTGGAACCGGGCTCGGATCGTCTTCGCCACTCCACAGACCGTGCGCAACGACATCCGAGAGGGGAGGTATGATCTGCGCTACGTCTCCCTGATCGTGATCGATGAGGCACACAGGACGAGGGGCGACTACCCGTACGGCGAGATCGCCCAAGCCTATGTGAGCCAGTGCTCCGATCCCCTTATACTCGCCCTGACAGCCTCGCCAGGGGGGAGTAGGAAGAGGATCATGGAGATGTGCGAGGATCTGTTCATCGAGTCCGTAGAATACAGGACGGAAACAGACCCGGATGTTCGACCGTACGTCAACCCGATAGAGGTCCGATGGCACGGCGTGGAGCTACCGAAGGAGTATGTGGAGGTGAAGGCGGAGCTCAAGGATCTGTTCAGAGGGGAGGTATCGGCCCTGCGCGCCCTCGGTTTTCTCAGGTTTAAGAGCCCTAGCAAGATTTCGAGAAGGGATCTCCTCCTCCTCGGGGAGGAGCTTAGAAGACGCATCGACCGGGGGATCAAGGAGGAGGGTTATCTCTACAGTGCGGTCTCCAAGCAAGCCGCCGCGATGTCCCTAGCCCACGCCATGGAGCTGCTCGAGAGCCAGGGCATGGGTGTGCTCAGGGTTTTCCTGAATCGAATGGTGGACCCGCAACGAGAGGAGAGGTACGTCAAGAGGATCGTGAGGAGCCCGGGTTTTCAGAGGGTCCTGAGGCTTGTTGAGGAGTACAAGCATATCGAACACCCAAAGCTGGGGAGGCTCCGGCAGCTGATAGCCGAGCAACTGGAGAGGGATCGGGGATCCAGGATCATCGTCTTCACCCAGTACCGGGACACGGCATCGGTCATCCTGTCGACGCTCGACGGCGTGGAAGGCGTTAGAGCCGTTAGGTTTGTGGGGCAACAGTCGAAGACGGAGGACGCTGGACTCACGCAGAGCGAACAGGCAAGGATCCTTCGGGATCTCCGCTCAGGTGCCTACAATGTGCTCGTGGCCACGAGCATCGCCGAGGAAGGTCTCGATATCCCATCCGTGGAGCTGGTGATCTTCTACGAGCCGATACCGAGCGAGATAAGGTACATTCAGCGGAGGGGAAGGACGGCCAGACGCGCAGCCGGGAGGGCGGAGATACTCATGACCAAGAGATCTCTCGACGAGGCCTACTACTGGTCCAGCAAACGCAGGGAGGAGGGGATGAGGAGAACCGTCGCTACGCTAAACCGAAAGCTGGGTTTGAGATTGAAGCGCGCGCCCATCGTCTGGCCCCCGTCGTCTAGGGCTGGCGCTGAACCCGAGAGGGCAGAGGACTTGGCTGAAGAGAATGGGTCTGCAGAGCATGGTCCATTGGTCCAAACGAGGCTCACACACGAGCCCATTTCGGTCGTGGCGAGAGGGGACCTCAAGGGGCTATACAGAACGACGAAGTGGGTCGTTCGGATGCTGGGATCGTCGGACGCTGAGGATGGGGTGAAAATGACCAAACTGCTGGAAGCCGGAGTAGAGAACGGGATAAAACCCACTCAGCTTAGGGCTTCGCTCGAGAAGTTGACTATGGAGGGCGCGGTCTGGTATCCGAAACCCGGTAGGGTTAAGCTTCTGTCCTGAACGGAGACGGGGTGCTGTGATCTCGCAGTTGCTTCCTCTATCTATCTTTTATGTCGCTTCCTTCGCCTCGATCTGGATCGTAACACATTTTCGTAAGGTGAAGGAGCTCGGCGTTTATTTCGCTGAACCGAGGAAGGATGCCTACATATCGATTGGATTTGTCATGCTGATTTGGGTATCCGTGACCGGCGTCTTTTACCTTCTCGGTCAAGTCCCCGGAGGTCAGGAGGCACTACGTCCAACCACAGAGTTCCGGCTGAGTAACTCGGTATTTCAGTGGTTCAAATACGCCCTGCTCTCGATCATCCCTATCTCGCTTATCCTAAGAGCGAGGGGACAGAGCCTCGACAGCGTGGGGCTCACCCAAAGGAACGCGGGCACCTCGGTGGGAATCGGACTTCTGCTCTCGGCGCTCTTGGTATCCATAGTCATCTGGGACCTTTCAGCCGAGAGATTCGTTCAGGTATTGCTCAGCAGCGCGAGCTTCTACGCCTTCATCTACTACCTGGCGGTCGGGTTAGGAGAGGAGCTGATGTTCAGGGGCTTTCTGCAGCTGCGCTGCTCCATTTGGCTGGGAGAGATCAGGGGTTGGCTACTCGCTAGCGTCATCATGGCACTGATCCACCTCCCTCAGAGGATCTTCGTGATGAGGCTGGAGCTCTTCCAGGCCTTGGGAAGCGCGCTGTCGCTGATCCCGGTCTCCTTACTCTTCGGATTCATCTTTTTGAGAACTCGAAACATTCTCGGTCCCGCTCTACTTCACGACGTGTTTGACTGGGTAAGCATCTTCTAGGAGGTAGAGGTTCAAAGAGTAATTACCCACCGAAAGTGGTAAAAAATATAGGGGGGTCAGCGAGATCAGTCGATGAAGGGCGAGAAGACTCGATCTGAGAAGCCCAAGTTTCGCCATAGGTGTTACATGTCTCCGAAATACGTTAAACGGCTCCGTCGGGAGGCGATGGAGAGACTGGGCGTTAAGCTGCTCACCGAGGATAGGGTGGAGGATGTGCTGCTCGAGGACGGCACGAGGGTATACGCCATGATGGGAAAGCCGGTGGCGTTCCGCAAGGAGGGTATACTCCTTCCCACCATTTACGCCGTCTTGGACGGACTGATAGACCCACCCTCTGTGGTGGTAGATAGGGGAGCCGTCCCAGCGGTAGTCAGAGGGGCCGACGTGATGATCCCGGGAATCGTTCGGATGGACGAGCGGATTGAGAAGGGGAACGTTGTGGTTGTGACCGAGGAGACGTATGGCAGACCCATCGCCATCGGGATCGCCTTGCTGGATCACCACGAGATGGACAAGGAGGAGAGGGGGAGGGCGTTTCAGGTCGTGCACCATGTCGGAGATAAGATCTGGAAGATCGGTGAATGGCTATGATCCCGGTCAGTGACGCAGCGAGGAAGGCCATTAGAGAGCTCGGACTGCCCGAGTATGAGTCAAAGGCATACCTCGCCCTGATCGAGGCGGGGAGAATGGATGCCAGGGACGTAAGCGAGGCGACGGGCATACCGTACTCGAAAGTCTACAGCGTATTGAGGTCCCTTGCTAGGAGGGGGTGGATAGAGGAAAAGGGGGGACGCCCGAGCATCTACTTCCCAAAGGCACCATCCGAGGTACTTAGGACGGAGAGGGTTAAGATCGAGAGCAGGATGAGGTCATACGAAAGGGCTCTTCTAGACGAGCTGCAACCGATTTACGAGAAGAGGGGTATCAAGGAGAGACCCGACATCTGGATCATCCGGGGGGAGGTCAACATACTCGCGAAGATCAGGGAGGTTCTGGATAGAACGAGGGAGGAGCTGATGGTAGCCCTGCCAGCCCTTTCCGGACGAATGGGAGAGGCGCTGGATGCGATTCTTCCTGGATTAAAGGACCGGAGGGTGAGGATCTCGTTCTTGATGGGTGAGGACGCGAGAGGGAAACTCGTTCAAGAGCTGGTGAGCGGCGCCGAGATCCGGGCGAGGAGGGGGATGTTCGGAGGAGGGGTCATCGCCGACAGCAGGGAGGCCATCCTCTTGCTGGGTAAGGGGAGTGGATCCGAGCCGATGATCGCCGTGTGGTCCGATCACTCAGAGCTAACCCACATCGCCAAGGTTTACTTTGAACATCTGTGGAAAAGTGCCAAGGGTTGACCTAAGCACGGTGAAGTTATCGGAATCTCCGAGGCGATTTGGAAATCCTGGGTTGGCACCTTTTTAAGTGTCGGTTGCCTCTTGGCGGCCCCATCACCGCAAACGGTAAGGCAGAGCTTCCCCCTTGACCGAACACAGGCCCTTCTGATCCGGTGTTAACGTATGTGAAAATGAGCCATCGCTGCTGTGACCGCTACTGCGCTCACCGTGGTTTTGTCTGGTTGAGTGTGCGAGCACGATATCGACCCTTGGTATGACAGGGGAATCGATCCCGATACCCTGGTCGATGACCCGTACTCAACGACAGCGTTAGACAGCGAAATCGACGGGGGGGTTGAGAGAAGGAATAGCCGATACAAGGAAGATGTCAAAGGCTCGCTCCTCGTGAGCGGCACCGCCCTGTCCCATTGGCATTTATCACCCTGATGTCGGGGTTTCCGCTTGCCCACGACCAATAGAGGATCCTCTTCCCTTCGGGCTCCAAGATGGTTCCCTATCCCCTCTCTCATCAAATGTCTACTAGTTTGGTTGCTTACCATCAGCGTCCATGACTTGGATAGTCCAGTCGGTGCGATTCGGGACCCGCGCTATCTTTCTCCTGTGAGGCCCCATACAGGCCCAAGGTCGTTCTCATCATCAAACGTCAGCTTCACCAGCCGGCTCGAACACTGAAGGTACACCTGAGACTGGGAGAGGGTCTTAAGTACTTCCATACTTTCCTTTCCCTCATAAACTGTTCTTTGGAGGAATCTTCAGGGGAGATTCTGGGTCCCGATCACGGTGAGGCGGCATCATCACTGGGATGATGTTATTATTTGCACACCCGTGGAGGGGGTCTAGTTCCCATTTAGTCCAGCAAAATTCAATAGCTCTGGGATTGATGAGACAAGAACATGACCAAGGCTTTCGTTCTGATAAATAGCGAGATAGCATCCGAAGAGGACGTTCTGAGGGAACTCAAGAAGATAAAGGAGGTCGAGGAGGCGCACATCGTTTACGGAGTCTACGATATTATAGCCAGAGTGAGTGCGAAGGACATGGAGGATCTCAGAAGCGCGGTGACCAACCGAATACGTCGAATCGATAAGGTTCGATCGACACTAACCATGGTCGTCGCAGAGGGTGTTTGAGCTAGAAAAGGGTTGAAGCTACACGTCGGTATCGACGACACCGACTCGCTAGAAGGCGGCTGTACGACCTATATCGGTGCCATCCTCGTTGATAAACTCCAGGGAGTTGGACTGAGATTCCTCGACTATCCCAATCTGATCCGGCTGAATCCTAACATACCATGGAAGACACGAGGAAATGGCGCCATATGCCTACGAGTGGAGGGTAGGGAGGACCAGATCGAGAAGGCCATAGAAATCACGCTGGATACCGTGGAGGAGAGGGCCTACTTCAGGGATCCAACCACCCACCCAGGCCTTGTCTTTCTCAGGGGAGAGGTCCCTCCCTCACTCAATCAGTTTTCACGTACGGTCATTCAGGATGTCGCCCAGAAAAGGGTTGCCCTGAAGCTCATCGGGAAGTCCCACGCCGAAGCCGTTGGGTACAAGAAGGGCAGGGGGGTAATCGGAGCCCTCGCGGCTGTCGGTGCCACCATGGAACGGTGCGATCACACGTACGAGTTCCTAGCCTATAGGATGCCAAAGAACGTTGGATCACCAAGGGAGATCGATGCGGGCTCCGTGGGCACCATGGATAGACGCACGCAGCCGCAAACGTTCGGCAACATAGACTACGAAACGGGAAGGATTCTGATCAGCCCTCGAGGGCACGATCCCGTCCTGTATGGAATCAGGGGGGAGAGCCCCGAGGTCGTCCTGAGGGCACACGCCATGGTCAGAGCCAACGAGACGATGGAGAGGGGAGTGGTGTTTAGGACAAATCAGGGTACGGATGCTCACTTCCCTGGTCCGTGCCTGATCAGTGAAATCAGACCCCACCGCCCAGTGGTCTTCGTGGGGAGCGTTTCCAACATCCCTCGGGCGATCCCCGGAGGTCACGTGATATTCAGAGCGAGAGATGGAAGTGGGGAGGTGGATTGCGCGGCCTATGAGCCAACTGGGCGCTTTAGGGACGCCGTGAAGAGGCTTAGACCCGGGGACCTCGTCAAGGTTTACGGTGGAACTCGTCCGCCCTCGGGGATAATCCAGTCCCCCACGGTTAACCTTGAGAAGCTCGAGATCTTGAGGATCGCGGACTGCGTTGAGATTCACAACCCCCTCTGCCCAAGGTGCGGGAAGAGGATGACATCGATGGGGAGGGGAGGGGGTTTCGAATGTAGGAGGTGTGGCTTTCGCTCGAGGGCACTTCGCAGGGTCGAGACGAGAGGGTCTCGGGGGGTGAGACCAGGTCTTTACGTTCCCCCGCCACGTGCCCAAAGGCACCTGACAAAACCCATCTCACGATACGGGATGGAGAAGACCACTCCTCCGCCCTACTTGATCGAAGGGTGGCACGTACCCTAGATTTCGGCCTTTCTGACGCCAAATGCCTTGATGAGGAAATTGAACAACGCCAAGGCGGCTCTCTTGTCCTGAATGAATGGGCGGCTCGTGACGAGCAACGAGATGGCCTCCAGCCCCCTCAGCTTTGCCAGTCCTGGCAAGAGACCCGCGGCCCCCACTATCCTTCCATTATACGATTTCACATCGTATTTCCTCGTCAGAAGGTCTCGAGTTTCCCTTGATGTGCAAGCTAGGTGGATCTCACCCCTCCTGGTGCTGGGGATGCCTCCCAAGGTCACCACCATATTGCAACCGAAGCGCTGTGATACGTCTAGGGCACGGCCGTTGATCTCGTAGTAGGCTTTACCGTACTGGAACATGGGCTGCATATCACCGGTCAGTATGATGACATCGGGACTCGACAGGGGAGAGGTGTAGAATTCGTATCTGGGCAGGTAAGACAGCCCATGCTTGTCCACGATCGCGAAGTTGGAGAAATAAGGTGAATACAACTCAGCGAAGCGCTTGGCGTTTAGGAAACGGATGAGCATGTCGGAGGTTAGCTTTCCGACGTTTCCTATGCCGGGAAGGCCAGCGATGAGAATCGGTTCACTTAGTTCGGGCTCGAAGACCGTGTGAACGGTATAGAGATCCTTCGGCAAGTCCCTCTTGAATGCTTTTAAGGAGTTAAACTTTCTAACTCAGAGATAGGTGGGAGGTGCGGTCACCACCTTTCAATGGATCGCCGATCTCTTTAGGGGAAACCGAAGCTGAGCGAACTAGGATCGGACCGAATACAGATCGGTCGACAGGTGCATAAGGGGCGCCATGAATAGGTGAGAGGTTCCGGGGACGAAGGGATTGTACTTCAAGGGACTCACGTTCTTCGTCAAGGCAACCGGGGTGGATCCAGACAGGGCTTCTCTTTGCTTCCAAGTATTTAGCACCAATTGTACGGTCGATTTCAGATGGAGTAGATTTGCTGGGTTGAGTCTGCGGAAATCTATGATTTTTAATAAAAGAGTCGCATCCTACTCTATGAGGTAGCTTCTTTGGAGAAAATGATGAATAAGAAGTTACCCAGGGCGAGCGGGGTAGGGAAGCTTGGTTATCCCGCTGGGCTCATTCCCACCTTTCGTGGGGAGTAAAACCCAGAAGTCGCTGGTTCAAGAGGGCGTAAAGCCCGGAAAATCCAGCCCCCGCTATCCCCCGCTATGATGTTAGGATCGCTCACTTGGTTTCCTTATTTTAACCCGCTATCATGGGGCTGATCGTTAGCGGCAAATCTATCGGTGTCAGTTTATGTGATTTTATGGTTGGAGGCTGTAATACTCGCTGGGGGCAGGGCGGAGAGGCTGTGGCCAATTACCAGGAACAGAGCAAAGCCCCTTCTCCCCGTGGCGGGTAGACCGCTCATGGACTACGCCGTGGAAAAGTTGTTGTCATCCAGCAGTGTTGAAAACGTCATAGTGTCTACTAGCAAGAGGGTTGAGGAGGAGTTCAGAGCATGGGCTTCCGGCAGTGGGTATGAGAATCTTGAGATCTATGTAGAGGGAGGGGGGAAGGATGTAAGGCTCGGAGCCGTGGGGGCCGTTAAGGTCTTGGTAGACGAAGGGAGGCTACGCGATGAGTGTCTGATTCTTGCTGGCGACAACCTGTTCTCATTTGATGTCGACGATCTTGTAGGCTACTACCGCAAGGTGAAAGCATCGGTAGTGGCCACCTACTGCTCCCCGAATCTGAGCCTCGTGAGCAGGTACAACACCGTATCGTTGGACGGTGATTCAAGGATCACAAATTTCGTTGAAAAACCACAGAAGCCTATGTCCAATCTGGTGGCAACCGCATGCTATGCTTTTCCATACAGTACCCTCGAAAGGGTACAAGAATACGCGGAGGGGGGAGGACGTTTGGATATCCTAGGGCATTTTCTGGAGTGGCTTCATCGAAGGGAGGACGTATTCGCCTTCCAGTTTACGGAGTACTGGTTTGACATCGGAGACCCAGACAGTTACTTGAACGCCAACAAGCTGATGATGGATAGGAGAGGATCGGTGATCCCGGACACGGCTCGAATCGAGGAGGGAGTCGCCATAGTGGACCCCATTGTTGTGAGCGATGGGGTTAGGGTAACGGGACGAAGCAGGATCGGTCCCTACGTGGAGCTTGAGAGAGGAGCCCATGTGTCAAACTCAACGGTGAACCTTTCTGTCGTCCTTGAGAATGGGCGTATTTGGGATTCGCTGGTCAAACAAAGCATCCTTGGCGAGAACTGCGAGATACATGGGTCCAGTCTATCTGAGTCGTTGATCGGACCTCATACGATAGTCATGGGTTCCTAGAATCACATGGATTATTTACTAGGTGGGAAGAAGTGTTTCACGACTTATGGGTCGTTATCTCGTCGATGCTTCTAATCGCGGCGCTGAATTTATCCATGGTTTTGGCCATATCCTCGTAGCGTATATTCCCTCCTTTCAGGGTGATCCGGATCGTTTCTGTCCTCACGTCCACCTCGACAACCACCAGATCAACTTCTTGGACTCCTTTAACCTTGCACAGTTCCTTACACAATTCCGTGCTAGAGATCTCCCTAGGCTTGAGAGCGTCTACCACCAGCCGTTTAATGCCGACGCCCATACGTCACCATCCTCCGATTAGTATGACTATAAGCGCCGTAACGACTCCCGCCGAGGTCATGTAGATGCCGTAAGTGAGCAAGTTTCCCCTTGAGATCTTACCTAGGTAGGTGCCCAGTACAAAAAGTATCCCGATGATCAGCAAAAGCGACGCTGTCAATGCAGTCGAGATCGAAAGTATTCCGTGAAGGGCCAATACGAAGGGGACAATGGAGATGATAGCAACCAATGCTGGAGAAAGGGCGTCTACAATCGCGATCCACAGGGTGGCGGTTTTTGAAGCGTTTTCAACGAAGCTACCATCCAGGTCAGCGAATAGGGCCTTTTCGAGCTCCTTGATCTTCTTCTCCCTCATCGCCTTCTCGGTTAGATACGCACCCCAGAACCCGGAAATCCCCATTGCCAGGCTGGCCCCTAGTCCCACGCCCACCATGACCTTTGGATCGATGGACCCGACCACGTATGCGCCTATGATGGCGCCTAACATAACCATGGCCCCATCGAAGGCGTTCATTACGAAATACCTCTGTGAGATCTCCCTGGCATCTGAAACTACGAGATAGCTTTTAACGGTCTTCAATCGTTGTCTGACGATCTCCAACGGTCTCCCTAGAGCGTATGCGATCCGCCGTTTATACCCCAACTATAGAATCTGCCTCTTAGCTTCAAGTTGGAGCCTTGTTTATTTATGTTTCGAAGAGTTCACAAACCAAAAACGCATCGTGGTTTATCAAACGTCTTCCACAGCCTCCCAGAATGTCATTTCTCATCGATCTCCTTATGAGGTCAGGAAGCATACGGGACGAGCTGAGAAGTTTGGCGCCGCTGGGGTGATTTGAACACCCGACCCTCCGGTTAACAGCCGGATGCATTCGGCGCTACGATCGGTAGCTCTACCTGGCTGTGCTACAGCGGCGCACTATATTAATTAAGACTTCCTAAGGTTTTTCTCAATTTCTATGATAGAAAGTTTGCCGCTGAATCTAAGATCCTTCTTTTTTAGACGGCGTGATCTTTGATTTGTTGATATGAGACTGAGGAGTAGGGATTTCGAGGATGGTGGCAACATCCCCCCTGAATTTACATGTGACGGGGAGGATGTTTCTCCACGGCTCTCATGGGAGGATGTGCCTGAGAAGACACGTAGTTTTGCTCTGAGTGTCACGGATCCCGATGCACCGAGAGGAGAGTTCATCCACTGGCTCGTCTACGACATCCCCAGCGATTTGAGGAATATCGATCGAGGCGGTCTGCCCGAGGGCGCCAAACAGGTCGAGAACGACTTCATGAAGAAGGACTACGGAGGGCCGTGCCCCCCATCGGGAACCCATCGATACTTCTTCACCCTCTACGCCCTCGACACCGAGCACCTGGAGAATGTCAATAGATACAACTTCTTCGACCAGGTGAAAGCACATACCATTTCCGAGGCAAAATTGATGGGACTCTATCGAAGGAGATAGAATTAAATTTAAGTGATGTCTGATCGCTGAGTCACAGTTTGACGCACTCTCGTTGCGTAAAACAATTAACTTAGATCAAAATCTCTTGTGAGCGGGGGTAGCCAAGTCTGGTCAAAGGCGCAGGACTCAAGATCCTGCCTCGTAGGAGTTCGCGGGTTCAAATCCTGCCCCCCGCATTTCCCTGTCATTCTCTCATGGATAGAAGATCGGACAACTTCGCCGTGGCAACACATATCACCATGTCCGCTCCTCCGTAGTAAACTAGGATCTCATCGCCTATGATCACGTTGCCACAGCTGAAGACCACATTCGCCACATATCCCTGCTCTTCATACTCCAGTTCAGGCTCCAGAATCGGATACTTGCTCCTGAAAAGTACTCTCTCTGGATCGTCCAAATCTAGTATCATTCTTCCAAGACGGTAGGTTCCGAATCTTCCGTCCTTTTTCCACTCGACGCCGTGGTATATGAGAAGCCACCCCCGTTCAGTCTTTATCGGTGGTCCGGCTGCTCCGATCTTCGCTTCGTCCCATAGTCCTGCTCTCGGTCTAGCGATTATCTTATGTCCAAACCAACTCCTCAGATCATTCGAGTATGCGATCCAGATATCTGGAGGGATTCTGTGTATCAAAACGTATTTCCCACCTATCTTTTCTGGAAAGAGGCAGGCGTCTTTGTCATCCTTGTTCGGGATGGGGAGAGGGGAGAGAATATCACCATACCTCTCCCACTTCCAGTTTTTGCTCAGAAAGTCATCCACCTTGATGGAGGCCATGCACACATGCGCTTTCTTTCCGTCGTAACCAGTGTAAACCATGTACAGCCTATCGTCCAGCTGCGTGAGCCTGGGATCTTCGCAGCCTCTACTCTCGAATTCCTCAACCGGCTCAAAGATTGGATGGTGTAGCCTTTCATCGATGGTGTAGCCATCTCGGCTGTAAGCGTATCCCAGTTTGGACCTATGATCAAGCCCCATTCCACGGTAAACGATGTGAACGCCGTGGTGATAATAGGCGGCGCAGTTAAAGACGCACCTAGCTTCCCACGGGTGCTCTTCTATGGGTTTCAGAATGGGATTCCCAGGATACCGCCTTAACACCCCCTCTCATCTAAGCGACTCGAAAAGTTTAATGTACCTCCCCGCTATAGCCCTTGCCGAGTTTCTTTCTACGTACCTCTTCGCCTCTCTGATCGTGGTTTTAAACTTCTCGCCTTCGTTGAATACGTCTGTTAAATTATCCCTGAATTCTTTCTCGGTGGAGAATTTCAGGACCTCTTTATCGAGAGTCTCAACGCAATTGGAGTCCCTTACGATTATCGGACATCCCGAACCCAGACACTGGAAGACGGTGGATGAAACCACAACGTGAGGTCGGGATCTCTTATTGATGACAAGAGCGTCCGAAGCATGTAGATAGTCGTAAAGTCTAGAGAGAGTTAGAGTCTCCTGCCTGACCTCCGTCGGCACTCTCCTCGACAACCTCCTAACCTTCTCAAGTGCTTCGTCGCTTCTTGTCACAACGAGGACAAGGATCGGATATCGAGAATTAATGTCGGATATCCACGGGATTGTATCGGCTCCGTCCTTAGAAGCCGGACCGAACATGAAGACGATCTTGCTTTCCTTGGGTAGATTCAGTTTCTCCCTCGCCCGATCTTTATCACCTAATCGAAGGGGATGGCAAGGGTAAGGGATGATGTGGAGGAGCTCAGCGGGATAGGCTTCCTTCAAGAAGTCCATGTATCTCTGGTCGAAGCCAACGATTGCATCCCAATCAAACTGGTAGAAAGAGGGGTCATCGGACAGCTTCCCATCGTGTATGACATTGACGGTCCTTGCCCTCCTCTTGATCCAGTGAAAAATCTTCCCCAGGTGATCCTTCGGAAGCATCCCCAGATCTTGGACCACTAGTATTTCGTAGTCGGTCGTCAAGAGTGGTACTGCATCGAGGGTAACCCGATCTGCCGTGGAGGTAGTAAAACATCTAATCACATACTCTTCATCTCTGTCGACGATCGCGGTCCCATGGAAATTATACTCGTAAAACGAGAAGACAGTGAGATTATGCCCGGCCCTGACCCACTCCCTTCCGATAAACTCAGCGTGAATGGAGGCTCCTGAATCAGTGTTCCAGGCGCCCATCATTCCGATCTTCATCTCCGTAGCTTCCCTCCAATATCATAGCTTGTCGATTTAGAACAATTACTACGAAGGTGGTGTGAAGGTGACTGGAATACTCTATGTCACCCCTGGGAGCCTCGAGACGTGATCCTTGCTCGCTCATGAAGACTCGATGTCTTCCTTTTCCACAACTAGAAGCCCACTTCAATAGTATACTTCTCGGCGTCGTGAACAGTACAATGAACCGATGGAGTTAATCATGGTCCCCTCTTTAGGCAAGGACCGCTTCACCTAAAGGGGGTCCATCAGGATGATATTAAAAGCGTCCCGGTCCAAGACCTAAGGCGCCCTGATCACCGAGCCCACTTTCTCCCCGCGCCACACCTTTACGATGTTCTTGGGATCTCTACCATCGATGATGTGTGTTGTTATCCTGGATCGCTTAATGACCTCTAGACCCAATACATCGAGTAGCTCATACTCTCCAGCTCTGTGTCCCCTCTTGGCGATGATGTCCAGAAGGTCTTCGGGCGTGATTTCCTCGATCCTCTTGGCAGAAGGTGATACCTTTGGGTCCTCGGTGTAAATCCCGTCTACATCGGTGGCAATTATGAGGAGATCGGCGTCTATGGCCTCGGCCGCCAGAGCCGCGACCGCGTCCGTTGACTGTCCGGGTTGTAATCCCCCCATAACGATGATTTTAGACTCGAGGAGTCCCTTCTTTAATTCGTCGATGTGCGTGGGGGGCACCGGATAGGCGCGATCACCCATCTCCGATATGAAGAGGCGCGCATTCAGCCTGGTCACCTCGATACCGATGAGGTCGCACAGACTCTCGTCTGCCCCCAGGGATCTGGCTGTGTTTATGTATCTCCTCGCCATCTCACCGCCACCGACAACCATGACGATCTTGTCTCCTTTAGAATGAATCTTCTTCACCGCACCGCTGTAGGCCAAGATGGTCTCTTTACTCAGATCCAGGGGTATGAGGTGCCCGCCGAGCTTCAGAACTAATTTCAAGCTCCTTTAATCAGTGAACTGTTGCTTTTTAAAGCGGTTTCGATTTGGATGGTGGGCGAATGACCGAGAGGAACGAAATCAAGCTCTTCAAGTTTCGTAGGCTACTCGCTAAACTGGGTTCCAGAGAAGGACGGGGTACGGAACTCATCTCCCTGTACATACCTCCGGATAAGCAGCCAGGCGATGTAACGAGCTACCTTCGGAAGGAATACGGCACCGCGGCAAATATCAAATCGAAAACGACGAGGAAAAATGTTCAGGACGCCTTGACGAAAGTCATCCAGAAACTCAAGCTGTTTAAGACCGTTCCAAAGAACGGGCTCTGTATCTTCTGTGGGATGGTGCCTGTGGGTCCTCCCGGGAGCGAGAGGATGGAAATCTACATTCTGACGCCCATCAAACCCATCTCATCCTTCATGTACCGCTGTGACGCCCGCTTCCTCTTGGATCCTCTTCTGGAGCTGGCCACGGAGAGAGAGGAGAGCTACGGCATCGTCGTTTTGGATACCCAAAGGGCTACCTTCGCGGTTCTGCGAGGTGGGAAGAGACTGGAGGTCGTCAAGTCGATAACATCGGGGATCTCGGGCAAGCACAGGGCGGGAGGACAGTCGGCGGCGAGGTTCGAACGACTGCGCGCAATGGAGGTGCTCAGGTTCTTTCGGAGGATCTCCAAGTATGTGGACGAGATCTTCCTTAGGGTACCGGATCTAAACGGCTTGATCGTTGGTGGACCAGGACCGACGAAGAGCGAGTTTCTGAAAAAGGCCACCTATCATTATTCCCTGAAAGAGAAGACCTTAGAGCCAGTGGATACTGGCTACTCGGACGAGGAAGGAATAAACGAGGCTGTGGAAAATTCAAAAGCGGTTCTCGAAAATGTGCGCTTCATGGAGGAGAAGAGGGCGGTCCAGCGCTTCTTGCACGAGATAGGGCGGGACACAGGGTTGGCTCTCTATGGCGAGGACGAGGTAAGAGACGGTCTCAAGAATGGGAGGGTCAAAACTCTTCTTCTCTCCGAGGATCTTTCCACGGTACACCTTAGGATAAAGTGCTCGAACTGTGGATATGACGAAGTCAATGTCGTTGAGGACAAAGATGTTTATGAGTACAAGCAGTCTATCGGGGCCAAGAAATGCCCGGAGTGTTCATCTCAATCCCTAGCGATCGCCGACGAGAAGGATCTGATGGAAGAATTTATTGAGCTCGCAGAAAGGTCGAATACCGAGATCAAGATAATCTCGTCGAGGAGCGAGGAGGGATCTATGCTCAAACGCTCCTTCTCTGGAATAGCAGCGCTGTTAAAACGCTTCGACTAGACAAGCGTGATCTTCTTCCCTGCTTGGTAAATCTCGACATCTTCTCCCAAAGTTACACGCATCCTATCCTTCGCGTCCACCGTGGGAACGCCCGTATCTCTCTCTATGAGACTCGCCTCGCGTTCCGGTTTTGCATTTAGCATGCTCATGCCAAAGTGGGTGATGATCGCGCCATCCGGCTTTGATTCTTTGATGATCCTGATGGCGTCATCGGTCGTCATGTGACCCTTCCAAGGTTTCCCGTGTGGTCTCAACACGCATAGTATCAAGAGTCGAACTCTACGGAAGTATTTCCCTATTCCCTTGAAGTGCACAGTGTCGGAGGTGTAGCCGACATCGCCGACATCAGGCGTCTCAAAGAGAAATCCTACGGCATCCGGATCTGAGTGTTTGGTCTCAGTGGTTAAGACATTTAGATCCCCAAGCCTAAACCGGTGACCAGGAGCTACCTCGATTACCTCTTTGGGCATTTCCCGGTGATAGCGTGATACCACAGGACCGCAGTTTTCAGTTCCTCTGAGAACGCTCCGCGATCCAACCAAGATCCCCCTTTTCTTGGTCATCCCCCTCGTCATCGCCTCGATCATGACTTCGGCATCCGCGTAATGATCTAGGTGGCAATGCGAGATCAGTATCGCGCCGACTCTCTGGGCACTCAGCCTCGTCCTTATGGAGTAGATAAGGGCACCGGGTCCTGGATCCAAGTGAAGGTGGAGGTTGTCACCGGTGATGAAGCGGATCCCCCCCGTCCATCGCCTTTGGGTTAATGTGACGAACCTTCCTCCACCGGTTCCTAGGAAGTGAAGCTCCATGGGCATCTTTGGATTCGGACTTAAGCTTGATCTCCATTTAAATTTATTTTCCTTGGTTCTCCATCAGAGTGAGGGCCCGTAGCTCAGCTTGGTTGGAGCGTGCGGCTGATAAGGTTGATGAGGTTGCAGAGACCGCAAGGTCAGGGGTCCAAATCCCCTCGGGCCCATAACCTGTGCAATATTTTGTAATGTGCTAGGGATGCGTTTTAGCTCAGGAATTGAGGTGGTACTCCAGTCAGGAGCGGCCCTTAAAAAATCCGTGCCTCCCTCCCGCTCCCTCCCGCTTCACATTCACTATGGTAAAGAAGAGACAATTGGAGGTTATTTTTGCCAAATCCCATAGAGCTAGGCGATCAAGAAGACGTAGAGGTTCAAATCTCTCGGCCCATTTTCCTTCGAAAGGCGATCTGATGGTGGGTTAGGACCCCTGCCACACCCCGCCTCAAAGAATTTATACATTTTTTGGGAAATAACATGAACCCGGGGGCATATTGTGGGCAAGAAAGGACATCAAGTTCTCTTTGCGAGGAAGGCATTATAATTGCGAGGTAGTAGAGAGGCCGATGCCTCGCCGGTTTGAGTGTGCCCATGGATATAGCGACACGGCTAGACGTAGGGTATACATCAGCGATAACTTACCCTGTCCAAAATGTGGGAGATTATACGAGGATGTTCTGAGGCATGAACTCGCCCATATCGCCCTACCTAGTAGATTGTTGGGTCCCTTGGGGAGATTGCTACTGGACGACGATGGCAATCCAAGGATCCCTTACGACGACCCATTTAGATTATCGTTGTGTGCAATCGGCGTGGTTTTCGCCTTTCTGATTTTCAGCTTCCCTCACATTCCTCGCCTACATCCCACGGTTCTTTTTTGGTACCTTTTTATCAGTAATATTGCCGCCGTGATCGCCATGATAGTCCTGATAGTTAACCGGACCAAAATCGAGATAAAGGTCCGGAGGGCCGCCGAGGAGATCAGGATCATACGTTCTAAGCTTTTGCCCCCACTCAACCGAAACTAAAGGTACAGATAATTAGGAAACTTGGGCTCTCGTTAGGGGTACCGGAGTATCGAATTATAAATGAGGATCGATCCATACGTACTGATGGGCCGATAGATCAGCCTAGAAGATCACTCGTTGGTAAACAGGATGTCTCCACCAAACTACTCACACTCCAGATTCCAATCAAGTCCTTGACGACCTCTGCTAGGCTCCTGAGCCTCCCATCGCTGAGGAGCTTGATGATTTTTTCGGGTTCTAATGACATGCAGCCGCATAGTTCAAGCTCGCTTCTTTGCTAAAAATAGACTCAAATGTTGCCTATTTCAGCCATTAAGGAGGTGGACCGAGGTGGATGCATTTCCCCATTCAAATTCCTCATTCTAGTTGCCCGTGTGCTCCAAATTGCCGAGAGCTCGGAGTAAATAAGTATCGGTGTGAACTATCCCCAGCTTTCGCAGGTGGGTTCCTGCTTCCGCGACCACACTCGATCCCATCGACCCAGAGCGCAGTTTCCTGTCAGCGGAAACTTTCCTTCGGGCCACATCTGGAAGGATGGGTTATGGAGGTCTTGGTTCTCCACAAGCGTAACTTCGGCCTGTCCCATGCCTACGCCGAACACCCCACAAAGGGAATGTAGCGTAACGTCAGCTCTCATCCCTCCCTTGCGAAGGGGACTTCCGTCGACAAACAATTCCCATTTAATTTTCTCTCTTCAAGACCGTTCTGACCGTGTGCTCTTAAGAATGTACGGATCTATTCTGGTTAAGTCTTTAATGTTATCGTAGGTGGTGTCGGTCGATATTATTTTTGAATCGTATAGCAATGCTGTGGATGCGTGATGCGAATCGTAGAAGGATAACTTGTGCTTGCCTCTTAGATCCGCGGCTTTGGCTATCTGCGGGCACGTCAAGGGGAGGATTTCCATACGATATAGGGATAGAAGTCGGTTCAGATCGGTGAAAAACTTGGCTATGTCTCTTGGGGTGGCCTTGCTTCCTTTGATGAGGATGTTTCCTGTCTTTAAGTTTAGCTCCAATTCGTGTAACGCTAGCGAGTCCACTTTGACGTTGGGCATCTTCCTTTTTTTAATAAAACTTAGGGTTCTTCTTGCGATCCTATGGTGTCTGTCCTCAGGATCTAAGGCAGCGTAAAGAAGGTCAACTTCCAGAATGGGCGTGCTTGTTCTCCTCCCTCTCTTCCCGCAGTATCCGTTCTGCCTCTTCTTCCGCCGCTTCACTAAGGTTCCTTAGAGGCTTTGCTCTGGAGACTCTTCCGATTAGATCGTGTAACGGATCTAGAACGGGGATCAGCACCAACTTTCCCTCATCCTCACGTATCTCTACATAGTCTGTTCCCACTCTGCTCCTAAACTCGGATGGAATTACGAGTCTGCCCCGCTCATCAAGTTTCACTATAACCCCCATTTATAAGAACTTCATGGGATAAAGTTAAATGTGGGATATTAAATTTTACCCATTATAGCGTAACGCCCTACCGCAAACATATGCCCATCGCCAAAAGGGTCCCAACGTCTAATGCAAAATGGAGACATCAGTCGTCTCCCTCTTGATCAACCGCACTCCTCTCCACTGCTGTACATGAACGGCATGAAATGTTCCGCATCTCCGGTCTTGAGCACCTCGATTAAGCCCTGACAAAACCTTCATACGCCGCCATCTACAAAATACCTATAATTCTAGGTTCTTAAATATTATAAGACCTTTTTATCAATCCTTTTTAGAAAATATTCTTAATTTTTCTTTCTTTTAAAAGAATAACTTACGTCGATTAGAACATACTTCAAGCCCAAATTTAAACACCGAAAGTCTATTACAGAGGAGAAGGGGCCGGTAGTTCAGTCTGGAAGAATACTCGGTTCGCACCCGAGTGATTGAGGGTTCAAATCCCTCCCGGTCCACATGCCAAGATGGCGTTTACCTTCTGTATTCTTGTATCACCTTATCAGGCGACCTGCGATCTCGACGAGTCTCTTCTCAAGTGACCCTTTCACTTTGAAAAATACCTTTTTACCCTTTCTAGCCTTTTCAAGGTACCTTACACGAGTAAGTTGATTGAGATAAACGCTTTCAATGTTTCTCGTTCGCCCCGTCTTAATCGCAACCTCCTCGGCCGTCGCCTCACCTAATGCGGACATTGCCAAAGCCGTCTTACGCAGGTTGTCCGGTAGCTCTAATAACTCTATTATACCGAGAGTTTCGGTACCTGTTTTTGTAGAAGCGGGTTCCTTATGGGGAATTCCCCCTGCTTTCAGCACTTCCTCAATATCTCTCACTCTTTTCTCCAGCCGCTCGATCTTTGTCGATAGTTTCTCTTGTCGCTTGAGAACGGTTGTCAGCTGTCTAGACATTTAACTAGGAGTAAAACTGTAAAGCATATAAGCATTTATATGCTTCCACCCCTCATTAAATTGCTTTAAAGTAAGGCATTTAAGCAAAAATAAAATGAAGATAGCTAACCTTGAACCCGAAATGGAGTCCTTAGAAATAGCGTTCAAGATCGTTGAGAAGGGGGAACCGAGAGAGATGGTGTCTGGGAAGAGAGTCGCTGATGCGTTGGTGGGGGATGAGACAGGATCCATCCTGATGATGCTGTGGGAGGAGAAGATAGAGAAAGTCGAGGTCGGTAAGAGTTACAAGATGGAAAATGGCCAAACGAACGTTTTCGTAGGGTCGCTGAGATTGGATGCGGGACGGTATGGAACGCTGAAAGAAACTGATGAGGATGTAGGGAAGGTCAATACCAAGAACAATCTCTCAGAGAAGAAGTATGTATGGGAAATGGGTCCTTCTTTCGGGAGAAGGTGGAAATAAGTCTTGAGTCATAAGGGAGACGCCCTGAGATACTCGGACTGAACACCCTATTGAGGTAGGAAAGAAAGCTTTTCTCAACTTTGGGGGCAGGATGTGAGGAAGAAAGGTAGTAGGAAGCCCTATACACAGAAAAAGTACATACGGGGAGTAAAACCGAGTGAGATCACTAGGTTTGAATTCGGCGAGGATAAGGATTACCAGTTAAAGGTGAGTTTGGTTTCTTTGCAAAACGGCGAGATCTCGGATCGTGCCTTGGAGTCATTCAGAGTTGCCGTTAGAAGGATATTAACGCAAACAGTTGAGAAGGCGTACTATTTCAAAATCAAAGCATATCCACACCATATAACTAGGCGACACAAGGCGTTGAGCTTCGCGGGGGCTGACAGGCTGAGTAAGGGAATGAGGTTAAGCTTCGGGAAGGTGGACGGGTGTGCGGCCAGAGTGAAGCGCGGTCAAACGATCTCATACGTGAAGGGCGGCTTAAATACGGCGAGTTTTCTAAAACAGGCTCTACATGAAGGACAGGGCAAACTTCCGTTAAAGACAAAGATCGTCGTTAGAGGTGCAGGAGGAGAACGAGGCGAGACTTCAAGTAATGACTCCGTGGGGGATTGAGACATCGACGTATGAAAATTGGAGAATGTGAAGAGCCGCTGTAAGCGTTATGGATGCACCGAATGTTTCTGGAAACCAAGATGCCTCTTACGAGCGATGATAGAGCGCGAATGGAATCTGGGAATTCCAAGTCTCGGAGTGACTGCCTCGTCTCATCGGAACGCTTGAACGTGAGCGTTTGCGCTCTACCTGGATAACCTAACGACGTTTTTCCTCTTCTCCAAGCCTCCCAGTTGGTGGGCCCGGTGATGCCACGTTCTATACACTTTTATGATGAAATGAGTTTGGGATGGGGACGAAAGGTTAATTACCTCATTCCATAGGTGGGCTTCTTTTGAGAATGGCTGAACCGGAGGTCAGTGGAGCATCATCTTCTTCTCGTACTTCCTGAGGTGTTCCATGGCCTCGCCTATGTCCATGTAGAGCTCCTCGACCCTACCCACGTCCTCTTTGGTTATCTCCTCTCTCTTCATCGACTTGGCGTTTTGAGATGCCAAGCTCAAGAGCTGGACCGAGTACCTCAGCGACCGCCTAGCCCCGATCTGTGTCAGCATATCTAGAGCTTCCTTATCGAGCTTGACCTTCTCCTCCCTCGCTCTGATACGTAGTATCTCCTTTATGCTCCTAGGGTCGTATTCATGGGTCGCGATTATGACCGAGCGGTCGATGAGGTCTAGGGGGAAGCCCATCGGGCTCTCAACATCCGTGCCCCTGATCTTTGTCACCCCCCTGTTCGTGGCGAGCACTATGATCGGTACCAGCTCACTCTCCATGGCCCTGCCGAGAAAGCTGAAGGCCTCAAGGTCTAGGAGATGCGAGTCGTCTATGAACAACACGCCCGGATGGATGAAGGCCTTTCCATCGTCTACGAGGGTTCGCACCTCTTGGTCTACGGCACGTCGTAGCTCAGGGTCGATCTCCTTCGACTCCGCAGCGCCGAAGAAAAGCGAGAGCATGCCTCCTCCTCTTCTCTTGGCGTTGATCTCATCTAGGTCGTTCAGCGTTAGGGTGTAAACGAACTCCTTCTCCTTGAGGACCTCGCCCGATGGCCTCGGGACCTTCCTCGTTACATCCACGTCGTACGCCTTGCCCTTGTCGCTCTCTAGACTTAGTCCCAAGTTGGCCACTCTCCCCGATTCTGCGTCGATCTGCACAACGTTTCCCTCGGTCATTCCCTGCTGGATCATCTGCTGCGCGATCGATGCTCCAGCCTCGATGGTCTTCGACTCCTTTGTGGTTTTGAGTGTGAGCATCACCGATTCGGGAACCTTCTGGTAGGGGTTGTAGGGGTGGGGAGCCGTTTTCACGTCTAACTTCGTGATCTCTCCCTCGTACACCTTCCTGGTCTCATGCAGCTCTACCCCAATGCCCTTTCTGATGGCTTCCATGAGCACCTCTGTCTTCTTCCTCTCGCTGCTGTATACCTCGCTCCCACTCAACTGGATGAAGGGGAGGTCCCGACCGAGCTCCTTCGACATCGCCAGCGCGATCGCCGTCTTACCAGTACCCGGAGGCCCAGCGAGTATCACGGTACGACCGCTCATCTTGCCCTCCTTTATCATCTGGACCACCAGACCTGCTCCCTCCCTCGCCTTCTCCTGACCTACCATCCCGTCCTTGATCTTAACTGCCTTAAGGTTCTCGTCCAAGCCCAAGCCCTTTATGTGGCTGTGCGTGCCTATCCTCTCGAACCTCTCCGGTCTCTTTGGCACCTCCTTTATTGTCGCCATCTCGATCTTCCGAGAGTTTTAAGAAATAAGGATATTTTTACATTTTCGGATTGATCGGGTTTCGGTCGGAACCTTCTGATAGCGTGATGGGAAGAGTATCCAGCTGCGTAAAGTCATTAATACCTCGTGATCCTCCTTTAAGATGCGGGGGTAGCCAAGTTTGGTCAAAGGCGCAGCCCTGAGGAGAGAGATCGCAGAGCGGCTGTCCCATAGGGGTTCGTGGGTTCGAATCCCACCCCCCGCACCATTAAAATGAGGGAAATAGGCAAATTCTGAGCTATTTTCGGCAAAGAATCGATCGAATCGATATCTATTTCGAGCCCAGAAATCATTTCTTCTTCTAGGTTCACATTTCCAAAATTCAAAAAACGAGCATAGACGCGGTTTTTGTCGTCTTCGTGATCGCGATGAGCATGGCTATCGCAAGCGCCGACAAGGTCGTTCTGACCAAGAGCACAATGGTCAAACACACGAACCAGATGGGCGGTTCCCAACAAGGATTGTATTAATTGCCACGATGGTGTCAAGCAGACTCACCACCGAGCTAAAGGACATGCACGCCAACATGGGAGGACCACGCCTGCCACCTCGTAAAGTCGAGTAGCCCTAAGCTGATCACGGCAGAAAGTAGTCCTACCTTTTAATACGTATTAATTACCGACGCTCACCCCAGGTACTGGGATTCGAATAACTAACAAGATTTATTTGAAAATAATTTACAATAAAGGGCGATGGGTGATTCAACCTTCCATGCAAGAATCGCCGAAGAGAATGCAAAGGGAGCCCTTAAAGAGTACGAGGTGAAGCGGTTTGTGAACGTCGGTTTGCTCGCGATAAAGGCGATGGAACAAGCTATTGAGGCTTGCGCCGCGAAGGAAAATCTTCATTTTCATCAAAATCCGAGGACGGCACACGTGAACAGAAGGAACTGGTTGGAAGGTCATTATCCAGACCTTCTCGACAGCTGGAACGAGCTCTGGATGGCCTATGGGGCGTTGGGGTACGAGGGGTTAGACGGGGATAGAGCCAAGATGGCTGTCAACGCCCTAGAGCGATCTCTGAAGCACCTTCAACATGAGGAGGGGATTGAATTTGGAGTCTAAGCTCGCTTCCATCCAGACCGTCGTCGACGAGCTGTCCGGGATACCAGGTCTCATGGCGGTGATCTTGTACGGTAGCTATGCGAGGGGGGACTTCCACGAGGGATCAGACATCGACCTATTCATAATATTCTCTTCCAGAGAGAGCATGAAGAAGGGACACAGACGGGTCGTGAGGACTCTGTCGAAATCGCACACGTTCTTCCAAGCAAACGTTCGGAGCCTGGAAGAGCTCAAGCACGCCGATCCTTACTTCCTCCAGGTGTTGTTTGCGGAGGGAAAAGTGCTCTACAGACACCCGTCTTTGACCATAGACGTGATGGACGTGTTGAAGCTGAGACCGCACGTGCTCGTCGAGTACTCTCTAGAGAGGATTCCTGCTCCTGAGAAGTGTAAGGTTATATTCACACTCTTCGGCAGAAAGGCGGCGAAATATCGGTACAAAGGGATCATAGAGGGGCTTGGAGGGTGGAAGGTGGGGAGGTCGTGCTTCGCCGTGCCTATCAGCGCTCTACCTGAAATCGATAAGACGTTGACGGCTCTGGGTGTGAGTTTCACGACGCGTCTAGTATGGGCCACAAGCTAGGCGAGAAGCCTCCTTAACTCTCAACCTAACTCTCAACCGTCGACTAACGCTATGGTCTTGTCCACCTCCTTCTCGTACAACCCGTAGACCGGCAGTTGTCGAATGGGCACCTAGTGAACCAATCCTTCAGAAGCGCCGTCGCGCTGGGCCTAAATCCAGCTGAGGAGACGGAAGAGACCAAATATCGTCTTGCACGCTTTTATGCCAAAGTGGAATTCGGGAGTGTGAACGAGAGGGTCAAGCTCGCCCTCCACCAGCTTCGATCTAATTATCCTTTGGTTTTTCTCCCCAAACGATTTCTGAAGGTAGTATATGCCCTGCTAGGACGAATTCTCTTTTCACGTTACACAAACCAAGCTTGTGAAGGAAGGGTTTGATTAAGACAGGACGGCATCCGCCCAAGAGGGATGGGCATTGTTTGTAGATCCGTTCGTACAGCTTCATGTTTGTATACCCTCTTTCGCCTTTGGTCATATTCACTAAAACGAGGCGCCCCTCCGGTTTCAGTACCCTTTTGAACTCAGCCAAAACTGTCGGGATCTCTTGAGTGTCGATCAGATCTAGCATATAGCTGTTAAAAACGACGTCGAACACATCGTCCTCGTGAGGCAATCTCCTGGCGTCTCCCAGTTGAAGATCAACCCTGTCGGACAAACCATGCTTTTTAAGTAGCATCTCTGTCTTTTCCAGCATCTTCGGCGAGATGTCAATGCCACAAACCCGACCATCCTCCTTAACTCTTCTCGCTAGCTCAACCAATATTTGACCTGTTCCAAACCCGATCTCAAGAACCACATGACCTGGCATGATGCCCGCTACATCTAACCCCCTCTTCTTCGGACCGATCTCATATTTTGTGAAATAGTCGTAAAATCGACTGGCGAAATCGTAAATTTTTCGAGCCCTTTGAGGACTAATTGGAGCGCTAATTATCTGATCTGACACATCTATTTACTCAACTATTTTACGGTGTTATATGTTCCGAGAGCCTGCAAGTATTTGATGCACAGATTTAAGGAGGGTTTTCCCTCAGAGTAGCTAAGACTTCCTTTGGTGATGGAGCCCGCATCTGTGGACAAGAAGGCGATTATGAGTGGGTACGATCTTATCATGAGCAAGGTCTACGATTTCCTCACCCTCATACTTCTTGGGCCATTTATCATGAGGCTGCATAAGAGGCTGCTTGAAGAGAGCGAAATTGGGAGTTACAGCTCGGTTCTGGACGTGGGCTGTGGCACCGGAGCAGTGCTCATGATGATGGCCGAGCGACATTGTAGAGGGCAACTCGTAGGCGTTGACATCTCCAAAGGAATGCTAAGGATATTGAGGCGGAAAAAGTTGAAGGCAGAACTCGATATCGAGGCGGTGCTGGCGGATGCAGAAAGCCTACCCTTCAAGGACGCGGTATTTGACGTGCTGGTGGGTGCAGGGATTTTAAGGTTTTTATCTGCACCAGAAAGGGCACTTGAGGAAGGCTTTCGGGTCTTAAAGGGACAGCGTCGGTGCGTCTTAAGGGAAATTGCCGGGCCCGTTGATGGCGTTAGGGAGGTTCATCACCCACCGATCTTGCTACACCCCAGCTTCACGGTCTGGAGGTTGTATTCGGACAGGATCATCGGCAACCTTTTGAGTGGGGCAGGGTTCGTGGATGTTTCAACCTTCAGAGAAGGCAGGGTGCCACACCTCCCGATCGCGATGGGGGGCTTCTCCCGGAGCATAGTCTTTGCCAAGGGGATAAAGCCTCGTTCCTGAGAGAAAATGTCTAACATTGCTCGGGTTGGGCGTGGATGTCTCTATAGAGCTGCCTCCCATCCGTACTCGTTAGATAGTAGGCGCAGAAGGGCACAAATCGTCCATCGGAAGTCACAACGTGCACGCAGCATCTTTGAAGCCGCTCGATATCCAGCGTCCAACAATCCTGAAAGGCCATCATCGAAATTGAGAGGATCTTCGAGGGTTCCATACCGCCAATCTTCAGACCGAAGGTGGAGATGAGCCTCTCGAGCATTTCCCTAGTCTCCTCCTCAGGCGAGACGGACCAGAGCCTCGCGATGACCTTTGAAACGGCACTAGCGGGATCTCTCACTAGACTGATCGCGGACTTCACATCGATCAATCTAGGCAGGGGTACTAACCTATCTCCATCGACAAGGGCCAAAGTCAGAGCAGAGCAGTGAGGGTGTGGACAGGGGATCGAGTAGAAGTCTTCTTTAGTTAATGACCCGTTGGTCTGACCTTCCATGGCCCTGATCAGGTCCGGGATCGTAGTGCGGCTGCCCTTATGTCCCTTAAGACTTGGCGGATATCTGCCCATGAGAGCCACGGGCTGGAAGTTGATCCCTTTGACGTTCTCCTCTCTCATGGCGAACTTGATGATGGCCCCTAGCTGATCATCGTTGACACCTTTCACGATAGTTGGGACGAGGATCACCGCAATGTCGTTTCTTTTGCAGTTCTCAATAGCATTGAGTTTGAGCCCCAGCAGCCTCGCCCCCCTTAACACGGAGTATATTTTATCATCCAAACCATCGAACTGCAGATAAACCGTGCTTACACCGGATTCGGCCAGGCTCCGGGCCAGTTGAGGGTTTTTTGCGAGTGCAACACCGTTTGTGTTCACTTCTATATGGTCAAAACCGAGTTCCCGGCCAATCTGGACGATTTCAGGCAAGTCCTTCCTGGTTAGAGGCTCGCCTCCCGACAGTTGGACTGGTTGAGGTCCCCCCTCGCTTTTGAGGATTGCCTCGAACATCTCAGATATCGTTCCGAGGTCTGGCTGATGACCCCTCTCCCTGCCCGAGGAGGCAAAACAGATTCTACACCGAAGGTCGCAGCTGTTCGTAACCTCGATCACTGCCAGACATGTATGCTGGGCATGAGAGGGGCATAGGCCACAGTCCAACGGACAATTGTTATCCATCTTTTTCCGCTCTATGGGGTTAGACATCTCAGCAGAGCGGTACATTTCGTAATCGCTCCAGATCAGAGCTTGAAAGTCGCCATGGGTCCTACAGGTTTTCTCCATGTGGACCTTTCCATCCTCTACGACAAGCCTTGCGGGGATTACCTTCAGACAATCGGGGCAGACGCTGTGCGTTTCGCTAACTACGTTCATGACCTACGCCTTTTCGAGAGAATCGTTCAAACCTGAAGGGACAACCTTAAGAGGTTTATGAAGGCCCTATGGCCCTTAAAGAGTCTCCGACTTTTGGTGTAGATGCTCTCGTAATCTGGGATTGTACAGGGCTCCAAGAGGTCAAGGGCATGGAGGATCCTGACCCCCGTTTCCCTTGCCACGGAGCCAAACTGAACTGCGCAGGAAACACAAAAGGTGACGACCGTGTCTGCCCCAACGCTCTTCGCATCTTTCAGTCTGAAATGTGCGATTCTCTTCGCGAGTTCTTCATGCGCAAAATTGACACCGCCCCCTGCTCCACAGCACTGCTGCTTCTCCCTAGAGTGTACCAGCTCGGTTCGCTTCCCCGGATAAAGGGAATCCACGAACTCCCTTGCGATCTCGAAGAGCTCTGGTCGCTCTCTGAAGGGGCATGGATCATGTATGGCAATGGTACCTAGGTCACCGGGTTCCTTCAAGCCAGCATCTCCTACCCTTTTTAAGATGGCCTCTTCAGCAAAGAGCACCTCTGCGAACTTAATTCGTGGCTTAAAGATCTTGTAACAGTTTGGGCAAGCGGTTATGATCTGACTCGGATTAAGGCCCTCTAGCAACCCCAGCATCGAGGCATTATGGTCCTCGTATTCATCCTCGGCTCCTATATCTTTCAGGGGTTTTCCACAGCATTCGTGCCTCATCACAAGAGCCCCTTCCAAGTAATTACTAATCTTTGAAATTAGATCAGGTCGGTAGGCGCTCATTGCACATCCTGGATAGAAGATCCTATCCGCCTGCTCTGGATACCTCGGTTTCTTGAGGGCTGACTTATCATAGAGACTGAAGAAGTTGATTCTCTTATTGGTGAGTAGGGGCGTATGGTGGGCGAGTGGTCCTCTGCCGCTCTCGCAGTAGGTGATGCGTATGGCCCTGAATAAGTCCGCTAGGTTCAGCGAGAAGGGACATTCGGTTTTACAGTAGCCACACAGAGTGCACCGATAGGCAGTCAGGGCATCGTCTACGGAAATGTCATCTTCCAGGAGCGCCTTCAAGGCTTCCTTGATGTGGCGAGGATCCTGGTCTTTGTAGGCTTCACAGGACTGGAAGCAGAGACCACAAGTGTTGCAGTCCTGGAATTGATCCCCAATTTCTGATTTTGAGCGGCTCAAACCTTATTACCTCTCGATCAGAAGCGTAACCCACCAAATCTGATTAGCAGCCAGATGTCTGAGGAAATGACGTATAGGGCAAAGATGGCGATGATCGACCCGCAGATGAGCTTGACTTCACGCCGCCTCCTCGTGAGAAAACCCCTGGCAAGGCTCGACAGAAAGAACGCTACGAAGCTAGCTAATGCTAGGACTACCACTAGCCCCATGGCATAGGATGTTGCATCCGTCATCTCTATCAAGATGTTCTGGCTGAACAGAGAGTTCTCAAATATGAAGCCGGCTTGAGGATCGTGTATTGAGAGATAGTTAACCCATACGGCACCAAAGAGAGACCCCATCAGAAACGTCCCCAGACACCACAGTGGAAACATCTCCCTCGCGACGCGCATGATGAGGGTGCTCTTTCTTCTGACGACCATGTATCCTAGGTAGAGGATGAGAACCCCCCAAATGATGTCGATCTTCGTTGCGTTTGAAATAAAGAAGAT
>JBHIEI010000010.1:0-32993 GCA_046760555.1 Bathyarchaeia archaeon
GAAGATCGTTTTGAGGACAAGTATCCCTTCGATCTCTATTTCATATCGGCGGGAACAGGGTTGGCCATAAAGTATGCAGAGAGGGGCGATGCCGACATGGCTCTCGTTCACGCCCCATCCACGGAGTTCAGCTTCCTACAGGACGGATATGGAGTCTGCCGGAAAATCATAGCATACAATTTTTTTGCTATTGTAGGACCTGAATCCGATCCGGCGAGAATAGAGGGTCTAGACCCCCTACGGGCCCTCCAGAGGATCGTCGAGAGTGGCAGGAGTGGTGACACCGTGTGGCTCTCGAGAGGAGACCTCTCAGGGACTCACGTGAAGGAGAAGGGGTTGTGGAAATCGGCTGGTTACGATTGGGAAGGCCTCAGAGAGGAGGATTGGCTTGTGGAAACGGGGACAGGAATGGGCAAGACCCTGTTGGTCGCTGAGGAAAAATCGGGTTACACTCTTGCGGACCTAGGGACCTATTCGAAGTACTACGGTGAAGGAATGATCGATCTTAAGGCCTTAGTATCAAAGGGGAAGGATCTGCTCAACGTGTACAGCGCGATAGCGGTGAACCCAAAAGTAAATCCCCGGGCAAACTTCGATGGGGCTATCATCCTCATAAAGTTCCTCGTTTCCGAGGAGGGTCAGCAAATAATCAGGGAATACGGTCAAGAATTCCCCCAACCCTTGTTCTACCCGGCGGTTAACTTGGTTAAGGAGGTCGAAGAAGATCCAGCCTTGGCGCAATGGATACAGGAGTACGCTTACCTGAATGGCTCGGAGTGCCCCCCCGAATACCGCGCCGATCATCCCGAACTGTACGGTTGAAACTCATGGTCTCGGAAATAGTGGAAGGGATAAGGGAGGCGGTCGAGCTGATCCTATCCGGAGATCCTACTCTCATCCAGATAACCGTTAGATCTTTGCAGGTCTCGGGAACGGCTACTGCACTAGCTGCACTTCTGGGTCTACCCTTAGGGGCAGTGATAGGTCTTACGCACTTTTCCGGGAAACGCCTCTTAAAGGGAGCTTTCAATGCGCTGCTGGGGATACCGACGGTCGCTCTAGGATTGATCTTATATCTCGTATTCTCAAAGGCTGGACCTTTGGGTCCTCTCAGCCTCCTTTTCACGCCCGTCGCCATCATGCTAGGGCAAGCAATACTCGTAACACCCATCATGGTTAGCCTTACGATCAGCGCGGTGGAATCCGTAGAGCCCGAGATCAGGGATCTTGCAAGGACCCTAGGGGCTTCGGAATTCCAGGCTTCTCTAGCCGTTTTAGCAGAGTCTATCGGCGGTGTCTTACTGGGCATCATAGCAAGCTTCAACAGGGCGATAGCTGAACTCGGAGTGGCATTGATGGTGGGAGGGAATGTACGCGGAATCACAAGGGTACTCACCACAACAATCGCTCTGGAAACAACGAGGGGAGAGATCGAACTGGGTATAGCCCTGACCATTGTGCTGTTGCTGATCGTCTTCCTAGTCAGCCTTGGTGTAAATCTGTTTAGGAGGCAACTGACTTGAGTTGGATCATGGAGCTCCGAGGAGTTTCAAAACGCTATGGAAGCGTGGTCGCACTGGACAGCGTAGGTCTAAAGGTTAGACGGGGGGAAATCCTATCGGTCGTCGGTCCCAATGGATCGGGGAAGACAACCCTCTTAAGGCTCATGGCCCTGATCGAGAAACCAACAAGCGGGGAAATCTCCTTCAACGGGACAAGGGTCAACGATGCCAGCAGAAGTCAAATCAGAACCCGGGTCACCCTGGTATTCCAGAGATCCGCGGCTTTTAATACAAGTGTATACAAAAACATCGCTTACGGACTCAAGCTAAGGGGATACTCGAAAAAAGATATCGACAGGAAAGTCAAAGAAGTTTTGGATCTAGTGGAGCTGCAAGGGTACGAGCAGAGGTCGGCGAGGAGCCTCTCCGGGGGAGAGCAACAGAGGGTCTCGCTCGCCAGAGCCATAGTTCTCGATGTAGAACTCTTACTATTGGATGAACCCACGGCAAACCTGGATCCGAAAAACTCGTCCATAATTGAGGATACAATTTCTCGCGTCAATCGAGACTTCAATACTTCCGTAGTTATGACCACCCCTGATATGTTTCTCGGCGAGAGAATCGCCAATAGGATTGCCGTACTCTTAAACGGAAAGATCGAAGACATCGGAACCATCTCCGAAATACTTCAATCGAGACCGATCGAGAGCATAGCTGGCTTCGCCAGACTTGAGAACGTCTTCTCGGGCACTTCTAGGATCTTAGAAGAGGGCACTTCTCTGATCGATCTTGGCGATGGTGTAGAGGTAGAAGCTGCGATAAGAAGGCCAGGTAGAGTCACGATGGTTGTTAAGCCCGAGGACATTATCGTCTCGAAAAAGCCGATGCGTTCCAGCGCAAGGAACTCATTCGAAGGGAAGATAGTTGGGATCTTGGACCTAGGACCCGTCGTGAAGTTGAGAATCGATGCCGGTAAGCGTTTTATCGCTAAAATCACTAAGAGGTCGTTCGTCGATATGCAACTTAAAGTGGATTCCGAGGTCTTTCTCGCCTTTAAGGCTTCATCGGTGAAGTTAGTTTAATTCAAAGTGTGAAGGGGATTATGTCGGGGATGCTCACAACCGAAAAACGCAAACCCATGTGCAGGATCTGGTTAGAGTACGAGGGAGAGCCCATACTGGGTAAGGAAGGGGCAGAGATTCTAGAGGCGATCAAAGAAGAGGGATCGTTGTCAAAGGCCGCAAGAAAGGTCGGTATGTCTTATCGGTATGTGTGGAACTACTTAGCAAAGGTTCAGAGGACACTGGGAGAACCCGTTGTATCCACCTACAAGGGAGGTAAGGCGGGCGGAGGAGGGGGCAAACTGACCGACTTAGGAGAGAGCCTGCTGAAAGATTACATGAGAGTCAAAGGATATATCGGCGAACTTCTAGGTGATGAAGAGCACTGGGAGGCCGTTGGATTGAAGATTAGCGCGAGAAATCGCCTGAAGGGAGTCGTTAAAGAGGTTGAGAAGGGATCTGTTGCAGCAAAGGTTAAGATCGAGATAGAGTCCCCGAGTACCGTCACTGCGCTGATATCGAGGGAGGCTGTCGACGATCTGGGCATTAAGGCAGAAGATCGGGTGGAGGCGGTTATCAAGGCCACCGAGGTCATGGTTGCCAAAGAAAAGAAGTGATATAAGTCCCATCACTCTCCGATTTTCTCGCTCCATAAAATCGACGATATTTGTGATAATTGTGTGAATTAGCTCTTAAAAGGATGGGATTTCTACGAAAAGAATAAACATTTTATAACATTGCTGCTCAGTCAAGAGCAGTAATCATGAAAACAACGTCGGCCATAACGGCATCTCAGGCTATAATCCTAGTGATAATCCTGGCAGTAGCAATCGTTGGCGGCTATATGTACTATCAGACTACTATACCTGCAGCTCCCCTAATCATCGGGACTACCGATAAGATCACCGTCTTGGACCCAGCAAAGTCCTACGACTTCTATACCTGGGAGGTGTTCAACAATATCGGGGAAGGTCTATTAAGGTACAAATCCGGCACAACCGAGATACAACCCGGGCTCGCCGAATCCTACACGGTCAGTCCAGACGGTCGCGAGTACACGTTTAAGCTAAGGAAGGGATTAAAGTTCACTGACGGGCAACCACTCAACGCTGAAGTGGTAAAGTGGTCGATAGACAGGGTCATGGATCTCGACCTCGATCCGGCTTGGCTTGTGACGGAATTTGTAGATCACGTGGAGGTTGTGGATGAGTACACGGTGAAGTTCGTGCTACAGGCACCGGCAGGTTTCTTCCCCGCTCTCGTAGCCATGAATCCTCCCTACTTCCCGATAAGCCCAAAGTCCTGGCCAGCTGATCGTGCGGAAGATAGCACAACGGGGATAGGTCCCTACAGGGTCGTGGAGTGGACAAGAGACGTTGAGCTTGTTCTTGAGGCTAACCCAGATTATTGGGGACCAGCGCCCAAGACCAAGAACCTGGTTATAAGGTTCTTCAAGGATGCGGCGACGATGAGGTTGGCTGTCGAAAAGGGCGAGATCGACGTTGCTTGGAGGACGATCGGACCCGCAGATATCCAGGACATAAAGAAGAAGGGAGAGCTATCGGTTATCGAGGCACCAGGTCCATACATCCGGTACCTGATAGTCAGGTGCGACAGGCCTCCATTCGACGATGTGCGATTGAGACAGGCCGTAGCAGCCGCTGTAGACAGATCGGCCATCACCGAAACGGTGTTCCTGGGCACAGCCACACCTCTGTACAGCATGGTGCCCATAGGGATGTGGAGTCACATAGATGGGTTCAAGGACAAGTATGGGGAACGCAACCTCGATCTGTCGAGGAGCCTATTGAGGGATGCGGGATACAGCGAGACTAATCCATTCGAGTTCGAACTCTGGTGGACCCCGACTCACTACGGCGACACCGAGAAGGATGTGGCATCCGTGCTCAAGGAGAGCCTCGAGGAAACAGGGATGATGAAGGTGAACCTGAAGAGCGCTGAGTGGGCTACTTTCGCGGCGGAATACATCATTCAAGGAACCATGCCTATTTTCCTCCTTGGCTGGTATCCAGACTACCTCGATCCGGATAACTACGTTGCTTCCTTCATCGCCACCGACCCAGAAGACTACGGTTTGGGTACGTTTTACTACAACCCCTCATTGTTGGCAAAGGTAAGGCAGGCTAGATCCGAGACGGACATGGCGAAGCGTACCGATCTCTACAAAGAGATTCAGGTAACCTTCGCGGAAGAGGTTGCCCAGATCCCCCTGTTCCAAGGAAAACTCACGGCCGTCACCAGACCCGGGGTTAAGGGGGTCGTGATCAATCCCTATCTACTACTGGATTACTTCCTGATCTACAAGTAGGACCGACAACACCTCACATAAATACTGCCATTTCAGTAGCCTACCGTAGGAAGATAATGGCATCTCTCAGAGCATACATCGCCACCCGCGTTATGATGACATTACCGACGGTACTGATACTATTAAGCATCGTCTTCCTGGTGTTGAGGGTGATGCCAGGCGATCCCGTTTATGCCTGGCTCGGACCCAAAGCGCGACCCGAGTACGCGGAGGCGATAAGAAGCCAACTCGGACTCGACAAACCCATCATAGCTCAATATGCCGACTATATGTTAGGGCTACTCCGTGGTGATCTGGGGCGCTCTCTCATCTGGGGTCGAAGACCGGTGATGGTAGAGATCTGGGAGCACTTTCCGGCTACGGTGGAATTAACGGTGTTCGCATTTGCGATAAGCGTGCTCATTGGGCTGTTCACCGGAGCGTACTCGGCTTATCACTTCCATAGGATCGCGGATCATGCGCTTCGAATCCTGGGGATCTTCACCTATTCTTTTTTTATCCCCTGGTTCGGGTTAACTTGGGCTGGCTGCCCGTGGCAGGTAGGATCGGAGTTTTTCTGAAGCCGGAGACGATCACTGGCTTGTTTGTACTAGACAGCATCTTAACTGGCAATGTGTATGCGCTGGTGAGTTCCTTACAGCACCTGGCCCTCCCATCAATCACGTTAGGTATCGTACTCTCAGGGGTTTACACTCGTGTCACTCGTGTCAACATGTTAGAGACCCTCCGTAAGGACTTCATCAGATCGGCGAGGGCGAGGGGGATTCCAGAGAACACCGTCGTGTATAAGCACGCGCTCAAGAACGCCTTCTTACCCGTGCTCACTATGATGGGTCTGCAGTTTGCCCTCCTTCTCGCGGGAGCCATACTCACGGAAACCACGTTCTCGTGGCCCGGAATGGGTACGTACTTGATGGAAAGAATCGTGTATCGTGACTTCACTTCCGTACAAGGGATCATCGTCTTTTTCGCCGTTTGGGTTGCTGCCGTGAGCCTAGTTGTCGATATTCTTTATGCCTACCTAGATCCACGCATACGTTACTGACATGTCGAGATACTCGATCGCCGGCTACATCTCCTCATCGGTAAGGGACATTTTGAGCAGAAGGGGTGCCGGATTGTATATCACCACCATCGGAACAGCCATAGTTGCCTTGGTCGTTGGAATAGCTTTTCTCTCCCCCTTCATCGCTCCTTATGATCCAATAAAGCGCGTTGGGCAGCCTCTTCTTGAGCCCAGCTCCCAGTTCCCGATGGGTACGGATGTCCTGGGAAGGGATCTGTACAGCAGAGTCATACACGGCTCCAGAACGACTTTATTGGTCGTTTCCACATCGACGGCAATCTCATTACTCGCCGGAGTTCCGTTAGGACTCCTCGCGGGCTATATCGGTGGAAAGCTTGATAGGACGATCTCGCTCGTTATGGATAGCATCTACGCCTTCCCCGGTCTTATTCTAGCCATAGCCATAGCCGCTGTACTGGGACCCGGGATCCCAAATATGGCACTAGCCATAGCAGTTGTCTACATCCCGACCTACTTTCGAATGGTGAGAAGCCAAGTGCTATCTCTTAAGGAGAACCTATTTGTGGAAGCCGCAACCGCCTTAGGTGCCAAGGGTAGAACCATAATATCCCGATACATCTTCCCCAATGTCACTGCTACGATACTGGTCATCTTCTCGCTCAACGTAGTTGACGCGATCCTTACCGAAGCTGCATTAAGCTTCCTAGGTGTTGGCGTCGAACCATGGATGCCTGACTGGGGGAATGACCTGAGGGCCGGGCAACCCTTTATGCTCTCCGGCCATTGGTGGCTCATCACCTTTCCAGGCCTCATGATCATTTTTGCCGCTATAGGGTTCGGCCTCCTAGGGGAGGGGTTGAACGAGATCTTCAATCCTCAGCTGAGAGAAGGCTAGCGTCATGAAGGATCTACTCGCTGTGGAAAAACTAACCACGTACTACTACACCAGCGGGGGGGTCGTCAAGGCAGTGGATGGGGTCGATCTATCTATGCGCAAGGGTGAGACGCTCGGTCTCGTGGGGGAATCTGGCTCAGGGAAATCAACCTTCGGGCTTTCGATCCTGCGTCTCGTTCCCCCTCCAGGTAGGATAGTCGGAGGTAAGATGATCTTCGACGGGAAGGACCTGACCAAAATGACCGATGATGAGATGCTGAAGGTTAGGGGGAAGAGAATAGCGATGATCTTTCAAGATCCCATGACCTCTCTGGACCCTCTCGAAAAAATAGGTGATCATCTCGTGGAAACTATCCTAGCCCATGAAGAAATTGATCGAAGAGAGGCGCTAGAAAAGGCCAAAGCACAACTGGACAAAGTTGGAATTTCTCCCGAGAGACTTAACGACTACCCTCATCAGTTCAGCGGTGGTATGAGGCAGCGAGTTATGATCGCCCTGGCTCTGGCTTTGAACCCCGATCTCGTAATCGCTGATGAGCCGGTGACCGCTCTCGATGTCGTTATACAAGCTCAAATTCTGGATCTCATGCGCGAGCTACGAAGGCTCTATAGTATGGGGTTGATTCTGATCACTCACGATGTGAGTGTGGTCGCGTCCATCGCGGATCGTATTGCGGTTATGTATGCTGGCCAAATAGTGGAGGTTGCAGACACCGTTCCGATGTTTGAGGAGCCCTTGCACCCCTACCTAGAGGCGTTACTCAAGGCCGTTCCAAACGTGCAACTATCAGACCAGAAGCTAAAATACATAGCTGGATCGCCTCCTGATCTACTAAACCCTCCCGCGGGTTGCCGTTTCAATCCACGTTGTCCCTACGTGATGGACGCTTGTAAGAAAAGGGAACCTCAACCCAACGAGGTGAAGCCGGGTCGAATCGTGAGGTGTTTCAAGTATCATGACTAAAGGAGGTCAAGAGGAGCCCATCCTGGAGGTTATCGACCTCAAAAAGCACTTCCCCGTTCAGAAGAGCTTCTTCGAGAGATTATTCACGAGAAAACTAGAGTTCATCAAAGCCGTCGATGGGATCTCCTTCCAGGTGAAAAGGGGCGAGATATTCACACTAGCTGGGGAGAGCGGTTGTGGGAAAACGACTACTGGACGCTTAATTCTGCGGCTCATTGAGCCCACCGAGGGCCACATAATATTCCGAGGTAAGGACATCACGCACCTGGAGGGCGAGAGCATCAGAGAGATCAGGAGGCATATGCAAATCATCTTTCAGGACCCCTACGCCTCCCTCAACCCACGTATGAGGGTAGGGGAAGCTGTCGGGCATCCTCTCGAAATCCATAGGATTGCAACTGGCGAAGAGAAGAGAAGGCGGGTCAAGGAACTGCTAGAAATGGTGGGCCTGTCCCCAGCAGAAAAGTTCTACGACGCCTTTCCCCATCAGCTCAGCGGAGGTCAACGGCAAAGGGTGGCGGTTGCTCGGGCTATGGCACTGAGTCCCGAGTTGATGGTGGCCGATGAACCCGTATCAATGATCGATGTCTCGATCAGGGCAGTGATTCTGGAGCTGATGATGCACCTCAGAAATGAGTTTAACCTAACCTACCTCTTCATAACCCACGACCTTGCCGTCGCCAAATACATCTCAGACCGAATAGCCATAATGTATCTGGGGAAGGTCGTAGAGATGGGTGGCCATACGGATGTGTTCAAAAACCCGCTACATCCCTACACACGAGCCCTCCTTTCCGCCATCCCCGTCCCGGATCCCAAGGTGAAGATCGATCACATGAAACTCAAGGGGGAGGTTCCTAGCCCCGTGAACATCCCATCTGGTTGTAGGCTTCATCCCAGATGCCCATATGCCTTTGAGCCTTGTCCTATCGAGGAACCAGAGCTCATAGAGATCGAAAAGGATCACTTCGTATCTTGCCACCTACACACCAAATCGTAGTTGTATCCTTTAGATGGATACTCGATCCTAGGAGAAGAGGCTCAAAATGGAGATCGTTCCGATAAGAACCAGAAGCCAGTTCATCTCTGCGGTTATTGTTTTTGCATCCCTGGCAACGGCGCTCGATTGTCTCTTGACCCCCGGCTTCACTGCCGGGGTATGGTTTGGCGTGGTCTTTCTGATCACTCCGCTCATCGGAATCATCCTTGGACCATATTTTGGCTTCCTCACAGCCATGATTTCCGTGCTAATTGGGCACGCCGTGGTCTTTCGAGGATCGGTGTACGAATTCCTTTTCGCTTTGGGAGCTCCCATGGGTGCCACGGTATCAGGTCTCATGTTCAGGGGAGAATGGCGCTTGGTCCTTCTTTTCTATTCGGCGGCCCTCGCAGCCTTTTTCCTCACGCCTATCTCGTGGCAGCTTCCCTTATGGGGCATATGGAATTGTCTCACAGCCTACGCCGCCATCATACCAGCCGCCATCATCATTGGCAGAGGAGCGATCCAGGCGCACGACTGTAAAAGGCTGTCAATAGTTCTAGGATTGTGCGCATTCATTGGTTTAGAAGCGGATGTCCTCTTCAGGATCTTCCTCTTCATTCCATGTAGGACCTACTGGCTTTTTTACGGACTAGCTCCTGAGGCTCTCAGAATGATCTGGGTAACAACCGCCCCGACGGTTACCCCGATCAAAGTATTTATCTCCGCTCTTCTAACCGCAGGCATCGGAACTTCGTTGGCTAGAGCAAGAAGGACCCTTTAGGAAAAACCAAAAACTAATTGTGAGACTTCAGCGTGCAAATGCCCAGACATGTAATATTCTATCTCACAAAAAGTAGGGTGAACAGAATCACCATCACTGTAATGACACCTAGTAGCAAAACAACAGGGAGTAAGGTCGTTTGGAGTGCCGCTATCATGAAGGCGATATAGTCCCTCCAGTCCAGTCTTAATCTTCTTTCCCCCCTTTTATTCGGCTCTTTTTTGTGTTCTCGCTCGGGCATATGTTTCAATTAAAAGAGGAGGATTTCAGCGGGAAAAAGCAAGCAGCAAAGTGACCGTTTCCCATATTTTCCAGAGCAGGCTCCTTCTCAGAGCAGATCTTTTGAGCATAGGGGCATCGTGTGTGGAATCGACACCCTGATGGAGGATTAGCAGGACTGGGAACGTCGCCAGGCAGGATGATTTTTTTCCTCTTCGCATCCGGGTTCGGTATGGGAATGGCCGAAAACAGGGCCTCCGTGTAGGGGTGCAGCCTGTTCTCGAATGTATCCCTCTTCTGGGCGATTTCCACGATCTTTCCTAGATACATCACGGCGATTCGATCACTCATATGTTTGATCACGCTTAGATTGTGGGAGATGAAGAGGTATGTAAGCCCCATTTCCCTTTGCAGCCCCTTGAGAAGGTTGAGTATCTGAGACTGTACCGAGACATCAAGGGATGAGCTCGGTTCGTCCAGCACGATGAATTCTGGATTTGAGGCCAATGCCCTGGCTATACATATCCTCTGCCTCTGTCCCCCACTGAACTCGTGGGGAAATCTATTCAGATGGTCCTTGGTCAGACCGACCTTCCGTAGTAGCTCTAGGACCCTCTCTCGGATCTCATGTCTTTTCGCAAGCCTGTTGATTATCAAGGGTTCACCCACAGCCTGTTTAACCGTCATACGAGGATTCAAGGATGCGTAGGGATCCTGGAAGACTATCTGCATGGAAGTCCTGAGCTTTCTCAGCTCCCTATCGTCGAATTCTAGGATATTTCTTCCCTTGAAGTAGACTCTGCCATCGGTGGGCTCTATGAGCCTCGACACACAACGCGCTACAGTGGTCTTTCCACATCCGGATTCTCCCACGAGCCCTAGGGTTTCCCCCCTTTTTAGAGAGAAACTCACATCGTCGACCGCGTAAACGAATCCGATAGGTCTCCTCAAGATCCCGCCCATTATGGGAAAGTATTTCTTTAAACCCTGAACATCAAGCATAACACTGTTATCGTTGGTACTCATCTCAATCAGCACCGCTCGGGAAGAGATGGCAAGCTACCCGGTGATCCCTTTTCTTCTCGACCATTGAGGGCTTCTCCTTGCGGCATATTTCCATAGCATACTGGCATCTCGGATGGAAGCGGCAGCCACTTGGTGGGTTTATGAGATTGGGGACCGATCCGGGTATGACATGCAGCTCCTCTACTTCCTCGTCAAGTTTAGGAATGGCGTTAAGGAGTCCCTGGGTGTAAGGATGTAACGGCTCCTTAAAGAGGTCCTCAGTCCTCGCGGTTTCCACAATATTTCCCGCGTACATGACGCCCACCCGATCGCACATCTCGGCCACTATTCCGAGGTCATGTGTTATGATGATAACCGAGGTGTCCAGCTTTTCCTTGAGTTCGTTTAATAGTTGCAGAATTTGTGCCTGAATGGTCACATCCAAGGATGTTGTGGCCTCGTCGGCGATGAACAGATCCGGTCTACAGGACAGTGCCATGGCTATCATAGCCCTCTGCCTCATACCACCGCTCAATTCGTGGGGATACTGCTTCACAACTTTATCAGGGTAGGGCATTTTGACCATCTTGAGCACCTCGATGGTCTTCTTCAGAGCAGCCCTTTTCAGTTCCCCCCGAGAAAGTCTTGGTGGATTTTCGAGTGAGCTTTCCAGCTTCTCTATCTTAGAATTAATTTTATCAACGATCGACCGTGATGGATTCGCCTTTGACAACGACCTCAACTCCTCGATCTTCATCTTCAGCGCCTCCCTTCGCAGGTCTTGGTGGAGAAGTATCGCCTCACTGATCTGGTCACCGATTGTAAAAACGGGATTTATGTAGGTCATAGGATCCTGAAAGACCATAGCTATCCTGCGCCCCCTTATCTCTCTCAATTCCTTATCCGATAACGAAAGCAGGTTCTCACCATCAAGTATAACCTCACCATCGACGATCTTTCCTGGCGGTTCGGGGACTAACCTTAAAATGGAGAGAGCTGTTACCGACTTTCCGCACCCAGTCTCCCCGACCAAGGCGAAGGTTTCCCCTCGTTCTACATCAAATGTGACGCCATCTAGTGCCTTCACAACACCCTCGTAAGTGTAGAATCGTGTCGTTAGGTTTCTCACGCTCAGAAGGGGCATGCTGTCACCTCCTCAGTCTTGGGTCAAGAATGTCCCTTAAACCGTCGCCGAAGGCATTGAGGGAGAGGGCGGTGAACAATATCGCGAGCCCAGGAAAGAATACCAGCCAGGGAGAGTTCAACATAAAGTTACGTCCCTCGGCTATCATGGATCCCCACTCCGCGATGCCAGGTTGGGCTCCAAATCCGATGAAGCTCAAGCCAGCCGCTGTGAGCAATACGCTACCCAGATCCAATGTCATCTCCACTATAATGGGGTATATCGAGTTCGGTAAAACGTGCCTAAAGATTATGCGAGATTTCGCTGCTCCGATTGCCCTGGCGGCTTCTACGTAGGGCCTCTCCCTTTCAACCAGCACTTGCCCCCGGATCAACCTAGCGTACCAGGGCCACCAAACAATGATCAGTGCAATCATAAGGTTATCCATGCTCCTTCCCAAGGCTGCAGCTACGGCCATCGCCAAAATCAGGGGAGGAAAGGCGAGGAACACGTCCGTCACTCTCATTAGAATCTCGTCAACCTTCCCCCCTGCGAAGCCAGAGATAGCTCCGAGGAGGCAACCTATGGCAGCCGATGTTAACACGACAACGAACATTATCTTTAGGTCCAGCTGTGCTGCCCAAATGATTCGACTAAATATGTCGCCACCCATGTTGTCGGTTCCAAATGGGTGCTCCCAGCTTGGAGGTAGAAACCTAGCCTCCCAGATTCTCTCCGTTGGTCCGTAGGGGGCTATCCAGGGAGCGAGAGCGGCGACCAGGACCACGGAGGTGAAAATCGCTAATCCGGCGATGGCCAAGGGGCTCTGTTTGAGGAGATGGAGGGAATAACGGAATTCCCTTATCCTCGGACCTAGATCCTCCCTCCAACCACCCGTTAACCTTGATGAAGTCTCTCGCTCCAACCCATCACCCATATCTGATGCGGGGATCGATGGCACCGTACAGAACATCGACGAGCAGGTTGACGAGAACATAGATCACGGCTATCAGTATGACGAAACCCATGATGGATGCGAAATCCGCGGTTAAAATGGCGAGCGTTGCCCAGCGACCAAGGCCGGGCCAGGCAAAGACAGTTTCGGTCAGTACGGCACCGGCCAGAAGACTCCCAAAAATCAGCCCGATCATGGTTGTAGTGGGGATCAGGGCATTCCTTAAAGCATGTTTGTATACCACTATCCTTTCGGATAAGCCCTTCGACCTCGCGAGGGTTATGTAATCCTGCCTCATCACTTCCAGCATACTCGATCTGGTTATCCGAGTAATGTATGCGGTATTCAGATAGGCTAGGCAAAAGGCTGGTAAAACTAGGTGTGACAGGGCGCTAAAAAAGAAATCGGTATTACCCGCAATCAGACTGTCAACCAGGTAAAAACCAGTCACGCTCTGTATTGGAGATTCGCGAGCGATGAAGTAGTCCACCCTCCCCTCCAAGGGGAAGTGGGGTAGCCCCCGAACTTTAAGCTGATAGAATAAAAGAAATTGCAACAGCAAGCCAAGCCAGAAAATCGGAATCGAGACCCCAGATAGCGCGAATACCCTAGAGAAATGATCAGGTGCTCTGTCCTTTTTCACGGCGGATATTATACCTATGGGGATGCCCATCACTATCCCGAAGATCATGGCTATTATTGTCAACTCAAAGGTCGCGGAAAAGTACAGCCTGATGGCCTCCGTAACTGGAATCTCTGCCCCTCCGGATCGGGATACGCCCCAATCGCCTTGGAAGATCCCCCATAGCCAGTAGAAGTACTGGACGTATAAGGGGTCGTTGAGATGATACCTCTCATAGATCTTCTGTATTTGTCTCTCGGTAGTACGCTCCGTGACATAGACAGCGGCCGGATCCCCGACGACGTGAGATAGTGTGAAAACGAGGATGGAGACTCCGAAGAATACAGGTATGAGTAATAGTAATCGTCGTATAATGAAATCACGCATCCTCATTAGGATACCACCTACAGCGTGTGCCTCATTTTTTAATTTTTTTATCGGTGAACCTTCTCACGGCTATCTATGGACGGATTTTTACCCGGAAGGTGCGGATTGGCTACTCGTACCCCTTTGTCAGGGTGTACGCGTACACCATCCCGGCAGCCATCGGATTGAACGTTGGGCCGAAGTCGCCTTTGATCCAGTCCCTGGATACGAAGAATAACTCTCCCTGATACATCCATATGTACATGTATCCATCCGCCATCCTCCTCTCTATCTGTTTGTATAGATTGGCTCGCGTGGTTGGATCTACTTCGGTTGCGGCCTGTTCGACCAACGCATCTAATTCTGGGTCAGAGTAGCCCATCCTCTTTAGGAAGGTTCCCTTCTTGGAGTGGCAGTACGGCGTGACGTAGTTATCTGGGTCGGCGTAGTCGGGGGCCCAACCGATCATCATCAGCTGGTAATCCTTCTTCCTGAGCTTACCAAGCATTGTGGGCCAGTCTAGCTCTTGGACCTCTATTTCCACACCGACATCGAGCTTTTCGACAGCATCCTTTAGTAGCAGACCAGCAAGCTTTCTGACATCATTTCCGATGTTGTAGACGTAGGTAATCTTGCCCTTGAAGCCCGCCTCCTCGAACAACTGCTTTGCCTTGGCCGCATCCTCCTCTACGAGTGGCATGGTATCATCGTAGCCGAAGAGTCCCTTGGGTATAACGGTCTTTCTCCTGAATCCGAAGCCGTTTAGCGCCTGTTTGATGAAAGTTTCGTATGGGAATGCGTATATGAGCGCTTTCCGCACCCTGATGTCGTCAAGGGGTGGCTGCTCCGCGTTCATTTGGATATGATGGACGGTCAGCTGGGGCACCACATCGACGTATAAGACTGCTGGTAAATCCTCTAAGAGAACCATTTCACGATTCTCCAGCCATGGGTCCTTTTGGATGATGTCAAAGGCGTTAGTGAACGGAACCTCGATGATATCCGCATCTCCTGCGAAGAGCGCGAGCTCCCTTGTCGTGACCTCTGGAACGATCTGCCAAACCACGTTCTTAATGCTAGCTGGGCCTTCGAAGTAATCATCGAATCTCTCTATGACCACTCTTTGCTTTGGAACCCACTCCGTTAGCTTATAGGGGCCTGATCCCGCATCGCCCTTGAAGTCCATCCACTCGTTGTGCTCTCCAGGCACCAAGCCTCCATGTGCCTCGACCGTTGCCTTTGAAACCACGCACGCGACCTGGTAGGCCAAAACGTAGATGAACCCAGCGTAAGGCTCATCTAGCGATATCTGCACGGTGTACTTGTCAAGGACCTTCACTCCCTCTTGAGCCAGGTACTCATCTGCGTCGGCTTGGGTCATGTTTGTCTCAAACATGTAGTGCGCTGCACCCTTGATGTACTCCAGCATCCATGCGGGGCCGTCAGGATCGCCGATCAGTATAGCTCTATCAATTGAGTACTTGACATCCTCGGCCGTTACCTCGTTGCCATCGTGGAATTTCACGCCCTCCTTCAGCTTGAAAGTGTACGTCAACCCATCGTCTGAAATGGTCCATGACTCGGCCAGATCGCCCTTTAGCTCGGAGGAACTTTCGCCGACGTACGTGACTAGGTTGTTGTAGAGGTTCCTGATGATCTCGTTGCCAGCAGTCTCGTAGTCAACGGCCGGATCCAAGAAATCCGGTTCCCCGAACGTCTGGACAATCAGAGTGTCTGGGTTTGGAACGGCCTTTCTCTCCGCTTCCTTTCCTAGTTCTACCCCTGCTTCTACCCCTGCTTCGTAGCCCTCATCGTATCCTTTGCTGTACCCTGCTGAACTCCCGAACCAATATCCGCCTCCTATACCTATGACTAGGACGGCAATGAGCAAGATTGCCGCCACTGTTCCGGATATTCCTGATCTGGAAGCCATGAAATCTGGATAAAAATAGATTGGAATTTATTTTTCAATTTTTTTAATCCATTTCGGATCAAATTCTGGAAGGGAATCTCAAAATAACACCCATATAAAGTATTTTGGAATGGAGGAAACGGGAGAGCCACCAATTTCGGAATATCTAACGCTATGGTGGGTCAATCCCTTCGTTCGTTTTCTGGTTCTTTGCATGGCCCTGGTTGGTGTGCTGGACTCACTTTACACCCTCTTACTTGTGGGGAAATATGGTCTGTATGGTGAAGCTAACCTCCTCATAAGATGGTTTTTTGAAAGAAACCTTGAGCTGATGTGGGCGGCACTTAATATACTCATCACGTTTCTTGGCGCTGGGGTGATAGGGTCCTTTTTGATAACCCTCGAGAGCCCGACGGCAAGGTTCCCCACAATAACGGTACTTTCGACAATGGTGACGGTTAGGGTACTAATGAACCTAAATCACGTTGTCAACTATCACAAAATTACAGGTCCGATGGCCAATCTGGGCCTAGTGGGACTGTCCACCTTCATAACGGTGGAGGGAGTACTGGTCTACACCTCCTTTCGGGATCGGATCCGCAGGCTGTGGGATGACATCGACACCTGCCTTTCTCAATGGACCTTGTCGAACTTCGTTGGTTGGCTTAAGCGGGGAGGAAAAAGAATGCACGAGATCGTGAGAGCGGGTCCTAAGAGGGTCGGAAAAATTAAAGGGATAAGAAAAACCCGCTTACTCCTTTTGCTCCTCGCCCTTATAGCGCTTCCATTCATCCTCCTGACCCTAATAGATGCCATGGCTACTTTGATGGGGATAGAGTCCGTCTCAGAATGGATAAAGTTCGTTGCATGGACGAGACGACCACCCGGAGCCGCGTCCACAGGTGGTTGGTTTACACAGGTTCAGGGACGAATATACCTAGTGAGCTTTGGACTGATAATCGTCTTCTTCGCTATTATGATGTACGTTGTCATGTCCATTTGGGACATGCTTTCGAAGCCAAAAGGGTCGATTAGCTAACTGCTTCCCTGACAGCGGCCACGACTGCCTGTCCGAGCGATATGCCCCCATCCCCGCAGGGTACGAGCCGGTGCCTGAGAAATTCATATCCCTCGTTTTCAACTTCCGACTTTATGGTGCTCGTCATGGCCTGGTTATAGGCAACGCCTCCCGTGAACCCAATCTTGCCCAATCCATTCGTATCAGCCACTTTAATTGCAATACTCGCCAAGCCCTTGGCCAAAGCCTCCTGAAACGAGGCCGCCAAGTCCTCACTCCTGCAGCCCTCTTGAAGCTTGTTCAGCATCTCCATCATCATAGGACTCGTTTTCAGTACAAGTCTTCCGTCAACTTTCTCCACTCTTCGAGGCAGATCGACTTTTTTGGAGTCCCCATTGACCGCCCTAGCCTCCATTTTGATCGCCCCCTCTCCCTCGTACGTTCGCCTGTAGCAGATCCCCAGTAGACACGAAGCCGCATCCAAGAGGCGACCTGTGCTTGTGGTGAAGGGAGTATTGATCTCGCGTTTGATTTGTTCGAACACGATGTCCACCTCCTTCTTTCCCCCAGCGAAACCAGGCAGACAGCGTGCAGCTAGGAATTCCCTCAGCTCTTCATCATCCAAGTTTCCATACAACACCCCTTGGAGCATTCTTCCATAATTATATGCGCACAGATCCCCCCCGGGCATCGGCTGCGCCTCCAGGTGACCAAGGCGCGCAAAGTCTCTATAGTCTCCCACGAGTATCTCTCCACCCCAGGGGGTCCCATCCAACCCGTATCCCACTCCATCGCAAACAATACCCACGACCTTCTGATCCACACTCACCCCACCTTCCACCATTAGCTTAGCAAGATGAGCGTGGTGGTGCTGAACCTCTACTAATGGGCAATGAAACTTACGTGTCAGCTCCTCCGCGATTCTCCTGGAGCTGAAGAGAGGATGCATGTCGCATGCCACAGCCCTCAACTCACCGACTCGTAGTAATTTCAATAGGTTCCTTATCGCCTGATCGAGAAAACCAAGCGTCTCTACGCTGTTGACATCTCCTATGTGCTGAGTAAGGTAGCAGCCCCCCTCTTTCAATACAGATGCTGTTGAGGAAAGCTCGGGTCCCACAGCCACGATGTTGCCATTGTAATGGAAGGGTAACAGAATGGGGATGGGGGAATATCCCCGGGATCTTCTCAGGAAATACGGTTCGTCGTCAACCACCTTAATCACGGAATCGTCACACCTACTCCAAATCTCTCGGTCATGCAGGAGGAAGTAATCGGATATGTGGCGGATCCTATCTAGAGCCACCTTATTGGAAATCACCATGGGCTGGTCCGGCAGGTTGGCCGATGTCATCACAAGGGCTGGTTCCTTCGAATAGCGAAATAGTAGGTAGTGGATCCCCGAGTAGGGCAGCATGACCCCAACAGTGTGAAGTCCTGGTGCTATGTGTTCTGATAAGGGGAACGGCTCTCGCTTCCCTAAGGCAACGATGGGTCTCGCGTAGGATGTAAGGAGACTCGCCTCCGTATTCGATACCCTAGCAAATCGCTTAATCGCTTCAATATCAGGGCTCATAACGGCGAAGGGCTTGTTCGGCTTCCTACGCCGGCGGCGTAGACGTAGAACTGGTGCATCGTCCGTAGCCTTGACCGCGATGTGGATGCCCCCAATGCCCTTTATCGCAACTATGAAACCCTCATCCAAAAGTTTCGCCGCGGCCTCGATTGGGTCTTCTCCCTCAATCAACCGTCCAACGTTATCGCAAAGCTCCATTCGCGGACCGCAATCAGGGCAGCATATCGTCTGAGCGTTAAACCTCCGGTCGGCCGGGTCCGTGAACTCGCGCCTACACTCGGAGCATAGAGGGAAATCCACCATAGTCGTGCGCTCCCTGTCGTAAGGGAGATCCGTTATGGTGGTGAACCGAGGTCCACAGATAGCGCAAGAGGTGAAGGGGTAAGCAAAATGTCGTCTCCTCGGGTCGAATATGTCCTGGAGGCACGGATCGCAGATGGAGATGTCGGGGGGAATTAACGAAAACTTCGCTCCCTTCCCCCTCGCATCACTTTCTACTATGTCAAATCCGGTGAACGAGTCAGAGTAATCCTGCCAGTTCACACCGATGGATGTGTATGACGCAAGTGGGGGTTTGCTGACCCTAAGTTCCTTTAGGAAGCGTCTGATGTCCCTCTCCTCGCCATTGACGTCTATTCGAACTCCAGCATCTCCTAGGTTTAGAACGTTCCCCTTCAGTCCGTTCTTTACGGCCAGTCGGTACACAAAGGGTCGGAACCCTATCCCCTGAACGAGTCCTGAGACGGAGATCACAGCTCCCTTTCTCAAAGCGATTACGACACGGTCTCCAAAACTTCCTTAAATAGGTCGAGCGTTTCTCGTGCCTCCCTCTCGCTTAATTTCTGAATCGCGAATCCAACGTGTACGACCAACCAGTCCCCGACCCTCACATCTTCGATGAGCGAGAGGTTGACTCTCTTTTTTATACCCATAATGTCGACTACCCCATCCCCTCCCTCTACCTTGACCACCTTTCCGGGAACGGCTAAACACATATCGATCAGCAAATACGCGGAACGGGTGAACCCATCGGCTCTTCGATGATCCTCTTTCCGCCGACGGCGGTCTCTAGGATGACCATCCCATCCCCTTTTACAACGTCTCCTACGACTTCAGCCTGAGTACCGTATTTCGTTCCTCTGATGGCGGTCAGGACGTCGTCTGCGGTTCGACTCTCCACCCCGATCAGAGCCATCCCCTCGTTCGTCCCCACAAGAGGATCGATACCTAGCATTTCAGCGGCGCCTCTTACCTCATCCCTAATCGGTAAGCGCTCCTCCCGAATGATTATGTTTACTTTTGACTTCCTCGCCATATCATTTAGCGCTCCCGCTACTCCTCCCCGGGTGGGATCTTTCATAGACCTGACTCCGCCGACCTCGAGAGCGGCTCTTATGGTATCCAGTAGTGGAGCCACATCAGAGCGTAAAGTGGTCTCAAAGCTCAACCCCTCTCTGAAAGAGAGCAAGGCTATCTCATGGTCGCCAATGGGGCCAGTCGCGATCAATTTATCGTCTGGCTCGAGTCCGCTGTCCAGGATGATCCTCTGGGCTAGCCCCAAACCCGTGGTGGTGACGACCATCCCATCAATTTTTCCGTGCTCCACGACCTTTGTATCGCCAACAATAAGTGGGACCTTGACATCTCTCAGAACGGCATCCATGGAGGTTAGGATACGCCTTAACTTCCCCAATGGGAATCCCTCCTCCACCACAATTGCCGAGGACAGGGCCAGCGGCGTTGCTCCCATTACGGCCAGATCATTGATCGTTCCACATGCAGCGAGCTTTCCCAGATCGCCTCCCGGAAAGAACAATGGTTTAACGGTATACGCATCGGTGGTTATCACTAAGTTATCATTCTCAATGGGGATGGTAGCTCCATCATCCATTTCGGGAAGACCGACCCCCCTCCTCACACGATTATACCGATAGATGGGGATCACGAACTCTTCGATTAGCTCCCGCATGAGCTTCCCACCTCCACCGTGCTCCAGTCGAATAACTTGCTGTTTCATCATAACTCGATGCAAAACAGTCATCTCTTCGTTTATAGTTATGCGATATGGAAACCCTCGGGCTGAGAGACCCAGCCCTCATTCGATCCATTGCCGATAAAATCAAGGCGATAGCTCCATCACATGAGGTCAAGTTATGTCATATTTGCGGAACACATGAATACACCGTGACGCACTTCGGCTTAAGGACGCTGCTCCCCAAAAACGTCGAAGTCATTGCTGGACCTGGATGTCCCGTGTGTGTGGTGCCCGCCAAGGAGATCGATGAGGCTGTGCGGCTCGCAAACCAGGGCACGACAGTCCTGACTTTTGGCGACATGTACAGAGTGGCTGGCTCTGAAACGTCACTGGCGGATGCTAAAACCCTCGGCGCCGACGTACGGATCGTGTACAGTGTCAGTGAAGCGGTAGCTATGGCAAGGAGAGAGGCAGACAAGGAGTTTGTGTTCTTCGCGATTGGATTTGAGACCACGGCACCGACGAATGCTTGTGAAATCATGAGCGGCGTTCCCGAGAATCTGAGCTTTCTCGTCTCCCACAGACTTATCCCCCCCGCGATGGAATTGCTCATGGGCGTGGGCGACCTAAAGATCGATGGGTTTATCTGCCCTGGGCATGTGGCGACCATCACGGGCACCAAAGCGTTCGAGCTGTTTCCCGAGGCCTACGGTATGCCCACGGTCATCGCTGGTTTCGAGCCCGCCGACTTCCTATTAGCGATTCTGATGGCCCTGAAACAATTGAGGACCAAGCCCAAGCTCGAAAACGAGTACGTCCGCTCGGTTACCTATGAGGGCAACGTCAGAGCCCAGCGTTTCATCAGCAGGGTCTTTGACACCGTCGACGGGGAATGGAGGGGGATAGGGCTGCTCCCCCTCTCAGCCTACAAGCTGAAGGACGAACTCTCAACCTTCGACGCTAGGCTCAAGTACGATATCAAGGTCGGACCATCGAGGGACATCCCCCCTGGTTGTAGCTGTCACCTCGTGATCATAGGGAAAATCCCTCCAACGGAATGCCCCCTGTTCATGAAGGAGTGCAGACCTGAGCATCCCTTGGGTCCCTGTATGGTTAGCCTCGAGGGAACGTGCCAGATATGGGCGGCTCATAGGGAGCACCGTCTCCTGTGATTGCACGCACGGCAAAGGAAAAATAAAAGTTTTATCAGTATGTATAATGGCAAAAGCAGCAGAGAAAATCCATGTCGTTTGGCTACAGGGTCAGGGCTGTACTGGATGCACGATCTCATTAACTAATGCAACTGACCCGAGCATTGTGGATGTATTGACAGGCTTCATACCACAGGTAGCCGGCATAACACTTGATTTCCATCCGACGATTATGGCTCCATGGGGCGAAGGAGCGTTAGGTGCTCTTAAAACGGCAAAAGAAGGAAAACTCGACCCATTCGTACTCGTTTTGGAGGGATCAATACCTGACGAGGAACTCGCTAAGAAAACAGACGGCTTCTGGTGTGCTGTGGGAGAAGAAAAGGGACGATTAGTGACGTTAAATGATTGGGTCGGAAGGCTCACCAAAAGAGCAGCCGCGGTGGTTGCGGCGGGCTCATGTGCAGCCTACGGGGGGGTTCGTAAAGGCAGTCCAAATCCAACAGGCGCGAAGGGTGCACTGGATTTTCTGGGTCGCGACTGGAAGAGTGCGTTAGGTCTTCCGGTCATTTGCGTTCCAGGCTGTCCCGTTCAAGGAGATCATCTTGTAAAAGTACTTGGTTATGCGGTGCTTGCTGTGAGAGGGCACCTCCCATTGCCCCAGTTGGACGAGCATAACAGGCCTGTATTCATATTCGGTGAGCGAGTTCATGAGATTTGCCCTAGAGCTGGATTTTATGCCGACTGGATATACTCTTCAAAGTTCGGTGAACCACACTGCATGGAGCTACTGGGTTGTAAAGGTCCCTTAGCATATTGTGATGTCCCACGACGTGGTTTTGTGGAGGGCGTCGGCGGTTGCACGACATTAGGCTCTCCTTGTATTGGCTGCACAGAGCCTGAATTCCCGGATGCACCTTTTAGCCCCTTCCTAAAGAGAGCGTCGATCATGGCGCTTGTTAAGGGATCGCTTCGTAAGTTGATAGGGGGACGTTAGCGATGGTTAACCCAGTAGAGTTAGGACCTATTCACACGCTAATCTTAACTCAATTGCCCACGGTCGCTGTCATCATTTCTATTATCGGCATATTGATTAGTATATCGGCATGGCGACGTGGTCTTCCGGATTTTAGGCCTCCGTTCAAGCTGTCAGTTCGGGATATACTCGCCATGGGTAGACCTCTACTACGAAAGGGTGTTACGTCCATGTGGCTAGTGTTTTGGCTCATGCACCTAGCGTTTTGGCTTACATTCATCGGACATCTACGGTCTATAGGTGTCTGGTCTGTTGATTGGTTGACATGGCTAATCTCCCAGGAGGTTTTAACCGAAGTTTTTCCCGTAATAGCCGGTATCATTTTCGCAGTAACGGCATTCTTAATACTGGCAAGAAAACTCATTTCCACTAGAGTATTATTACCACCATCACGACTTGGCGATTATTTATTCATTATATGCCTCCTCCTTCTCGTTTGGTTAGGTACCGCGATGAGGCTCTTACCTCATACCCCGGGTTCCCTTGTCTTCGACATCCTACCAGGTATTACAATGACACTAGACCCTATTCCGCAACTAGACCTTTTGGCCGTTCATGCGCTACTCGCCGAACTTCTCATAATGTACTTTCCACACTCCAGGTTTATACATATAATAACTGGGTTGACAAAATGAGGAAGCGACATCAAGCTCACTCGAGGAAGGCTGAACAAAGGGACGTTTTCATCGCACCAATGACCAGGATAGAAGGTCATCTGGACATCCATGCAAGAGCCGATCTAAAGGCGAAGAATTTCGTTGAAGCCCACAGTTATTCAACCATGTTCAGCGGTTTCGAGATCATTCTAAAGGGTAGGGAACCAGCCGATGCTATTTGGATCACGCAGAGAATATGCGGCGTGTGTCCGGTTCCTCACGCCACCGCTGCCGCAGGAGCGGTCGACATGGCTTATCAAGCACCTCCCCCTCCCATGGGAATAGCTTTCAGGGACTTTGTACACGCGGCAGAGGAGATGTACGACTCCCCGCTGATTTTCATCCTCGTGGGGCCTGATTACAGCCAAAGTGTTGTTGAGAAATTAAATCCCGATTGGTGGAAAGAGGGCAAAAAGAGCAAGGCTGAAAGAGCGGACGTGCATGGCTATGCAACGATCGCGGACATCATGAAGGCTCTAAACCCCATCGCTGGCGAGCTATGGCTTAGGTCTTTGGAAATCGAGAGGCTTGGTCGGAAGATGGCGACCCTCTTCGGTGCCAAGCATCCACACATCCAGACCTTCATTCCTGGAGGCATCACACAGTCAGTATCGCCCGACGACCTTGAAAAGTACGCAGCTATGCTATCCCGCCAGATCGCCTACTCGAAGGAATTCATCCCCATAATAGATGATCTATGCGATTTTCTGGTGGGCCTTGGTTATGGAGAGAATGGCGTTAGACCGTCAAACCTCATAAGCTTCGGTGCGTACGATGACCCTCTTGCATACAATGCAAGATACGAGGACATGAAGGAGTGGGGTGAGAGACGCAAAGTTACACCGGGTGTGGTGATCGATGGAAAATTAGTTACCACGGACTTAGTCGAGATAAACCTAGGTATTCGCGAGTTCATCGCTCACTCTTATTACGATGAGTGGGCGGAACGTGACGTGCCGACCGACCCACTTGGAAACGAAGTTCCAAAAGATCATCCTTGGAACAAGGAAACGAGACCAAAGCCCGGTCCTGCAAAAGTCTGGGATGACAAATATTCCTGGTGCACCGCCCCCAGATGGCACGACTGGAAAAGGAGGATTGATGGCGGAGTATACGCGCTAGAGGCTGGCGCCGTTGCTAGGTTATGGGCCACCGCTGCGGCCAAAAAGGTTCCAGAATCTACGGGTAAGAGCATACGCTTCACGCTTCCTAAAACTCCCATCGCAGGCTATAGAGTCGCAGACGAGGTTGCACTGGAATGGAAAATACCTGCTAAGGTTAACACGTTAGAGAGGCTGAGAGCTCGTGCCTACTTCCACTCTTACTCAGCTTACGTCGCGTACAACTTACTCCTCGCAGGTCTAGAACTGGTAAAGAAGGGCGAAGTGGAAGTCTGGAACCCCTATAAGCGTCCTAGCGCGGGAGTCGGCTTTGGTCCGACGGAAGCATTTCGCGGTGCTTTAGGCCACTGGGTAGTCATGCGAAACGGCAAGGTCCATCGATACCAGGTGATCACACCGAGCACCTGGAATGCCTCTCCGAGAGATGCCGATGGACGACTAGGACCTTATGAGGAAGCTATCGTCGGAACGCCCATAACCGAAGTTTCAAAAGACGAACTGCAAGCTGTCGATGTGGTCAGGACCGTGAGAAGCTTTGATCCATGCCTTGGGTGCGGTGTACATGTGTACGTCGGCGACAGAGTTATCGTTACGGATATTAATCACCATCACTAAGCCGTAGCTCAGTTAGACCAAATTCAAAGCTGTTCACGAAAAAGGCACTAAGCCTTTCTTAGGCCAAGCTCATTGAGAATCAGATCAACGGCCTTCTTGGTAGCCTTTCTTACTTCGCGGGAAAGATCTAAGCTCGGATCGAGCGTCATGGGCTCACATCCGATTAGGATGACCCTGGGTGGCAGAGCACCAATTGCCTTGGCGAAAGTGAGCAGCCCCTCTAATCGAACTTCGTGCAAGCTAAATCGTGCGAGACTAGTCAACTCCTTTACGTCTACATTTCCAACGTTGACTTCCATCCGATGTAAGGTACCAGGCTTGCCTCCTTTTTTCATCGTGTCCACAAAGATCGCCATGCCATAATCATACAATTCTGTGGCGACCGTTATGCCTGCTGTTCCAAAATCCCGAAGCTCAACATTTTCCGGGAGCTCGGTGGAAGAGAGTAGCTCAATTACGGTCGGACCAAAACCATCATCTCCCAGGAGTTTGTTTCCCACTCCCGCAATGAGCACCTTGTTACTCTCGGACTGTTGGTCCAAGTTCATACTATGAGGTAATAGTTATAGGGTTAAAGATGTAGGTTCGGCTTTTCGTAGGTTCTTCAATACTGGATCATCATCAGCTTCTGCTAATTCTTCATCCTGAGGTCTGATCCTCAGAGAATTAGGCTATCCAGAACCATGGCAAAGAAAACGAGAGCCAAGTAGGGGCTTGACAACTTGAACATCTTCCAAGCGTTTCCTTTCGTCGGGTGAAAGAAAAAGGCCAAGCTACCCCCTAAAACGACCATTCCGATCGGAAACGCTACGACTAAGTAAACCCACCCAAATCCCCCGGTGTACCATAAGACCATCGAAAGGAGGAACATGGAAACAACGCTTCCCAATATGCACCTGATAGCCTTCCTAAAATCTATGATTGGAAGCATCGGGATCTTAGCCCTTCTATAGTCATCGGAAAAGAAGATCGCCAAGGACCATATGTGCGTCGGAATCCACGCGACAACCAATCCCGCGATCATTACCGCTTCGAGGAGCCCCTTATCCGTAACCACAAACCAACCAAATAGGGCGGGGAAGCCTCCGCTGAGCCCACCGAGGACTATGTTAACCGGGTTTCTCCTCTTTAGCAAAAGGCTATAGATGACGATGTTGTCGAAAGCGCCCAGTGCCAAGCATGTGAATGGGAGAAGCCCCAAGAGCCAACCTAAGACAAATGAAAGGCCCAGCAGGGACATCCCGAAGTATAGACCCCTTTGAGCGGGGTGTATTCGCATGGATGGAAGTGGCCTACGCGTCGTCCTTTCCATCCTCGCGTCGACATCACGATCTAGGTAGCTCGTAACCGAGTTGCAGCCTGCGGTGGCTAGGGTGATGGCGATAATCGAGGCAACCCAGATGTAAGAGGATAGGGCGACTTGATACCGGTGGGTGGCTACTAAGGTGGTGGCAATGGATGTCCACACAAGAAGAGCCACGGTCTTTGGTTTTGTTAGCTCAAGATAGCTGATAAGCCTCATCGACTTAGTTAGACCTCATGTCAAGCTGATAAGTGGCTGGAGGCAGGGTACGTCTCGCTGGAGAGCCGCTGAGGCGCTCGTAAGGCAAGCATTTCCGCATCTCGCTGCTCCTAAAAGGAAGTTCGCTAGCAAACTTAAGGATGTCTTTCCGATCCCGTCCCTATTTATTTTCAGGGGGTCTCCTTGGAAGGTCTCTACAAAATTCGTTAATTCCCAGCAGTTTGAGGGCACTATTTTCCAAGTATATCTTTCATGATGATTACTTTCGCCCTACACTGTTGGCACAGTTTCATTTCATCCGGTACTTTCAAGCCATGGGACCTGATGGTGTCGCGTATCTTCCGCATCATTTGTTGGGAAGCAAAAGCAGAGCCACATTGGGGGCATACTGCAAGCTCCCCTGTTAGCAGGTAGGCTGCACGACCAAGCTCGCTGAACTTAACGATTCCCCTGACTTTGATTGCGCCTTCTGGGCAGCGGTTTTCGCAGATCTTGCAATTAATGCACAGACTATGCAACAGAGCCAATTCTATTTCGCTTTTGACCTTGCTCACCTTCAGAGCCTCTGTGGGGCAGGAATTCGAACAGATTTCACAAAGCGTACACTTCTTGCTGTCGATATCAACCCACCCAAAGTAAGGCGCCTCGATCTCAGCCGCTTTTGATGGTGATTCCTTCGAGAAAGTTTCAAGTAAGCTAGCTAATTGTTGCAGTCCACCCTTCACGACTGAAGCAGGCTCACCTCTAGGAAAAGGATGCGATTTTAACGATCGGATGTCCTCTATGAAACAGACCATTTGGTGTGCGAACTCCTCCAAGGTATTTTCAGAAATATCGATGGCTTTGACTCTATCCACATCTATCCCGAAGCACTCCAGCACAGCTTTTGCGTAGCTCGCTACCTCTTTTGCACGGGCATCTCCTATCTTATAGGGGCACTTCCCATGTGGACAACTAGCCACGACAACGCCGTCCGCCCCCCTTTCGAGGGCATAGAGGATCATGGGCGTGGATACCATACCAGCACAGGGGACCACAATCGGCAAGACATTTGGTGGGTATCTGAGTTTCTTCTCTCCCACTGCCTCAAGCGATTTGCTCACTTCCCCACACAGAAAAGCTAAGACCCTTGGGCTTAGTGTGCCCTTGGGACTAGCAAGCTCGGTTATTTGGGCTACGACCTGATCGTCGGTATAAGTCGGGAACTCGATGGCCCCAACCGGGCAGATTGGAACGCAAATTCCACAACCTTCACACCTGTCCTTATCTAGGCTCATAGCCTTATCCTCGATAAACAGCGCATCAAATGGGCATATCCCTAGACAGAGTCTACATCCCTTAGGACCTAAGCACGCATCTCGTTCGATTGAGGGGGTGACACGGTACTCCACCAGGCGTTCCGCCAAAAGCCTCATGAAGCCACGCCGATCGACTTTCTCGCTGGGCTTGATAGGGGAGATCTTAAGATTCTTAGACGTTACGGGCTCCTGCCTCTCCATCTTGGCAATTTCTCCGAGTATGAGGAGTCTAGCTTTTTCTGTGGCAAGCTTTAGATTGTCGTGGACCCAAGCGCACCACTCCCTTAGCCCCACTATCCCAAGAAAGTACGGATCTATGCCGGCATCCTTGACTGCCTCTCGTAAGGCATCGGTTACCGATCTGGGGGTGCACGCTCCGATGATAATACGCTTAACCCCGTCGCTTTTTCCAATGGTGCCTTTAATTAGCTCCAGTCCACGTTGGTCACACAAGCATCCGTTCACCACAACAAAGGACACGTTCTCCCGTCCGCTAAGCGATTTCGAAAGGGCGTCGAAGTTTATCGTGTTGGAAAGCGTGTCACGGCAGTCGCAAAGGAAGACGCCGATTTTTTCCTTTCCCATGCAGGATCATACCTTAAGCACTTGGAGGACTTGCGTCTTTGGATCCACGCAAAATTTCCAATAGGTAACTTACGATGCTGTTGTCAATTTTAATGAAACCGTCTGTTATCTCGATTATGCCAAGGTAAAAGTCAGCATCCTGCCCTATTTCTTTGCACACTTTCCTAGCCTCTTTGCAAAACCTTGGGATCCATTCTAAAATGTGACCCTTTAGGAATTCCTTTTCAAGGTTCAGGAATCTTGATACTGCCGTATTATCGTTCCCCCTCCAGGCGTAAGCTTCCTTTTCGCACAGAAAGTGCATAAACCCAAGTTCAAGGCCGATACTGTCAGGTGGCTCGGTATCAAGGTGGCCTGCTGGTTTAGCATGAGCTTGGCGGTATTTCTGTTGTACGGCGAGTGTCGATTCTCCCATGACTCGCCCTTCCCTGTATACTGACTCGTAGGGAGGAGGTGGACTATACTCTGGCTTCACACCTCGGAAGAGTCTTGTATGGGAAACTGCTAATTCCTCACATATTTTTTCCCTAGGCTTAGTGCCAGATCTCTTAACGGAATCCTCAATTACTCGCAACCCCTCCCTTATTTTCATTAACGCGGTACTAGAGGTCGCGGCCCGTCTAACGGAGGCAAACATGGAGCGATAGTCGGTCTTCAATGAACTTTCGACAAAGTCCACAGTCGGGACCTGTAGGTAGATAGAGCTGAGAAAGGCGTATATCCTTCCCCTGGATTCAGCTAGTCCCCCTGTGGAGGCAAAACTGTTGTGACGTTCCTTGCCCATTGTGCAGCATTAACACTGTTTTGAGTCCGCTAAAAAAGTTAGCAAAAATGTTCTAGTTCTTGAACTAAAGATCGAAGGTAATTTTCGTGATAGTTCGTGATAAATATGAACGGATTGTTGTGGATTGTTGTGGATGGAAGCATTAATTTTAAAAAAGAAAGTTAACATTTTTACCGAGTGCGCTTAACCCGACGCAAGTTCCTTAAGCTATCAGGTGCTGTGGCTGGCTTAGCCGTTGCTTACGAGATCCTCCCTAAGAGCCATGTGGGATCATTCGTTGAGAGCGTAGGCGAGGCAGAGGCGGAGGCAGAAGACGTCTGGATAAAAAGCATCTGTGTCAACTGCGTGAACTTCTGCGGAATACAGGTTCACCGAGTGAATGGCGTCGTCGTCAGGATCGATGGCGATCCAGATCATCCTTACAATCTCGGTAGGCTTTGCCCGAAGGGAAACTCCGGCATCATGCAGCTCTACCATCCGTATCGCCTTAAGGTGCCGCTGAAGAGGACGAATCCCGAGAAGGGGATTGGCGTGGACCCGAAGTGGGTGGAGATAAGCTGGGATGAGGTCTATGATATCGCTGCGGAGAAGATAAGGGCCACCAGGGGGGACAAGATCATCTGGATTCAGGGACACGGGAAATACGTGATGCACAAGTACTTCATGAAATCCATCGTGAAGGCCCTCAAAACGCCCAACAAGATCCACAGGGGAAGCATATGCGAGGCTTCAAGGCACGTAGGCGATGAGCTCACTTGGGGAGGTCATGGGTTCTTGCCCGACTTAGACCACTGCAACTACCTCATCGTATTCGGAGCGGGTATTATCTCGGCGGAGCAGTGGAATAGGTGGCTGGATCGAAAGACCCTATCCGCCGCGGAGAGGGGAATGAAGTTGGTCGTAGTGGATCCCAGGCTATCGAGAATCGCTACCAAGGCTATGCATTGGAATGGAGAATGGATTCCGATAAAACCAACCACTGATGGAGCATTCCTCCTAGCGATGGCACACGTCTTGATAAGGGAAGGCCTTTATGATGAGGAATTCCTCAAGACCTATACGAATGCTCCCTTCCTTGTACATCCAGAGACGGGTAAGTTCTTGCGAGAAGATGAAAAAGAGCTCGTTTGGGACGTGGAAGCCGGAGGGACAGTAGCCTACGACAAAGCTACAAAGCCGGCTCTAACCGGAACCTACCTGATTGATGGGGTAAAGTACAAGCCAGCTTTTCAACTGTTCTCCGATCAAGTCGAAGGCTACACGCCAGAATGGGCTTCTAAGATAACGGGCGTGCCAGCCGAAACCGTGAGGAGGATCGCTAAGGAGTTCGGGGAGGCTGCCAAGATAGGTAGCACAATCGTGCTGGACGGACACGCCCTTCGATACACGCCAGTGAATATCCATACATTCAGGGGCTTGTCCATGCATCAAAACGGGGCCCAGACCAACCGAGCTAGATGGATGGTTTGCTTGCTCGTAGGGAACCTGGGTGCCGTGGGCGGTGTACACCTACACCATCCTGAGGCTCCGGCGAAAGGGAAGCTCACGTGGCCTCCGAATAACGCGGACCTGCAGAAGAGCCTACTCTACCCCTTTGCGAAACATAACATTACCCAACAACTGGGGCTAACCCTACTGGATCCCGACAAGTACGAACTTCCCTACAAGCCTGAGGTTTCAATAGTATACGCCTCCAACAGAGTATTCTCCGCAGGCGACCCAAAGGCGCAGGTCGCCGGTCACTCGAAGCTGTTCCAAATTTCCATAGATATTCACATGTCAGAAATGACAGAGCTAGCCGACATAGTGATCCCGGACCGCACCTACTTGGAGGCCTACCACTGGGCCTACCAGCGCTGGACCTTGGATGCAAGCACTGACGCCATAAGGCAACCCGTCGTCAATGTGTACGGCATACCTCAGGCCTTAAGCTCTATCATCGAGATAGCCGAGAGGGCAGGATTCCTGTATGGCGAGGGAGGTCTCAACGATGCGATGAACAGCAAGCTTGGGTTGAAGGACCCGTACAAGCTCGAACTGGATAAGAAGTACTCAGTGGAGGAAGTACTCAACAAGCTATGTCTTACGAAGACGAAGGGGGAGCACGACCTAGGGTGGTTCAAAGAACACGGCTTCGTGGTCAAACCCATGACAGTGGAGAAGAAGTACCTGCACGAGTTCCCTGAGGTATTCGGTCCCGGTAGCCCCAAGAACTTGAGGGTCGCCTTTTACGCAGAGAACATAGTGAAGGCGCTCGATGAGGCGAAGAAGAAGTGGGTGGAGATGGGGAAGACGTTGGAAGATGTGAAGGCAAAGTACGGAGTCAAGTACGAAGGGTATGATCCCTTACCGAGGTACTACGAGGTCGATGGATTCAAGGTCTCCCCCCAGTACGATCTCTACTTCATTTCGTACAAGAGCATATTCCACACGCAGTCGGCCATAACCTCTCCGAATGCGGTGCTGAGGGAGCTGGAGGACGAAAACTACGTGGTCATGAATTCTAAAGCGGCGAAAGCCAGAGGGATCAATGACGGAGACGATGTATGGGTCGAATCGGAACTAGACAAGATAAAGCTCAGGGCAAAGGTGGTCGAGGGAATCCATCCTGATGTAGTCGCCATATCGTACCACCACGGTCACTGGGCTAACATCAGTCCCCAAGCAAAGGGCAAAGGTGCGAACCCGAACTTCCTCTACCCGGTCGTCACCGATGAGATCGGAGGTCAGCAGGCAGTCAGTGGCTTCAAGGTGAAGGTGTATAGGGCGTAGGCGATGTGAATGGTCAAGTGGGGCATGGTGATTGACCTCAGGCGGTGTGTAGGTTGTCATGCGTGTACAGTCGCCTGCAAGTTTGAGAACTTCACCGCACCAGGAATATACTGGAACCTTGTGTTCGATAGAGAAGAAGGTGAGTATCCTGACGTGAAGAGAGTATTCGTGCCGCGACCTTGCATGCACTGCGAAAATCCGCCCTGCGTGAAGGTGTGTCCCACGGGAGCGACGGGCAAGCGAGAAGATGGGATAGTATTCATGAACTATGAGGAGTGCATAGGCTGCCGGTACTGCGAGGTTGCATGCCCCTATGGAGTGCGCTATTTCAACTGGGGTAAGCGACTCTATTACGGCACAAAATCAACGCCTCACGAGGAATTTTCCTATGACCTCCGTCCTAGTGAGCATAGAAAGCAACTGGGAACTATAGAGAAATGCACGTTATGCTCGCACAAGGTCGATAGAGCAGTCGAGATGGGAATAAAGCCAGACTTCAATCCAGATAGGAGAACGCAAGATGATTTCAAAAGAGAGAAGGGTATTCCCGCATGTTGCCTTACGTGTCTGGGTAAGGCTAGATACTTCGGTGACCTAGACGATCCCGATAGCGCGGTCTCAAAAGTGCTCGCAGGAAGGGAGTGGATTCGATTGTTAGAGGAGTTAGGAACGAGTCCGCAAGTGTACTACTTGGTGTGGTGAGAGGATGGTTAGGCATTTTATAAAAATGGGGAGGTGAAAACGTGAGAGCGAAGGGACAAGAGCTTCTAACTCCAATTACCCGCACAACGGGGGCGTTCTGGGCAATATTGGTTATATTGTTAATTGGGGTTAGTCTATGGCTCTATGCCTGGGGCACTCAGCTGACGCATGGGCTGATCGTTACTGGAATGAGGGACATAGGCGTTGGTCCTCCATGGGGATTGTATCTCTCCAACTTCATCTTCTTCATTGGCATATCCCACGCGGGAATTGCTATCTCAGCCGCAGTCAGAATTGCAAAACTTAAGCGGTACAAGCCAGTAGCCAGAATTGCAGAACTGTTAACGGTTTTGGGCCTACTAATGGCAATGCTAATGGTAATAACCGACCTAGGAAGGCCAGACAGGATATTTATTGTGATACTGCGTTTCCCTGAACG
>JBHIEI010000011.1:0-32027 GCA_046760555.1 Bathyarchaeia archaeon
ATAGCGATCCAAGTGAATGGTAAAGATATACGGCATCTAGCTGGCTTGGAAACCAAGGTCAATGATACCGATGAGATAACCCTGCTACCTATGGTAGCTGGTGGCTAGCACAGCACCATTAATCGTAGATAGTCGGACCACTCCGAATGAGGGGAAAGATCTAGATTACACCCTTCTCCAACAATGAATGTTAATGACCGCGATGGCTTTCTTTATCGGAGATTGCGCCACGATACTGTGCTTGTGCGTTATAGCGGAGAGATCGGTGTCAAGTCAAGGGGAACCGCTAGAACCCTCCTCAATCTCCTCGCCAGAAACATAAGAGCCCGCCTAAGCCTACACCGAATCGACTTTTCCCATGTGTCTGTGAGATGGGGGAGGATTCTGATAAAATCTGATGACTGCGATAGAGCGGCGACTCAAACCTCGCGCGTCTTCGGGGTTGTATCAACTTCTCCTGCCCTCTCTACGGAGGCGGATCTCGACGTGATCTCGGAGCTTGCAGTGAACTATGCAAGAGACATTTTAAAACCGGGAAGTACCTTCGCCGTAAGGAGTAGAAGAGCGGGCAGACACCCCTTCACGAGCGAGGATGTGGCTAGAAGAGTCGGTTCGGCCATCTTAAACGCTTTCCGAGGTGAGGGTGTTTCTGTCGATCTAACGAGCCCCGATGAGGAGATTTACATCGAGGTTAGAGACGAAGACGCGTACATTTTTCACGACATCGTCGAAGGAGTGAATGGGCTTCCCCTTGGCTCTCAAGGTGGTTGCGTTTGCCTGATCTCGGGTGGCTTGGATTCTCCAGTTGCATGTTACATGTTGATGAAGCGGGGGTGCATCCCCGTGATGGTATATCTTGACAATTATCCCTTTACCGGTGAAGATACCAAGGGAAGGGCCGTTGATATTGCTAAAAAGTTGGCTGAGTATGCGGCAGGTTGGAGCATACGGATGTACATCGTGCCTCACGGGCCAACCTTGACAAAGATTCTGAGGGAATGTGAAAGAAAGCTAACCTGTATTATCTGCCGTCGTATGATGCTCCGAGTCGCCGAAAGGATTGCAGGGCTGCAAAACGCGGAAGCCATCGTCACCGGTGAAAGCATGGGAGAAAAGGCAAGTCAGACCCTCAGAAACCTCAAGGTCACAAACACCGCCGTCGCCGAATTACCGGTACTAAGACCTCTCGTCGGGATGGACAAGGAGGAGATAGTGGAATTGGCAAAGAAATTAGGCACCTTCGATATTTCAACCCGTCCGGCTATGTGTTGCTCCGTCCCCCCGAAACATCCGGCTACCCGAGCGAAGCTTTCCGAGGTGTTGGATACAGAAAGGAATCTGAAAGTCGAGAGCCTTATCACCACGGCTCTCAAAAACGTCGAAGTTATCGAGGTCAGCTAGTACTCAGTACGCGAAATATCGTGGTCGCAACATCCCTTGCCTCCTCCAGATCTCTCACGTTCTTGATCAGCATCTTCCCGGATCGGTAGATAGTTACTTCCACGGGGCTGTTGACGGACCTGAACACCGTCATATGGGGGGTTGAAACTAAGACGGTGTATCCGTCCCCCTTCTCCAGAAGTTGTTCTGTTCCAGCTAAATCGAGGTGAAATTTCTTGGTAGGTGTGGCTTTGAATCCGGCCTTATCTCGGCACGGTCTTACGATGAGAACAGAACCACCAGCCATCCTTATTGGAGGTTCGGAAGTTCATCAGCTGCCAAGATGAAGTGGATCAACGCGATATCGTGAACCTAGTCGCTGACGTGAAGCCCGTGTTTCTCAGCGATTTCCTTGAATGCATCCGCGAGGTATCTTATTTGGTCCCACGTCAGGCCATAGACGTTTAGCTTGTACTGCTTGGTTGCCCCAGGGAAGATCCCCAAGATCCTCCTCTTATACAGCTCATCGTAGAGGAAGTATCCTCTTCTCTTGTGTCTACTTGCGATCCTGTTGAACGATTCGGTGCTGTCTACCTTGCTTAACGTATGCTTTCTCGGCATTTCGGACAGAACGTTGTTACCCTCTATCTTCAGGAACTCGTTGATGAAGTAGTTCGACTTCTCGACTTCCTCATCCCATTGCTTGACCCTTTCCTTCACTCTGGGGAAGGACGCCATCATCGCAATCAACGGGGCACCCATCACCGTGCAACCGAGCAGATAGGTCTCCTTGATGCCAAACTTCCTGCCAGTTACATCCCCACTCAACACCGTCGTTGCAAAGACCTTGTCCTTGTACTCCTCGGTGGTAGCGAGTATGCCGGTCGGCGCCGGTGCGGCAAAGCTCTTGTGACCTGATCCCACCACGAAGTCGGCTCCGATCTCCTTACCGTTAACGGGTCTTACTCCGATGCCATAGGCCTCATTGTCGAGGAACGGTATGTCATACTCTTTCGCCACCTTGGCGATGCCGTGTATATCATGCTCGTTCCCAAGCATGTAATCATAGTGTGATATCGCAATGAGCTTAGGGTACTTTCCCGTCTCCCCCTTCACCTCTTCGATCTTATCGGCGGTGTTCTCAGCCGTCACAATGTTGTTTTCGTTCAGAGGTACCTCTTTCCAGATCCCACCAACCGATTCGATCGCCAGGGCCATGCTGTAATGTCCGAGGCTCGAAATGAGGACGATGTCCCCCCTCTCTAGCAGAGAACCCATGATTATCTGGAAGCCACGCCTCGCCCCCCTCACAACCCTAGCCACATCCATCCCGACAAATTCGGCTAGCTCTTGGCAAAACTCGTATATGGGCGGTCTCTTAACCATGTCAAGTCGGAACGGTTTGAAGCACCAGTCACACGTGGCATATCCGTCACCGTAGGCGATCAACGCCTTCCTGGCTTCCGGCGTCAGCCTTCCACCAGGCTGTATTGGGTGAATGTTTATGAACTCCTCCTCCTTCGTCCTTACCTCTATTTTATCGGTGATGTATTTTGGCGGGTCTGCCCCCTCGTTTCTCTCTAGTTCATCTAGGACTTTCCTCAGCACCTTCAACTTATCGTCGAATTCCTTCCTCTGTGCCGCTGAAAACTCGTGCTTTGGGCTGGTCTTTCTGAGGAGTTCCCTAATGTCCTCCAGCAGGAACTCCGCTTGGTAGATTTTCTTTGCCCTTATATCCATCTCAGTCAGGCCTCACCGTCCTTGACGATTCCGATAGAGGATGCCCTTTGCATTTAAGTTCATGCATTTTGTACCATCCGAATGGTGCTCTAAACACTTTGAAATTTTCAGAAAGCCTCTCCTGGAGTCGATTAAGCATATCGAACGCGAACTTGGCAGGAGGTATCGATTCAGGGAACAGATGAACGTAGGGAAAAAGTACGACGTTTTCGACCTTGAGCCTCTTAACCGCTAGCTCGTTCATCTCATCGCACGCCTTTTTTAACACCAGATCCGGATCCCTTTGATCCACTCCCTCGACGGTACAAAAGACAACCAACGCATCTCTGACTTCTCCCTGCCTTGATAGGGAGTCGATGTCATCTCTGATATCGATCCTCTTAACCTTCCCCGTAACTTTCCACCTGACATAGTCAACATGAGTTATCTGCAACCTCATCCGTCTGACCTGCCAACATGATCTACGATTGGAACATTGAAGCCGGGGCCGGGATTTGCACCCGAGTGGAGCGGGTCTGCAGCCCGCCGCTTAGCTGCTCAGCCACCCCGGCAGTGAGTACTACCATAACGATGTTATATTAAACAGTTATACGAATATATTATTTTTCATCCGTCCGGACCGACAAAGAATTTTCCAAGCTTCCAGAAAGGGCTTCTTCGTTGCCTTCATTCACTCGGTGAAGGATGCATTTTGGAGAACTCTTTGATCAGATCTTCGCAACCCGAGCATTCGAGGTCGGTGATCTGTGAAGAAACCCTGCATAGCTCGCATAAGATAGCACTGGTTCTCAGTGTATAGCATAGGGTGCAAATTCTTCTTAGAACGCTCAAGGTGGAAGCTTCCTCAACCAATAAGTTAGCTATCTCTCCAATTCCTGTCTTAATCACCGGGATCCCCTCAAACTCACTAACCTTGTAGCCCCTTTTTGAGGTAATATAGTAGCTCACTGCGGCCTGAGTCATTCCGAGTTTGGAGGCGGCTTCCATCTGCGTCAGTCCGTGTGTCTCAACCAGCTCCTTGGCCACCATGGCTCGGATTTTAGGGAGTACGTACTTGGATACCACTTCACACGGGGGTTTCATAACATCCTTTGTAGGATAACGACGTTATATTTTTTAGGGTAATGTGTCTCAAATTATCACGGCATCGCGGTCTCGGATGAAAGGTGAAGGAAGGGTTAGTGTTTACCTGGATAACTGTAGGACAACCCCTGTTGCCAAGGAGGTCGTTGAGTCCATGTTACCTTATTTCTCCAAAAGGTTTGGTCACCCCTACTCGATATACTCGCTAGGCCAGGAAGCCAACGAAGCTGTAACATCCGCAAGGGAAAGCATCGCCAGAAGCATAAACGCAGACCCCGAGGAGATACTTTTCACTTCAGGGGGGACTGAATCAAACGACATTGCGATTAGAGGGATCGCCTATGCAAACAAGGCTAAGGGAAATCACATAATAACCACAAAGATCGAGCACCCTTCCGTATTGCGGATATGCGAGGAACTGGAGAAGGAGGGCTTCAAGGTTGATTACCTCGATGTGGATAAGGAGGGTTTTGTGGATCCTGATAAGCTTAGGGATGCCATTACTGAGAAAACCATCCTCGTGAGTCTAATGCACGTGAATAACGAGATCGGAACGATAGAGCCTGTAGAGAGGGTCGGGGAGATTTTGCGAGAACAAGATCGAAAAATCTACTACCACGTCGACGCGGCAACCTCGTACACGAAGGTCAAAGTTGATGTGAACAAAATAAACGCCGATCTGGTGAGTCTCTCCGCCCATAAGATACATGGCCCCAAGGGGGTTGGTTCGCTATTTGTGAGAAAGAGAACCCACTTATCCCCCATCTCATATGGATATATTTCCATGTCGAGACTGCGCCCGGGAACCGAAAATGTTCCTGGAATTGTTGGGATGGCCAAAGCAGTAGACATGGCTTTTGAAAAGTTCGATTTCTATGTTCATCATATGATGCGACTAAGGGACAAACTGATACAGGGCATCGAGAGCAACATTCCCGATGTCCTACTTAATGGACCGAGGGGCTCAAAGAGAAGTCCCGAAAACGTCAATTTCTCCTTTAAGTACATTGAGGGAGAATCGATAATGCTCCATTTAGACCTTCTCGGCGTCTCCGTCTCGACGGCATCGGCATGCACCTCCCGCAAGCTGGAACCCAGCCACGTACTTACTGCGTGTGGTGTCCCGCCGGAAATTTCACATGGTTCGATCAGATTTTGTGTGAGCCGATATAGCACACAGAAAGAAATCGACTACGTGTTGGAGGTTTTACCGACGGTCATCATGAAGCTGAGGGAAATAAGCCCAGTAAAGTCCGGTTGGTGATTTTATGGAGAGAGCCTTCCTATCCTACACCAAAAAGGTCTACGAATACTTCCAGAATCCGGTCAATGTAGGCGAGATCAAGAACGCTGATGCTGTGGGTACAGCTGGGAGCGTCATCTGTGGTGATATGATGAAAATGTACATGAAGGTAAAGGACAACCGAATCGAGAATCTAAAGTTTCTCTCGTTCGGGTGTGCGGCAAATATTGCCGCTGGAAGTGCGATAACCGAATTAGCAATCGGTCAAACGGTAGAGGAAGCAGAAAAGATAACGATGAAAGATGTAGTGAAGAAACTAGGTGGCCTGCCCAAGATCAAAGTTCACTGTGGGGTGCTAGCCGCTGACGCTCTTCGTGAGGTAATAAAGGCCTACAAGGAAAAACGGAAGAACGCAAAGGGCATCCAAGGCTCCCGAAAGAGTTGACCCCTCGATCGAGCACCCGCTTAATCCTACCAGAATTCGTGGGCGGTTGCATCGTCACCGAAAAGTTCAAGCCTAAAGCTACAGTAAGCTCGACCATTGAAAAGGGAATTGTGGTGCATCCCTGTGCTACTGAGCGAGGAAAAATAATTTGCGATACGAGATTTACGAGCGCATCCCTTGGCCCAAAGGAAAGCTTCTTTGACTTTTCAGTGATCGATACGATCTTAGAGGCGTACAGAGATAGATTCCAATCAGAAAGAAGTAGTGTGAGTCTTGGCATCGCCAGAGTCAAATGGAAAGGCAAACCAATCTCCATCTTCAGGAATGGGAGAATTCGGATCAGAAGAGCAGTTAACAAGCAAGACGCGGAAAAAACCCTAGGCTTTCTGGCAAGTCTTCTTTGGGGGAGCATCATCTGCGATAACTGTGGCAACGCGGCGATTCTTTGTGCTTCAGGTAATTGCGAGAACTGCGGGATCTGGTCTAGACCAGAGTACGTGCTCGAAAAATCTCTCTTTCATGTAGAGCTCCTTCTCCAAGGCTATAGGCATCTAGTTTCAGCTCTAAAGGAGATGCTCAAGATCTACCGACAAAAGGGAGCAATTGAGAGCGAAGAGCTGGTGCATCGGACAAATCCTGAGGTCGAATCAGCCAAGGAACGAAAAATCATCGCCTCACTAAATGGGGCTATTCGGTCGGCCTTGGATTTCATAGTCGAAACTCCACAGAAGGTTGATGCCATGTTTGGGTTAACCCTGTTGGGCTTGGGCTCAAATTTAAGAAGATTGCATCGAGCGCAAACACTATCATCACGAACTGCTCTCGGCAAAAGATCGTTAGCATGGATTTCTGAGATTTGCTGCCTCGTCTTGATGAGCACTGAGGGCGGGATTGCCGCCTATACCGAGGGAAATGTGGAAATGGGAAGGCGAGCAGTAAGAATACGTAGGAGACTTCTGAAAACGCTTGAGATGCCGCCAAATAACATACGGAATCTTCCAAGGAATAAAAAGCTCATAATCGAGGAATTGATTAGAGCCTCTAATGCTGTGGCCGATACGGGGTTTCGCCTCGCGCAGGTGATGGGTTGCTAAACGTCGAAAAGATCAGGAAGGACTTCCCCATTCTAGATCGACGGAAGGTCATATACTTCGATAACGCCGCGACGAGCCTCAAACCGAAAGTGGTGATCGATGCTCTCGCCGATTACTATCTTGAACATTGCGCGAACATTCACCGCGGAATTTATCGGCTTTCGGAGGAGGCAACTACTCTGTATGAAGAGGCCCACGATAAGGTTGCTCGATTTGTGGGAGCCAAAAATCGAGAAGAGATGATCTTTGTTAAGAATACCACTGAAGCAATCAACTTCGTCGCCTACGGCCTAGATTGGAGACCGAGAGATAAGGTGATCACCACCATCATGGAGCACCACAGTAACTTCGTCCCCTGGCAGATGGTTCGAGATCGGGTGGGCCTTGAAATGAAGGTTGTGGGCATCAAACCTGACTACTCGCTCGATTTCGAAGATCTCGATAGAAACATCGACAACAGAACGAAGCTTGTGGCGATAACCCACGTCTCCAACGTCCTAGGGGCCATTAACCCGGTGAAGGAGATCTGTAAAGTCGCGCACGAGAACGGGGCTCTCTGCCTTATCGATGCGGCACAATCGGTCCCTCATATGCCAGTCAACGTTAAGGACCTGGATGCAGACTTCCTAGCATTTAGTGCCCATAAGATGCTCGGACCCACTGGTGTTGGCGCACTCTATATTAGAGAGGGATTGGATGAGAGGCTCTCTCCCACCATAGGTGGAGGGGACATGATCGAAAGCGTCAACCTCAAACGAAGTACCTGGAGAGAGACACCGTGGAAATATGAGGCGGGTACCCCAAACATTGCTGGGGGAATAGGTTTTGGTGCCGCAGTTGACTATCTGGAAAAGATCGGCATGGAAAATGTCAGGGGACATGAGGTAGATCTCACGGGGTATGCCCTGAAAAAGATGGAGGACACTCCAAACGTCCTGATACTTGGCTCGACGAGCACCAAAAATCGGGCTGGCATCGTATCCTTCGTGATCAAGGGGGTAAACGCCCATGACCTAGCATTGTATCTCGACGAGATAAATGGCATCGCCGTGAGATCGGGTTTCCATTGTTGCGAGCCCCTGCATAAGCAACTTGGAGTCACGGCCAGCGTCCGTGCCTCTTTCTACATTTACAATACAAAAAAAGAAATCGATATCTTCTGTGATGCTCTCGAAACCATCTCTAAGGAGTTAGTGTAGAACATCGTCGATCGCATCAATCAACCTAGACGATATGAATCGTACGTCGTCCAGTCCCATCTTGGGGTGAACTGGTAGCGATATCACCTGCTTGGCGGCTTTTTCCGTCTCTCTGAGCAGACCCCGTCCGATCCTTAAACGTTTTCTGTAATAGGGCATGAGGTGCACGGGAACGGGATAATAGACGGTAGCTCCTATTCCAACCTTGTTTAGCTTTCTAACCAGCCCGTCTCTCATCAACCCAACCCGGATAGTGTAAACGTACCAAGAATGTTTCCGATCGTTCGGCTCAAATGGAAGCTCAATTCCATCGACGCCGCTTAGCCTGCTAGTGAATTCATTAGCATTCTCACGACGTTTCTCCAGAAACCTCGGAAGTTTGGACATCTGTGAGACGCCAATCGCTGCCTGTATCTCAGTCATACGATAATTATGCCCCAACATCAGGGCTCGTTCATCTCGTTTACCGTGACTTCTAATCAATCGGAGCTTTTCTGCGTAGCGATCATGATCAGTCGTGACCATTCCCCCCTCACCCGTGGTGATGACCTTTGTGGCATAGAGGGAGAAACAGGTGATGTCGGCTATCCCTCCAACCCTTCTACCCTTATACTCTGCCCCGAGGGATTGAGCCGCATCTTCGATGAGGACGGCGCCGTGTTCGTCTGATACCTCTCTAAGCGCATCCATATCGCAGGGCAGTCCGTATAAATCTACCGCTATGATTGCCTTTGTCCGGGCGGATGCGGAACTCTTCACCAACGAGGGGTCTATCGAAAAGGTTCTCGGATTAATGTCCACGAAAATGGGTCGAGCTCCAACTAGGTCTACTGCCTCTGCCGTGGCTACGAAGGTGAAGCTCGGTAATATCACCTCGTCCCCGCGTTCAACACCTGCTGCTAACAGCGCCGCATGCAGCGACGCCGTCCCCGAACTCATGGCTATCGCGTATCTAGACGTAACGAAGTCGGCAAAGATCTTCTCAAATCTACCAACGAAGGGTCCTCTACACCCTTTATGAGTCAGGATCCCGCTTATCAGCACACCTTTAACCGCCTGAATCTCCTCCTCGCCGATGCTCGGCGGATTTATCGGAATTCTCAACTCAACCCTCTTATGTTAAATTTAATAATCTCCCACTCTACTCATTTTTCTTGATATGTCTACTTCGGTACCATCAGAGACCGTACCAGTCATAATCTTGAAGGAAGGAACGAGTAGGGCCAGAGGAAGGGAGGCGCAGCACGCCAATATCATGGCCGCAAGAACCGTGGCCGAATCATTAAAAACGGCCCTTGGTCCACGGGGTCAGGACAAGATGCTGGTTGATAGCTTCGGCGACGTAACCATCACAAACGATGGGGCCACAATCCTTGACGAGATGGATGTGCAACATCCTTCGGCCAAGATGCTGGTAGAGGCGGCTAAAGCACAAGACGAGGAAGTCGGCGATGGAACTACCAGCGTTGTGATTTTGACGGGCGAGCTGTTGGACAAGGCAGAACGACTGATCAATAAGAACGTCCATCCGACGATCATCATCGACGGTTTCCTAGAAGCATCCAAGAAGGCTCTCGAATTTCTCGAAGAAATTGCCGCATCCGTTGATTCCACTGACAAGCGAGCCCTAAAGAAGGTGGCAATGACTTCTATGTCCACTAAGATGGTCTCTGGAAGACGTGATTTCCTCGCTGATCTTGCGGTTGACGCGGTTCTAAAGGTTGCTCAGAACGTCAAGGGAGAATATCGTATCGATCTCGACGACATCAAGCTAGAGAAGAAAGGCGGTGAGTCGCTGAGTGACACGGTTCTCATCGATGGTGTTCTCATAGACAAGGAGGTCGTTCACCCAGGAATGCCCAGGAGAATAGAGCATGCCAAGATTGCATTGACCGATAATCCACTCGAGATAGAGAAGACCGAGTTTGATGCCAAGATCAACATCGAAACACCGGAACAGATGCAGGAATTCCTTCAAGCGGAAGAATCCATGCTCATGAATATGGTGAACAAGATAAAAGAAACCGGGGCAAATGTGTTGATCTGCCAAAAGGGAATCGATGATGTGGCACAGCACTTCCTAGCTAGAAGTGGGATCCTGGCAATCCGGAGGGTGAAGAAATCGGACATGGAGAAGCTCTCTAAGGCCACGGGAGCCAGAGTGGTCACGAACATCGATGATCTTAGCTCCAAAGATCTGGGTTACGCTAAACTCGTAGAGGAAAGGAAAGTTGCCGACGATAAGATGACCTTTGTTGAAGGATGCAAAAATCCCAGGTCTACGACCATTCTGATCAGGGGTGGAACCGACAAGATCGTCGACGAAGCCGAACGATCGCTCCACGACGCTCTGTCCGTGGTCAGAGATGTCGTAATCAAACCAAAGGTCGTTCCGGGAGGAGGTGCCGTAGAAGCAGATCTTGCGATAAAGCTCAGGAATTACGCCGAGGGATTATCTGGAAAAAGAAAGCTTGCCGTGGAGTATTTCGCCGAGTCGCTCGAGAGCATCCCAGGCATTCTAAGTGAAAACGCTGGTCTCGACCCCATCGATATGGTGTCCAAGTTAACGGCAAGACACGTCAAAGGGGAGATCAACTTCGGTCTTGATCTCTCGAAGGGTAAAATCGTAGATATGACCAAGATCAATATAATCGAACCTGCTCTAGTCAAAGAGCAGTTCATCAAGTCTGCTACGGACACGGCATCAATGCTGCTAAAAATCGACGATGTAATAGCCGCGGCCAAGATGAAAGCACCACCAACGCCTCCAGGTGGACCTTCAGGTGGACCTCCGGGTGGATTACCAGGTGGTCCTGGGGGTGTTCCACCGTACTAAACAATCCCGGCAACAAGGTCAAAAAGGACATCTGCATCGGTCCTCCTAGGCTTACGAGATTCGAGAAGACCAGAATAGTTGGAGCTCGATCCCTTCAGCTAACCATGGGTGCTCCTATCCTGATCAAGGTACGGAAAGGAAAACTAAGCCCGATCGACATAGCGCTCGAGGAGCTTGAGGCGAATCTGTTGCCTATGACCATCAGGAGAACACTTCCGGACGGTAGCTATCAAGATATCCCGCTTAAATGGCTGTTAGAAGAGAAATCTTAATACATCATCCGATAATGAGAACAGAACCCAAATGACGGAGAAGTCTGTCGAGAAAACCCCTGAGGAGCCGGTATCCGAAGAGAAAGCAGTACTCGAGAAGAAAGCTGTTCCCGAGAAGAGAGCAGCACCCGAGAAGAGGTCTGTCCCAAATGTCATCTACATCGGCAAAAAACCACTCATGAACTACGTAATCGGAGCCATCCTTCAATTCAACCAGGGAGCCAAAAGCGTAACCGTAAAGGCTAGAGGCAAAGCCATATCCAGAGCTGTCGATGTCGTGGAGATCACCAAACGAAGATTTCTGGCTGGGGAAACGAATGTCAGCGATATCAAGATCGGAACAGAAACTGTCGGAGAGGGAGATGAGATCCGTAACGTCTCCACCATTGAGATTCAGGTGACTAGAAAGACCTAATCTAGCGACCGGCGGATTCGGGAATTCCTAGGATATATGTCCCGCCCTAGAGGCAGGTCGAATCCAAAATACTACTGATCACCCTTTCCATCTCAGTTGGAGTCCTCCCCTTCAACGATGATCGGAACCCAATAGAGGGTGCTCCGATCTTTGCTCTTATTCTATAAAACAAGAACGAGATTGTAAAGGAAAGCTGGTGCTTTGAATGAAAGATAAAGTACGGGCTAAAATTAAGGCAAGTGCGACACTGGCTACTGCCGAACTCGCCCAAAGACTTAGAGAACAAGGTGAGCGGATTATACGATTCGATTTAGGGGAACCCGACTTCGATACCCCGCCTCAAGTAAAGGAAGCGGCGTATGAGGCCCTCAAGAGGGGCTACACCCACTACTCCAGTAGCCGAGGCATACCAGAACTCAGAGAGGCCATCGCCGCAAATCTAAGGGATCGAAAGGTGGAGGCGGATCCAGAATCGGAAATCATCGTAACTCCAGGCGCGAAATTCGCCATCCTGGCCTCGATGAAATCGACGATAGCCCCAGGAGACGAAGTCATCTTACTATCACCCTACTGGCCCACCTTCCAAAACTGTGTGGAGCTCATCGAAGGGAAACCCGTGCCCCTCGACTTGGATGGTCAATACCACATAAAAGAGGAATCGCTCAAGAATGCCGTGGGGAGGAAGACGAGAATGATTGTGGTTAACTCCCCCTTGAATCCCACGGGAACGATCTTTGACAAGGACGATCTTCGGATCGTGAGGGACCTAGCGATCGACCACGACCTCATCGTTCTCTCCGACGAGATATACAAGTCATTTGTATACGACGGCGTTAAACACACAAGCGTGAAGGCCCTACCGGACATGTACGATCGGACGATACTAGTCGACGGATTATCCAAGGACTATGCGATGACCGGATGGAGACTCGGTTATGCCGTAGCTGATAGGGAAATTATTGAGGCTATGATCAGGATCTCACAGAATACAGTAACCTGTGCAGCCCCCTTCGTTCAGTACGCAGGGGTTGTGGCTCTCAAGAACGCAGGAAGTTACGTGGATCGATTCAGGCGGAAATTCGACGGGAGAAGGAAACTTGTAATTTCCCTGCTGGGACAGATTGACCAAATCAGGTACGTGCGCCCGGTAGCGACCTTTTACGTTTTCCCCGATGTCTCAGCCTACGGCCTTAGCTCCCTAGAGTTTTCCAAACGCCTCTTGAAAAAGACCGGAGTAAGCGTGGTCCCAGGAATAGCCTTCGGTCAGGCGGGCGAGGGACATGTTAGGCTCTCCTACTCCACATCGCGGCATGAAATAATCCAGGGTTTTGACAAGATCAGAGGATTTTTGATGGGATTATAGCTGATTTTTAGCGATGTCGTGTCTATAAAACTTGTTTGAAACTCAATCACTGGGACTTAGCAGCGATATTCATGGCTCTAATAACAGCGGCAGAGACCCTTGCTCAAAACTTTGCAATGAGGGTTTTTCCACTGGCTTTCGAAGTGTGTATCTTCTATTTACCCCTCACCATTTTGATCGCTGTCGCTGTTGGAGTTAGGTCCAAGTCGAAAGGCTCTTGACCATTACAGAGGCATCCTCACCATCGATGTAGTAGTGCGCTCTTCGATGAACGATTCGAAATCCGAGGCTTTCATAAAATCTTATCGCCGCATCGTTTCCCACCCGAACCTCTAGGAAGCTCTCACTTGCGCCATACTCTCTCATCCCAGCCATGGCCTGACTCATCAGCATGGTTCCAACCCCCCTCCTCCGGTGTTCCGGGAGAACGGCGATAGAAACCACGTGACCTTTTTTCGTCAGCTTCAACTTATGTAGTTCGGAGAACCCAAACTCCATTCGGCACATGACGTACCCAATCACGTTTCCCTCGTGAAGGGCGACCAGAAAGGTTTTGGGAAATCTTCTCAATAGGTCCTCGTAGAAAGACCGGGAGTAGTGCTCCGGTAGGCAGATCTCATTTACACCTATCACCTCACCGATTTGAGCTAGATTTGCTGGACTCACGACGTATTGCCCCAATAACATTGTATTATAAGAGACGCGATGAAAAAACTAAGGTATTGATTGATCCCTACGATCCGGAGACATCGGCTCGATTGCTGAGGGCGAAAAACATCCTCAATTCCGAATTCACGGTAGAGGGAGAGTACTCGGAGTTGGGCACCTATAATTTCTTATTACGTCCGCATGAAGAGTCCTTTGGAGACTCCTTCAGACGGATCGCACCGTCTATCAAAGAGCTCGGTTTTCTTCCCTTTTTGAGGAGGAGAAAGGGCGGGCTGCTCCTTAAGTTTGTTAGCAGACCACCATCGAAGCCTGCCAGAAAAACCTTGAACCTGACCCTGTTCCTCATAACCTGCACCACCGTTTTCTTCAGCGGATGGTGGATGTTTGGGGGGGACTTACGCTCTGCCAGCCTATTTGCTGTTTCTCTACTCTCTCTGATATCCCTTCACGAAATAGGTCATAAGTTGATGATTCGATCCAGTAGACTGGATTCCTCTCTACCCTACTTCATCCCGGGCCCTCCCCCTCTTGGGACATTCGGAGCAGTCATCACGCAAGGCGATATCCCCACTAATCGCGATGAGCTGTTTGACTTGGCTTTTGGAGGTCCGATCGTGGGCTTTGCCGTCACGATTGTACTCGCGATCATGAGCGTCTTTTGGTCCTCGGTTATTCCCATAGAAAAGGTATCGCCTGGTTCCTTGGTACCGCTACCACTCCTATTCTCCCTCATTTTCCCGTTATTACATCCGCTCCCAGGGAACGTCGCGATACATGGACCATTGATCTCCGTAGCTTGGGTAGGTGCTTTCATCACATTTCTCAATCTAATCCCGGTATCGCAACTTGACGGGGGTCATCTCTTCAGAGCCGCATTAGGCAGATCTGGGCAGAGGATCGCCTCGATAATAGGACTGATTTTTGTAGCCTTCGTAGATTACGCACTCGCCTTCATCCTGTTGATGCTAGTATTTGTTCTCGGCTACTCCTCCCCCGAACCTTTAGACGACATCTCACCGCTTTCCAAGTCTAGGAAACTGCTGGTATTAGTTGCTCTAATAGTCGTTCTGCTTTGTGTACCAGTTAGACCGTTGCGACCTCTACTATGATTGCTCAGTTAATACGGGAAGTGTACATGTACCTCTGGGCAAAACCCAGATCTTAGACCTCTTACCCGTGATCTTTTGGGCCTTCGCCAGCCCCTCCTCGAGGGTCATAGCCGTATCTAATCGAAAGACCCTCTTCGACCAGTAGTCGGGGAGGGTCGAGATTAGAATGACGTTAACCTTTTGGAGGGACTTCAGGAGGTAATACGCCTTATGACCTCCCAGGACGAACTTTCTCCTGAGCCGCTTTTCGGCGTCTCTCAAGGACTTACACTCAACCATCCACTGGTAGAACATATCATGCCCGTGTCCCTCGGGACATTCGGCCGCGAGTACCACCACACCTCCACGCTTAACCAAGTTCACGACGTTGTCCAGAGCCTTACTCGCCTGGTAAAGATTAATGTCATAGGGTGCCCCTCCAGCGCTGACAACGACGATTTCCGAACGCTTCGTCACCGGAATCTTATACATCTGGTCCACAAGTCTCACTCCGTGCATAAACGCCTCCTCCAGATCTCCGGCGAAAGCCTTGACGATCCTCCCTTCGGAGTCAAAGACCACATTGAGTATGAAGTCGATGCCGACCATCCTCGCAGCCTCGGTCATATCCAGATGCACCGGATTTCCTTCGAGGTTTCCTGTTCTGGCGAGTGGATCCAACATCATCCTATGATTATGTCCCACAGAGGTTCTACCCGAAAGTCCAGGCAGAAGACTCTTTCTCCCCCCTCCATACCCGGCATAATAGTGTAGGTCCACATCACCTGTGAGAATCTTGACATCCGATTCTGCAAAGGTTCGGTTGACGTAGATCTTCGTCTTCCTTCCAGTTTCGCCAAGGTACACGAGATCCTCAGCATCGGGATCATGCTTTATCACATTAACTCGTTCAACGACCTCCTTGCCCACGAGCCCCTCCATCTCATCCTTTCTCGCGGGTCGATGGGTTCCACCTGCGATGATCACCGTGACGTCCGCATCATCCACACCTGCCTCATTGAGCCGATTGAGAATCGGAGGAACCATGAGGTAACTTGGCGTTCTCCTTGTATGATCGTCGACTGCTATGGCAGCCTTGCCCCCTCGACCAGCGATTTTCGTGAGGGCATCGGTTCCGATGGGGTTATCCAGTGCTCTCTCGATCTCAGCCGTCGGATCTTCAGCGTATGGGACGTTCTTGGGTTCTAAAATGCCGAGGAGATTCTTTGGGTCAACCGTGAGGCAAACCTCGGTCTCTCCATAGGGGAGCCATAACTCTATCGCCTATCACCTTTTTGCGTTGCTATATTTGCTCTGGTAACTTCGACTTTATTAAGGCTAGCCAGTCAACCCATAGCCTTATTCTGGACGAATGGCGCTGTACTTAAGCGGATCTCAAAAGGGAAGATGATTCGGGGCTCAAACCGTGGACTAATCTACCACCGAACCTGAATGGTGTGGTCGACATGGCCCATGGGGCAATGAGCGACATGGGATTAGGGAAAGTGACGCTCCTGAACCCCCAAGAAGGCTGGAAGCGGGAAGCTTCAGCTGAATGGGAGAACCCGCGGAACTTTAGTCGTGGGATTGTCACTAGTCGTACGCCCCTCGCTACCGGCTTGACCCTTTCGACCCTTCCATTTCGCTTAACCCGCTACATCCTCCAAATCCGGACATCCTTACTTAATGAGCCAACTTTCTATACCTAGGAATTATGTTATGTAGGAGTTCAAAAAGAGAGACGAGAAAGTCGAAATGACTGGTGATACCGAAGATTGGTCTCGTAGGAGGGAGACCCTCAAGCTCAAGTTATGCGAGATTCTCGTAAAAACCGGTGCGATAAGGTTCGGTGAGTTCGTTCTTGCAAGCGGAAAGTTGAGTCCGTATTACATCGACCTTCGCCTAATCCCAAGTTTCCCCTTAGCCTTTGAGACGCTTTGCGATTTCTATATCGACATCATCGAGAGCGAGATTGGCATCGATAAGTTCGATCGAATCGCAAGCGTGCCAGTTTCTGGGTTACCTTTTGGGTCCGTTGTTGCATATAAAACAAAAAAGCCCTTCCTCATCGTGCGTAAGGGCGTGAAAACGCACGGAAGGGAGAAACGAGTAGAGGGGCTGCTCTTACCAGCAAATCGAGTTCTACTGCTCGACGATCTGATAACCACAGGGAAAAGCCTAATGGAGACCGTAGAGGCGCTCAGGGCAGAAGGTGGCATCGTAAACTATGGCGTGGTTCTCATCGATAGGAAGGAAGGAGGTACAAAAATGCTGGATAAGATGAACGTGAAGGTGCTTGCTCTGGCCGAGATCCGTGAAATTGTGGAGATTCTTCGAGAAAGAAGCATCCTAGGAGAAGACGAGTATAAGGCGATCATAAAGCAAATAGTAGAATAAAAAACAAATCTCGGATTCTGAAACGTTTCTGCACACGAAGTATTAATAGAATAGTTTTGCTTCGGTTATCGATGCCCGTTTACGACCTGCTCGTGGTAGGTGCAGGCACCACAGGATGTTTGGCAGCCAAAACGGCTGCCAAGAAAGGGCTGTCCGTTTTATTGATCGATAGGAAGAGCAAATCCAAAGTCGGCAAAAAGGTATGCGGTGATGCGGTGGGAGAACACTACTTCGATAAATTAAATCTCCGCCCACCCTCAGGCAAGGAGTTTAAGGGGAGGATAGAAGGTTTTCGCATTATTTCTCCAGACCGAAAGACCACGCTTACCTTCAAAGCTGAGGACATGGAGGGCTTTATGATCGATAGGTACGAATTCGGACAAAGGCTACTCAGGGAGGCCTTGGATGCGGGGGTGATATTTAGGGGCAGGACCACCGCCTTAGACCCGATCATCGAAGCAGGTTTCGTCAAGGGAGTAGTCGCTAGAGATGTCGACGCCAAGAAAAAAAGTGAGATACGTGGAAAGGTGACTTTGGACGCAAGCGGTTACGATGGAGTTATTCGAGAGAAGATGCCACCAGAACTACTTCCGGAAAGGACTATAGCAAATGGGGACATCCAAATCTGCTTTAGAGAGATAAGGAGGATCAGTGCGGAAATGGAACCATGGTGTTTGTTCCTCTTCAGCCGAAAGATTTCCCCAGGTGGCTATTCGTGGATCTTCCCCCGAAACGATGGTTTTGTCAACGTGGGGATAGGGATCCAGATGGTGAGAGGTTTCCCGAATCCCAGAAGGAAATTATACGAGCATATACTCACCCTACCGCTCTTCGAGAACTCTGGACCCGTAATCGATGGAGGCGGCTGGTTTGAGCCTACTAGAAGACCCATAGATTGCTTGGTGGCAAACGGCTTCATGGTGGGGGGAGACGCCGCCTTCCTCACCAACCCCATCACGGGGGGTGGGATAGGTCCCTCTATGATAAGCGGGAAGCTTGCGGGAGAAATGGTCGCTGAAGCCATTGAGAAGGACGACCTAAGTGCAAAAGGGCTCTGGCGATATAACAGTGATTTTATGGCTGCTTACGGGGCAAAACAGGCTGCTCTGGATGTTTTCCGGATGTTACTCCAACGGTTGAGCGACGAGGATCTGAGCTTTGGAATGAGCCATAAGCTGATCAAAGAGGAAGATATCCTGAAGACGAGCTCCGATGGGCGTCTCAGGTTAACCATAAGTGATAGATTCCTCAGGGCTCTGAGAGGACTCTCCAGACATTCGCTTTTGAGGCAGCTGTCTAAGGTTGGGAGTTTGATGTCACGGATGAAGGAGCTCTATTTGAACTACCCTCAACCTGCCGAGTTTCCGATGTGGAGAAGTGGGGTGGCCAGGGTAATGCGGGATCTAGATCAGACTCTCAGGTAGCCATCATGAGGTAAATAACCGAAAATCATCGGAGGTTTCCCTCCTGCTTCTATCAGCCGAGTAGCCTTGCGCCAAGATGGTCGATATCCGCTATAAGAACTCTTTCACTTGGAAGGAACTTCTCAAAGGATCGAACAACCTTTTCTAATCCATCCACTTTGGCCACTGCATGGACTGCCTCACCCACCATGTTTTGCGCTGCCCCTATAGCTCCTGCATTTTCCGCAGCTTTAATTAGCTGTCGAACGCGTTTTGTGGCACACCCTGTTCTCATTGCAAATTTCTTGCTAGCTTTCATGAAGTTCTCAAGAGACGGGTTGTCGAGGATAGAATTCATGGTCCTTTTCGCCCACTTCTCGAATATGATCCTATCCTTCAGCGATGCGAGGAACCCTCTAGTCGGCGAAGATCGGAAAACTCCGGCAATGATCTTATGATCAGAAGAAACAGAGATGCGATCGATTACCGCGTAGCCTGGGGCACCCGGTTCAACGGTAATAACACATCCTCCCAACATTAACGGACCGACGGTTCCTAGGCCTGTTTTGCACCTTATTTCAGCCACGTGTGCTACACGACCAATCTGGTTTTTTGTAAAGCTAATGCCCAGTGCTTTGCTCAGGGCCAGAGCAGTGCTCACCGCCCCCGCGGCACTTGATCCAAAACCTGCGCCGATAGGAACCTCGATACGATGTCTGATTCTGACCTCATATGCTCCACCTGCCCTGTCTAGTAACATCCTAGCCACTGCTTTCGTCGTCTCTGCCTGAGGTGCTGGTTCATCGTTTATGAATACCTGAACCTCCCTTTCCTCAGACTCCTTAACGCTGACCTCAGTTAGGACTCCCTTATCGATCACAAAACCCCCACCCCGAGCACCGATTCGCTCTGGGTCTATCAAGGCAGTTCCATCTAGACCCCTGTCGCAGATTTCAAAGAAGCTGGAAATACCAGCCGGACTGAAACCTTGAGCCCTTCTCATGTAGTCTTGTACGCCTCTTGTTGGGGCGCTAATACGGGAAAGACCTTATAACAGACCCTCAAGACCGGAGGGACGATAACTATCAAAAAGGGAATTTCGGTGGAAAACGTCCAGACAAACCATATTAGACTGGCGTAAAGTGGTAACTGGAACTCGTTCGAGGGCAAAACGAATAATTGACTGAATGCCCAAACGCCGAAACCCACAATAGAGCTTCCAACACCGAGGCCTATAACCGAGCCAACTCCATAGCTCCTCCATTCCGGCCAAAGATATCCAAAAACTATTATTAGCAGGTAGCTTCCAATGCAGACGCCTATAAACAACCAAGCAACCTCTTTGAGGACCAGCATCTTACTCATCAAATACGCGATCACGGTGATGATAACACAACCGCCTCCTAATCCGAGTATGGTCCTCATCCAGTTGAAGCGCTTCCTCGATAGGTATCCGATCAAGTAGAAGGCCACGAAATTCGAAGTCACACCGACACTGAGGCTAAGAAGGGCGTTCCCATGAATCACAATATCACTTATGAAGATTCCAATCGCCGCACCGATTCCCCCGACCATTGGTCCGAAAAGCACCCCAAAGATGGCTGGAATGACAACCGCTGGCCAGAACCTTACAACTCCAATTACGGGGGTAAAGATCCCAAGATACGTCAAATATCCGACTCCTGCATAGAGAGCCGCGCAAACGCTCGAGGCCGCTACTTCCCTTGGCTGCAAAGCTCTGTTACACTATTTCCCAGCCTTTTATGTATTCTCTATAGAGTTTAAGATAAGTATTTAGACTCATTAGATATGATGGAACTTAGAAAGATCCAAGAAACAGGAGGAGGAACACTGGTCGTTTCCCTACCTAAGAATTGGGCTGTAAGGAACAATCTGAGAAAGGGGAGTGTCGTTTCCCTTGGGCCACAGCCGGATGGTCGTCTGATAATCGATCCGAGCTATGAAAAGCCACTTGAACCCTCCGAATTCACCATCTCGTACCCGACTGAGCGTGCTAGCTTTCTCAGATGGACGATTCTAGGGGGGTACCTTCTAGGTTATGATGTAATCAAAATACAAGGGGAAAATCGAATACGGCACGCAGACAGAGAGCGGATGAAGAAAACTATCCGGAGGCTAATCGGACTCGAAATACTCGATGAGGACGCCTATACGATCTCGGCGCAGTGCGTTCTGGATCCATCCCTACTCGCACCCAAAAAGATCATCGGCAGAATGAACACGATCACCCTCAGCATGCGGGAGGACTCCATCTCATCTCTCCTCGAGGCAGATGAGGAGCTGGCAAGGGCTCTGAAGTATAGGGATGATGAGGTAGATCGTTTGTACTTCCTAGCGGTTCGTTTGCTACGTAGTGCCGTTGGAAACCCGAAGCTTGCGGAGAAATTCGATGTCTTGCCGGTGGGTTGTCTTGACTATAGGGTCGCCGCCCATCTCATCGAATCCATCGGGGACTATTCGGTCCAGATCGCTGAGGTGGGATCGAAGATGCCCAAGATGGAATTTACGGCGGAGCTAAAGAGAATGTTCCATTCCCTCAGCTCAGCTCTCGTAGAGCTACAACGCATGGGAGTTGATACCCTTCTAACCGAGGAATCATCCCGTACCAGAATCAGAATCCTGGGAGAGATTAGGGATCGTCATTCGGAGTTATCCGAGATATCGGAGAGCCTCGGGGAGAGGATAGCCAAAGAACCCGAGGGGCTGATACCCTACTTATCCACAGTTTCGTCCTTACTGGACAAGATAGGAGGATGCTGCATCGATATCGCTGATCTCGCCGCGGGCTTCGGACCTTGATCTCTCACAAATCAACGACGCCGAGAACCTCGGCCAGAATCCTTCAGTACAACAAACCCTCTATCCGTGAGCTTAACTACTGTTACAAAGCTATGATCATCCGCTGACCGTCGAAACAGTTTAAAGTACTTTCCACGCAAGGGCCAAGCCGGAGCTCTCGTTATCCACCATTCTCGTCCCTCCTCTCTCTTGGAGTGATGCATAACGAACTCACCCCCATAGTCAGAAAGAGTCTTCCCTCTTCTGCCTCCACGAATGTCTAAGGGATTGTCGTATACCCACACCATCCCCAGACGCCCCTCCCTCGTTTTGCTACCGATGGCGTAGAGGTACCCATCCTTAACGTAGATGCTACACAGAGAACGCTTGACCTTCCAGACACTCGGACCGTCTCTATTAGTCAAAGCTTGGCTACCCTGTAACAGCTTTAATCAGTTAAGAAGCTCTCTACTCGGAAATTTCCTCGAGCGCCTTCCATTTTGTTTCTACACCTAAAAGCGTGACAGCGAGGGCAGCTGCTATATGGGCAAAAGCGAACACCCCAAATGCCGACCATAGACCCCAGGTAACCCAGAGGAGTGGGGTCAGGGTGGGGGCTATTATCCCGGCAAGACGACCTATGCTGGCCGCGGTACCCGATCCCGTCCCTCTCATCCGCGTGGGATACAACTCTGGGGTGTAGGTATAAAGACCAGCCCAAGCTCCTAGGTTGAAAAACGAGATCACGGAGCTCCAGAGAAGAATGAAACCTATATCCCTGGAAAAACCCAGCAAAAAGCAGGCGACGCCGGCAACAGCGAGATACAGGCCTAAGACACGCTTTCTCCCTATCCTATCGAGTAGAAAAGTGGCGCTATAATAGCCGGGCACCTGTACTAAGGTCACAACAACTACCCAGAAAAGTGATCTAACAAGCGTCAGTCCCATTCCCTGGTAGATCTTCGGAAGCCAAACAAATATGCCGTGATAGGTGTAGACCAATACAGCCCACGAGATCCAAAGCAGCGCCGTCCTCCCTCGGTAAGATGGGGACCATAGCTCCAATAGGGATGGCTTAGCGGTCACTTTTGTAGTCTTCGGATCGTCCTTCGATGATATCTTTCCCGAGGGGATAAGGCCGTAATTGTGAAGCATCTCCATAGCTTCTTCCTGTCTTCCTTTCAGTTCCAAATATCTCAGGGATTCGGGCATCAAGAACTTGACGAGGGGGACCAAGAACAGCGGTATGAAGGCCACCAAAAAGGTCAGACGCCATCCGTAGGTGGGAAGCAAGAAAAAGGGGAAAAGGATGGCGAGTAAGGCCCCGTATACCCAACTGGATTCAGTCATTCCGAGGAATGTTCCCCGATTCTTTGCGGGGACATACTCGCTTATGTAAACACCAGGTTGCGGCAGAGATCCTCCCAGACCTATGCCTGCTAAAAACCTCAGGACAGACATCGATACGACATCCCACGATATGGAACATAATCCGGTGAAAGTGGCCATCATCACAAGTGTTAACAGGATTGCCTTCTTCCTCCCAAATAGATCAGCGAGAAATCCACAGCTTAATGCCCCAACAAACATGCCCAAGTATCCAGAGCTGGCTAGGGTTCCAGCAACTACCAAGTTTAGATTCCACTCTCCGATTATGGCGGGCAAAGTGGCTGCTATCAGCATAACGTTCATGCCGGTGAAGGCGTAGATCAAACAGGCCATCAGTAACAATACGTAGTGAAAGCGAGCCAGCGGGGCCTTCTCTAAGTAATCAACAAGACTCGAATCCCCAATTAACCGATTAACGTTCCGTATATGATAAACAGCCAAAAGAGTTTTTCAAGGTAGTCGAAAGCAACAGTCGTGCATGTTCGACCTTCTTTTCAGTTTTGAGTAAACAAGTTGAATTAAGGGAAGACGCTATTATTTTCGGAATGCCTTTGGGCAGCATCCTCATCATCGTAGGCTTTCTTCTTGTGATGCTGGGATTCATCATTCTCATTAACGCATCAACCTCAGGCCGAAGATCAAGGGATAAGAGATCCTTCGGCGGCGTTGTTCTCATCGGTCCTCTTCCACTAGTTTTCGGGTCGAGTCAGAGGATCGTTAGATTGATGATAATCCTGGCCCTAGTATTCGTGACTCTCTTACTGATTTTCAATCTGATTCCCACACTGGCTGGTTAACCATGGTCAAGTGTGTGATATGCGGCTCAGAAGGGGCGATCTTCGTTTGCAGAAGATGCCGAAATCACGTTTGTGATAATTGTTACGATCTCCAAAGGGGGGTCTGTGGTAACTGTAAGGGAGTGCCGATTAGGACTCGTCGGCCAACGTTGACCGATAGGACTGACCTATCTCAGCTTTTACTACATCCAGTTCCTCTAGGGATAATCCTCATACTCGCCGGGCTAACCCTTATGATGATTGGTTCCGTCTTGACTGTTGGCACCGGAGAGGGCTTCCTGATAATATTCCCCCTCTTTCTGGGGCAGGTCGAGCCCACGACGGGGATGCTTTTGTTCTTCTTTATACTCGCCATCACTATGCTCTTCGTTTTCGCCCCATGGATCTTCGGACCGAAGAGAGTTGAACATATCCTTAGAGCTGCGGTGGGATCTCAACGAGAGAGAGGAAAGAAAAATGAGCTCATAGCAGAAAAGGATTACTACATAAGTATAGACGTGAGCGACCTCGTCAGGAAATCCATCGCTATCTCCGCCTCTAAGCATGAGGTTAGGGTACAGGGCAAGATGGAAAATGGAGATCCTTTCGAAAAAGACTTCGATTTCCCTGAAGATGTGCGGATCGAGATGGTCGAGTATGAGTACAGCGCCAACTATCTGATTCTTCGAATTAAAGCAACCACAACCCCCTAGGACGGTCAGAAGCTTCATGCCGACAGAAACTCTGATGGATCGAGCATCGATAACTGAGCGCTCCCACGGGATCGAGAAACTCGCTAAAATCTTAATGAGGATCTGGTAAAGTAATGGGTAATGTCCGGACTCATATTCTCCCTGCTGGTGGGGTCGCTCGCTATTGGGATGCTGAGATCTCTTCTGTCTGGAGATCTCGGCTTCAAGGAACTGCCTATGGCCGATGCATGGCGCTCCACCGTGATAGAGGGTGGTCACCGCGTCGAAGTCATCGTGCGTAGGAGCGGCGAAAGGCTCGAATTCATTCTTCCCGATGAGTCGGTTCCGGAAGAGATCTGTAAAAGAGTGGTAAAACGATTGACCGCTAAGATCTACGCGAAGTTAAGAAAACCGCAGACATCCCATCAAGACATCCGAATTGTGGGTCCCGTCCTCACATTCTGTCGCTTCTGTCTAGAGCCGATAGCGGATATCCCGTTTAGATGTCGGAGATGCGGCAACATTTACTGCTCCCATCACCGATTACCCGAGCGACACGAATGCTCAGGTGGAGAGGAAAAGGAGGTCATGGTGGCGATTGAGGAGCCGAGAAAACGGAAAAGAAGAAAAAGAGAAAAGACAGCGGCGGTCACCCAAGAAGCCTGCGGATGAACACCTAGGGTATTTCCTTAGAGGGAAATCTATCGTACTGAAGCTCATAGAGCCTCTTTATCTTGTTCAGCGTGTCGATCTCATCGACCCTCTTGTCATCCCTCAACCTCACGAATTTGGGGACCCGTAGAGCGAAGCCACCCACGTAGTCCTTGGTTCGCTGGATCTCTTGATAGGTGACCTCGAAGATGATCTCCGGTCTAACGAGGACCCCCTCATCATCCTCGCCGGTCTTGAGCTCATTTACGCGCTTGCTTAGCTCAGTCATGTAGTCCTCGGGAAGATTCGCCACTCTACCAATTCCAAAGAGCTTCTTCTCGGTCGGATGCCGCACGGCCAGCTCAAAGGATGAGTAGAGTCCTGCTCTCCAGCCCCTTCCATAGAGCGCCTTAACCACGACGCAGTCGACGGTATCCCTTTCCGGCTTAAGCTTGAGCCATGTATGAGTTCGCACTCCAGCCTCGTACGTTGAGCTCAGTTCCTTAACGATGATGCCCTCGAGTCCTCGTTTAAGGGCATTCTGATAGAATTGCATCAGCTCAACCTCATTGTGGCATGTGGTAGAGGTCGATCGGTATTCCTCCGGAACAATACCTTCGAGAAATCCCAATCTTTCCCTCAGAGACCTGCCCATCAAGCTCTCCCCGTTGAGATAAAGTACGTCGAAAGCTCTTATCGAGAGTTTGATCTCCTCTGCAACCCCCTCTTTTAGTTTCCTAGGTACCGTCCGCCTTAACAGATACTGGAAGGGGAGCAATCGACCCTTTGAATCGACGGCCACGACTTCGCTGTCGACGATGCAGCTGTGCGCGTTCAGCTTCCTGACCATCGGAATTATCTCCGGTAACGTCTTTGATTTCTCGATCCCCCTCCTCGAAAAGATTCGAATCGTCTCACCCCACTTATGAAGTTGGAGCCTACTACCATCGTACTTCCACTCAGCACGACAGGGGAAGACTACCCTAGACGGATCGTATAGGTGCGCCAGCTGAGGTCTAATGAACTCTCCGGGACGCAGCCTCACGCTCTCCAGAAAGGTTCCTCCCTTAGATGTGAGTATGAGACCGTCACGTATCCCCTTTATAGCACACGCCTCGGCAACGAGCTCGGGTGGGATCCCCTGGGCTTCCGAGACTGCCTCAATAACGATCGAGTCATGGTACCCAAGCCTCAACTTTTGAAGGAGTAGATCCACGATGTACTTCGCCTCGTTGGGGGTGCTGTTTTCCAGGAGGCTCACCACCATCGACATCCGCTCACTGATCTTCCTAAACTTAGGTAGCAGATCAATCGACGCCACAACTTCCCCCAGGGTTAGCGTGGGTCTATCCCTCCCTTGGAGCAAAAAGTATGCGGCTTCGCCATAGTCGCCGTAATCGATGAGAACCTTCCTCACACGCTTTTCGCTCGATCCAGAGACGAAGGCTAGGGCTCTTTCGATAATTGATGGACCGACGCCGGTCGTTCGCTCCTCAGCGATTCTACCCAGGGCCAACTTCACTTTCGTTGAAAAGTCGATGTAGGGGTTCTTGAGAAGCTTAACGAGTACCGTCTTCTTTCCCCGCTTACTACGGATCATAGCGATTCGATCGTAGTACTTGGTCACCTCGTAGAAGGGATGCCTGTTCGTGGGGACGATTCCGCGTCTATATAATTCGACGATGTGGTAGGGAAGACCGGATTTTGCAGCTATTTGGTCGGTGGTATACCCTGCCTTCTCTAGGAAACGGACCGCTTCTAATTCGCTCTTACCCTCCTCGATCAAGGTCTCGAAGGAGGGAGGTTTTACGACTCTGACCATGGATCAGGAGGCAGCTATAGGCTCTATCGGTTTGACGAAGCCATCGTCGGTGATCGTGATCCTGATCCTCTTTCTCACGTAGTTACAGAGCCTACAATCGATTACTCTGGCGATCCGAACGAACTCACCCCTGCCCGCTTCCAGATCCTGTTGCTGATCCATGAAGTATACGTGACCATAATCGACGATCACCGTTCCGTCGAGGGCGTGGGCCAGCCCTATCCCACCCGCCATGTCGTGCACATCCCAGCGATCGCTACTCCTCTGGTTAACGAACAAACCGGTGATCCCATGGATCTGATTGTATCTGGCGAGCTCCATGGTTCGGTACTTCAGCGCCCCCCGGTAGGCTTCCAGGATGGTTACCGAGTCGATGATCACCAGATCGATCTTCTCCTTTTCCGTTATGTAGCGATAGGTTTCCACGAATTTTTCCCATTCCCTTAGCTCTGGGGATGTTATGGTATCCATGATGAACATATTTTCCGATATCCTCTTCCAATTCAGACCCATGATCCTAGCCTTATCCATGAACCTTGATTGCAGATCGTACCTCTCGGTTTCGCTCGCCCATGTATCCTCGGATGTCACGAAGAGCACCTTCTTCCCCTGGTGAGCGGCATTCAGGGCTATCTCGATCACTAAAATGCTCTTCCCTCCGCCAGGAAGCCCCGTTATGGCTATCTGCCCGACCGAGGGTACCCCTCCGATTGGATCACCCTTCTCGGAGAGGAAGAGCTTGTCGAGGAAGGTTCCCGTTGGAAAACCCTTCAGAGGCCTTTTGACCGATATATCCTTGCTTGGCTTGACCACATATCTGCCAACCTCTCTGGCGACTTCAGCAGTCGCCTCCTCCTCAAAAGGCCGGCCAGCCATCTGCCACTCGTCGGCCGGTCTCCTCGCCTCACCAACTGCCGAAGCCAGCTCCTTAACCAGCGATTGGACGAGCCGTTGGACCTCCGTTCCGACCGCTCCCTCCTCGGGCCCCTCGCTCCTTTCTGTTCCCGTCTCGGTCTTTAATATCCAGTTTTCTCCCTCACGATCCACAAGCCCTTTGCTCTTGAGTCCCTGAAGTAGAACAAAGGCAGAACCAGTGCCGTATTTCTTTATGCCAAGACCTTCGGCTATCTCCTGTAGAGTGGCTCTTCGCCTGTGAAATTTTAGAAACCCTACAACGTCAGACTCGGATGCCAAGTCAAGAGTTGACTTTCTCGTTCGATTTTAATGTTATGAACGGAGAGAGGTTCCCGAGATAAATAAGGGAATCAATGTAATGAATGATGTCCGTTCCAGAGATGCACAAGAGAAGGGCCCCAAAGAGAGTCAGGTTTGCCGTGATCATCGTGAGCACCTCCCGTCATGAGGCGAAGAGGGCCGGCAGGTCCTTCAAAGACCTTTCCGGTGATCTCATTGCCGATTCCCTTGGCAAACGTGGTCATGAGGTGGTCTTCAGGGAGATCGTACCTGATGACAGTAGCTCGATATTGCGAGCCCTGTCTAATTCTGTCTCGAAGGGGGCAGAGGCAATTATCTTCTCCGGGGGAACTGGTATCAGTCCTTGCGATGTCACTATCGAAACGATCGAACCTGTTCTGGGTAAGGTGGTTCCTGGATTTGGAGAGCTGTTCAGATCCCTGAGTTACAAGGAAATCGGTTCATCCGCGCTTCTTTCTCGGGCTCTGGCCGGAGCGCATCAAGGGAAGGTCGTTTTCGTCATTCCAGGATCGCCAGACGCTGCAAGGCTCGCCATCGAGCGCTTGATTGTTCCCGAGATAGGACACATCCTAGCACATCTCAAGGAATGAAGGAGGCCGAAATCACCAGCGAGGGTGTTGTGAAGCTAGGTCGTTACATCGCCTGCGACGCGCACTATCCAGATAGACCGATTCGAGTAGTTACACACGCCCACTTCGATCACGTCTGGAAACTGAAAAACAGCGTCGAGGAAAACGAGATGATTCTAGCCACACCGGCGACGATACGGCTCATTCAAGCGCTGAAGGGCGAAAGGTTCCTCAAGGATAAAGCTCGACCCTTAGGGTACGGAGATCGACTCGAATACGGAGAAGAGCAGGTTTCGCTGGTTTACGCTAACCACATCTTGGGGGCGGCTCAAGTCGTATTGGAAACGAAAGGCAGTCGAATTGTGTACACCGGGGACTTTAAGCTACCTGGAACACCCTTCGTAGAATGCGATGTCCTCATCATAGAGGCAACCTATGGAAACCCCAAAAACGTGAGGGATTTCGATGAGGAGGTAGAGACGCACCTGCTTAACATCGTTGAGCGAGGTCTGAATGACGGTCCCGTGTATGTATTCGGTTACCACGGAAAGCTGCAGGAAGCCATGGAGATCGTAGAAAAGGCGGGAGTTGAAGCTCCTGTGATAGTCCCCGATCAAGTCATGAGGATCTGTGAAGCATACAAAGAGTTCGGAGTGGATCTTGGTAGGCTCATTTGCTCGCACAGCGAAGAGGGTAAAGAGATCACCGGTTCAGGAATCCCGTTTCTTGGCTTCTACCACACTGGTGCAAGGAAATACGTAGGAACGGACAAATTGCGAGTATTTCTCACTGGTTGGGAATTCATGGCCCCCTTTAGGAGGATCGGTGATCGAGACTACGTGGTTGCGTTGAGTGACCACGCGGACTTCAACGGACTCCTTACGTACGTGGAGAATTCAGGACCCGAATTCATAATTACAGACAACTATAGGATAGGCGATGCCGTAACTCTGGCGAAAGAGATCGAGAAACGATTAGGAATTCATGCGGTCCCAATGCCCTACCATAAAAGTAAATCAGGGAAGGTCCCCAGCGGATAAACTATTAATCGATTACAGGGAATTTAGAGGGTTCCTCAATGCACCGAGACAATTCTGAAGTCGTGAGAAAAGGGGTACTGTCGAAAAAAGTCGAAGAAGCACCCACCAAAAAATCAAAAGAGGTTTCTGAGTTAGGGGCTCCTGAGGCGACAAAACCTGCTAGAAGAAAGCCAGACTGTTATGGTCGATTATACGATGCCTTGGATGATTGTGAGGAATGCCCATACGCCTCGGAATGCAGGGTCGTGATGAGGGAGAGGCTTCAGACCCTAATGGATTCGGGTTTTTAGATCCTGAACCTCGAATTCGGTTGCCAGACTATTTCTTTCTTTTACCTACGATGAAGTCCTCAACCCACTGTCTGGCTACGGAATCAGTAGTGGGAATTGGAGGATGCTTAAAGGCATACGCGGATACGCTGATGAGAGGACCGGCGACTCCCCTGTCTAACGCGAGCTTGACGGCTCTTATCACGTCGATGATGACACCCGCACTATTAGGCGAATCCTCGACCGTGAGTTTCAGGTCGAGGAGGACCGGTTGATTACCGAACTTTTTCCCTCTTATTCGAACATAACATATCTTTCTGTCCTTGAGGAATGGGACGTAATCGCTGGGTCCAATCCTAACGGGAACATCGTATGGGAGCAGGCTGGTGATTGCCTCGGTCTTGCTGATTCGTTTGGTCTTCAGCCTGTCCTCGACCGTCATGTTCAGAAAGTCGGTATTTCCACCGATATTCAGCTGATAGGTCTCATCGATTTTGACACCCCGATCCGTCAAGAGGTTCACGAGTGCCCTGTGGGCGATGGTTGCCCCGAGTTGCCCCTTGACATCGTCACCTGCCACTGGGAGTCCCTTCTTCTCAAATTCCTCAGCCCACACCGAGTCGCTGGCGATAAATTCCGGAATTGCGTTTATGAGGGCGCACCCAGCTTCGAGACATGACTGGGCGTAGAATCGGGTCCCCCTCGAGCTCCCCACTGGAAGATAGTTAATCAGCATATCGGCTTTTACGTCTCTCAGTACCTGTGTCACGTCTGCAGGCTCTACTTCGCCTTGGTTATAGGATATGAAAGCTCGAAGCATGTGTGGTGCAACCCCATCGAGGATGGGTGCTGCTTGAACATCCACATCCAGGCTAGGCACGTCTGCAAATCGCGCGCAGCAATTTGGCTTTTCGAAGATAGCCTTACTCAGGTCCTTTCCAATCTTTAATCGGTTTACATCAAACGCAGCTACAAACCTGACATCGCTGATATGATAACCCCCAAAGTTTACGTGCATGAGGCCGGGGATCGTCATATCCTCCCTCGCATTTTTGTAGTACTCAACTCCCTGGATCAACGCCGAGGCGCAATTCCCTACCCCAGCAATTGCAACACGTATTTCTCTGCCCATAAGCGGTCACTAATTATTCATTCAGAGATCAGTTATATCTAACTCGCGGGGGCTGCAATCGCTTTTGCCAGGCTAAGCCAACATGAAATGCGTGAACTACCCTAAAGCTATGGCATAAGGTTCCCCGATAAAGTTAAACCCTAGACGGTAAAATGAGGAGATTTGGTGACCTCTTCCGAAACTGTTAGATTGGGGGTTCTGGTCTCTGGTCGGGGAACCAACCTACAGGCCATCATAGACGCCGTTGAGACCGGCTACATAAAGGGTGCGAAAGTAGCAGTGGTCATAAGCGATGTTAAAGAAGCTCATGCCCTGGAACGAGCGAGAAAGCACAAGATTCCCGCGCTGTTCATCGATCCCAAGCGGTTTAGGAGCAGGATCGACTTCGATGAAGAGGTTATACGTCGCCTGGATGGGTATGGGGTCGACCTCGTTCTTCTCGCAGGATACATGAGGATAGTGAGCCCCGAGTTTGTTGAGCACTATAAATGGAGGATGATGAATATCCACCCAGCGCTGCTACCCTCGTTTCCAGGCCTAAATGCACAAAAACAGGCTCTAGAGCATGGGGTCAAGGTATCCGGCGCTACGGTTCACTTCGTTACCGAAGACGTGGACGCGGGTCCCATAATCCTTCAGAGAGCGGTTCCCGTGATGGAGGACGATACGGTAGAGAGCCTCTCTGAGAGGATCCTCGAACAAGAGCATAAGATCTATCCCGAGGCGGTCAGGCTTTTCGTCGAGGGACGGTTGAAGGTCGTTGGGAGGCGTGTGAAGATCATCCCAAAGAAATTGACCAATCGTAAGCAGCTTCGAGCGTTTTGAATCAACTTTCAAGTAAGAGCCACCCTTATCTTATGGATCAGTGTGTATCCTCAAGAGTTCAGGAACATCGTAAACGGTATACGCTCGATGGAAATTCGAGGTGCGGGTTTAATTGGTAGGAAGGCCGCAGAGGCACTAAAACTCGTGTCCGAGCGTATCCCCAGTTCCGTGGAACCCTCGGTTTTTATGAGCCGACTTAAGGGGGCGGCAAGGGAGCTTGT
>JBHIEI010000012.1:0-31283 GCA_046760555.1 Bathyarchaeia archaeon
ATCCATGGATCTGGAGTAAAAATACGAGTTTCGGCGTTTTCAACATTCCCCTACATTTCCTTCGTGAAATCTTCAAACGCATGAAGGGCCCATCCGACAATCTGGTTGGCAAGGTGAGTGATACCCTGTACCCCGAGGTTTCTTATCGGGGAAATCAACATTGACTCAACCGTCTTCTTGACGCCGTTCCTAATAGTCGCCTTCTGAAGCCTTTAAAGGCGGTATCGGCGATGTAAACAACCCCTTCTTCCTTGTCGATCCCTGCTATCACTACAGAGTGAGCACCGAAGTGAGCCTCCTCAGGTAAGCCCAAGTACTTAAGATACGTACATCGATGTGGATCATCACCGGAGTATCATTGGCGATCAGCTCTCTCATGGTTCGGTAAGCTCGAGATCTGCTGGATGTCTTGTGAACCCCAAATTCATGCCGAGATTTTCACAGAGATTCCCATCCAAATCCCTACCTCTGCCTCCAACAAAGGGATAGGGTGCCTGCTTGGTCTCCCAATAGGTAAATCCAAGCCCACTTCCCAGTCCAAATATCATGGGCTCGGAAAACCTGAATCCGTGATATTCGAACACGTCCCTCAAAGCAGACGAGTCGCAATGAACGCCGGGTCTGTGAACAAATCCCTTTAGAATCCTCCTCATCGTAATCCTAACTTGATCGTACGATTAACGGGGAGGCCTAGTGAAGTGCGTCCATCCGACTGGCTTCACCTCTTCCTCAACGCCGTTCTTGCGAAGAACGATCTTCTGAACCCTCGTCGCATAGCCGATTTTGAGAAGCTCCCCACCGACCTCCCGGACGGCATCCGACGCCCTTACCCAACCCCCCGGTTTAACGGTTGCAACCAGCTCGAACTCCTCACCCCCGTATAGGGCCAACTCCTCGGCACTTAACCCATTCAGATCAGCAAAGACCTTTGCCTCCTCAGCGATCGGGAGATCGGTTACGCAGAACCCGACTCGGCTTGCAAGGGAAAGCTCGTGGAGGCTCCAAGCAAGACCGTCACTGGAGTCGATCGACGATGATGCCACCCTGCTCCTGGCCAGGGCGATACCCTCCTTGACCCTGGCTCTTGGTAAGTACACAGAATCGAGCAACTTCTTTCTCATCGGCGTTGGGGCACTAAGTCCCTCCAAAAGAAGCTTAAGACCAGCAGCAGTCCTTCCGAAGTGCCCCGAGACAACCAAGATGTCGCCAGGGTTAGCGCCTCCTCTTCTCACGATTTCCCCTTGTTTCCAGACACCGAGCAGGCTGCAAGATACTACCACATCATCGCTCTCATTCGTATCGCCCCCAATCACGTACGCGCCGTACTCGCGTGCACCGGCATCAAGACCCTTGGCGATTTGTACGACATCACCTTCGGTTAAGTCGCGTGGCAAACCAACGGAACACAGAGCGATCAGAGGCTGTACACCCTTGGATGCCAGATCGGAGATGTTCATCACTACGGCCTTCCTAGCCGCCTGCCACAACGTCATCCCCGGCGGTACATCGGTCTTACCGACCAGCATATCCGTTTTTAGTATCCCGATCATGCCTTTGCCTATGTCAACGGCCGACACATCATCCCCGAATGGTACCGGCAAGCCCTTTGGTATCGTTAAATGCTTTCTAAAGATTGAGATGATCTCTCGCTCGCCAAGTTGATCCAGACGTCGCAACTTCCAAATAGGAAGCCAGCTGTGGTCTTAAAATACGTTCTCCCAACCGGAAAGTCAATTTTTAACAGGTAGGATACAATTATGGAACTACGCCCCGATAGCTTAGCGGTTAAAGCTTAGAAAGCGGCCAAAGCACCAGCTCGGTAAGCTGGTGATCGCGGGTTCAAATCCCGCTCGGGGCTCTAGGGTAGGGATTTCGTTTCAGAGATCGAATGGGATAAAAAAGAAAAAACTGAGGATCTAATCCAATAATGGAAGAAACGATCAAAAATCTAGTCAAAGCGTTCATTGGCGAGAGCCAAGCAAGAAATCGTTATTCGTTCTATACGAAGACTGCCAAAAATGAAGGGTTTGAGCAGATCGCGGAGATTTTTCTGATAACGGCGGAGAACGAGAAAGAACATGCGAGTACCCTATTTGGGTTAATCGACGAGTTGAAGAAGAAAGGCGGTGAAGAGTTGGGTGAGGTCAGGGTGGAGGCAGTAGCTCCAACCGTGCTTGGCAATACAGCAAAGAACTTAGATGCCGCGATTGCCGGAGAAAATTATGAGCATACGAGAATGTACCCAGAATTTGCAGATGCTGCTGATGAAGAAGGTCATCCTGAGATTGCGAAGAGGTTGAGAGCGATCGCTAAAGCAGAGGGTCACCACGAAGAGAGATTCGGGAAACTTCTAAAAGAGGTAGAAGCTGGTACAGTTTTCAAAAAAGGAAAAGAAGTTTGGTGGGTATGCATGGAATGCGGATACGTTCATTATGGGAAGGAACCACCAGAGAGATGCCCATCGTGCGATCATCCGAGGGGTTACTTCCAACTCAAATGTGAAGCATATTAGGAGAGTACGCAACTTCACGAACTTTGGATATCCTTCCAGCGTCGATCAAAAGCACATGAGCTACAAGCCGTCCTTATGATTACAGGGTTAGCTGCCCCTCGATTCACGGGGTCTTTATTTCAGGGATGGGGGTGAACTTTCTCAAGTGGATGGTGAGAAAGGATGGAGAAAACCACAGTTCTATCATCCATCGGACAAACCTCTGGAGGATTGGTACACTTTTGTGGCGTTTTGCTCCCTTGCGAGCACGTGGTCTCCCTCCTCAGTCTCCGGCGCACTTGCGACAAGAAGCACCAAACCGTGTTTACTTTGCCAAAGCCTAAGACAGTCTTGCCATCGGCCATCGATTCCATTAGCCGAAGCATCCCACGTTTTAGATTTATGATACCCTTCGGCCCTTTTCCTCAGATGTCTCCTTAGCGAGGGACCCAACACCGAGAATGAAGCTATAGCCCTTTATTCTGACTGAACACTTCATCGAGCATGATGTGTAGCCGGTGTCTTATATCCGGAGTGTATCCCGCTCGGGCTTTGCTCTAAATCGGGACTGCCCTCCTCAGTGCCTTAATGGTAATATAATAGTTGCCATACACTCAGCATGGATATATTACGAGTGATCGAAAGGCAATCCCTCTTGATCGTTTCAAGTATCTTATTGGTCTCGCTTTTGAACCGTTTCCCCCTGCTAAAGCCCATGTCCATGGCTTCGAGTACATGAGCGATAATTCCGATGCTTTACAGGAGATCAACGCCCGTCGTTTAGAGGGACGGATCTGTCCCATGGGTGAAAAAGTGGCGATCGGACAGCGGAGGGATCACGACGGTGCGCGTGGTATTAATTAAACCCCACGACACTTACGGCGACGCCTACCAGGCTGCTTTCGGAGTCCGTATGCCGCCGTTAGGACTGGCAACTCTCGCCGCGGTGCTAAGGGAAAACGGTCATAAGGTTAGGATCATAGACACGAACGTTTCCAAGCTCACCGATGATGAACTTATTGACGAGATCGCCAGGTTCAGGTCCCAACTCGTTGGCTTCACCACGATAGCCTCTACGCTCTATCCCCACGCGGCACGGCTAGCAAGGAAGATTAAGTCCAACTTTCCAGACATCGTAACGGTAGCTGGGGGTCACCACATCACATTCACATACCCGGAGGCCCTATCGGAGGGAATCGACTTCTGTGTCCTGGGGGAGGGTGAGCTCACACTTCTAGAACTGGTAACTCGACTCGAATCAAATGGAGACACTGAAAGCATTCGGGGGATCGCTTTCATGAGCTCTCAAGGCAATGTGATAAGGACGCCTCCACGACTCCCCATACGGAGCCTGGACGTACTCCCCTTTCCCGCGAGGGACCTACTTGACAACGAAAAGTACACGGTCGACATCCTCGAAAAAGGTGCCAAGTTGGCAACTCTGGAAACGAGTCGGGGTTGCCCCTATCGGTGTGATTTTTGCACGGTGCCAGCCATGTGGGGTCGTAGATGGCGCTTCAAAAGCAACTCCCGGATCATCGAGGAGCTGGAGCTTCTCGAAAGAGCAGGCTTCAAGTACGTCTTCTTTGTAGACGACATCTTCTGGATCCCCAGCTTTGAAGAGAGGAAGAAACAACTCTTTGAGGAGATGATCGAACGCGGTTTTCAGTTCCGATGGTTGTGTCAGATCAGAACCGATTCGGTGACGGGAAACCCGAAACTCGTTAAACTAGCGGCGAAAGCCGGAATGGTGATCGCATTCCTCGGTATAGAATCGGGCGACGAACGAGTCTTGGCGACGATCGGGAAGAATGTTAGACCACCCATGGCGGAAAAAGCCGTCCAAATCCTGGATGAAAATGGCGTCATGGCATACGGTGGTTTTATCCTAGGTTCACCCGGTGAGAGCATAGAACAGACGAGAAACACGATACAGTTTGCCCATGATTTGGGGCGAAAAGGCATGGCCGTAGCGCAGTTCACTGTATACACCCCGCTTCCCGGGTCCTCATCCTTTTATCGAAGCGCCAGGAACGACCGAATTCTGACCTACGACTGGTCTAGGTTCGATTGCATGCACCCAGTCCTACGAACAAGTTGGCTACCTTGGAAACTCTACTTGGAGACCAAACTGGCGCACTATAGGTTCTACATTCGAAGGGCATTTAGCTCGATCAGGGAACTGAATAAAACCCCGAAGCCGTATCTCAACCACGCCACCCGTTTCGTGATGAATCGCTTACCACATTACGCCCTAGGTCTCATTAAGCTACCCTTTGAAATGGTCGATGTTTTTAGATACCTGAAGAGGCCGAAGTCAATCTCATCCGAGCCGCTTCGCAAAATCCTTGATAGCGAAGGCTTCGACATCTTAGGATCGATGAAGAAATGGACTCGCGTGGATGAGATAGGCGACCTCTCGCTCACCCAAAGGCAATAGGCTTCCGCCTCCGTAGGCCCCTTCTGAGATGAGAACCGCTTTTCGAATCTTTCATAATATCTATGATAGAACACATTTGGCACCAAAAATGAGAAGGAAATTCAAACCTGGCTGGCTGATTATTGTTTCCGCCCCGCTCATCTGACTTGGGGGCCTTCGCCGAAAGATTTGGTATCTAGAGGAAGATAGACTTGACGTCGTTCAGCTGGGGGCTTCACATTGCGTCCTGCCTCACAACGAATGACACCGGCGGGCTCTCAACCTCAGAGCCATATTCGCCCCCCTCCCAGCTTGCCCTCACAGTCCACTGCCCGATCATGTCGGCTTTATAGACATCCCTGAAATTGCCGTTGGTATCGGTGAAGACAACGCGCGTAAACGTGTATCCGTCGGGTCTCGTGTACTTTAAAGTGATCTTAGTATAACCTTCCGCTGCCCGTCTGATCAAAGTTAGCCCCGGGTTGATCGAGCCGTAGACGATGACGCCCTGATCAGGGGTCACGCTTTGCTTCGAGACGTAGCACGTGATAGGGCGAGGTTTAGGAATGACCCAGCTCAGCACGATAGACGCTATCGATGAGCCTGCCCATACCCTGGGCTCGAGGGTCCCCAGCCCGTCCCAGTCGATCGTGAAGGAGCTCGGCCCATCGATGGTTATCGGGTCGAGAAGGAACCTATCGTTCTCCGCATCGTAGACGTCTACCGTGCCGCTTCCGGAGAACAGAATAGTTACCGTTACGGGCTCTTTGTTCCACCGCGACATGTAAACCATACAGTAATCGTAACCACCGTGTGAGTACTTAGGCACACGGAAGAATCCTAGGAGATCTTCTAGGTAGTATTTGTGACCCACGACAAATGTCACCGGAAAACTCTCGACTTTGTCGCTATATTCGCCGCCATCCCAAATTGCCTTAACTTTCCACTCTCCAGCCATATCGGCTTTGTAAACATCTATGAAATTACCATTTCTATCGACATCGACAACGCGGGTGAATGTATAGCCATCAGGCCTCGTGTATCTCAAATTGACGTTAGCATAGTTACCAGTCGGGTTGATCGAGCCGTAGACGATGACGCCCTGATCAGGGGTCACGCTTTGCTTCGAGACGTAGCACGTGATAGGGCGAGGTTTAGGAATGACCCAGCTCAGCACGATAGACGCTATCGATGAGCCTGCCCATACCCTGGGCTCGAGAACCCCCCGCCCGTCCCAATAAATAGTGAAGGTCGTGGAGTTGGTTATCCTTGACGGTTTTAAAAGGAATCTGTTGTTCTCGATGTCCAGGACGTCGGCCACCCCTGCACCGTAGAAGGATATTTTGATTGTGACTGGTTCTTGTCCCCTTCTCGTTAGATAGAGCATAGAATGGTCGTAACCGCCATGGGGGTACAGAGGTAGACTAAAGGGACTTGTGAGATCCTCCAAAACGTATCTATTCCCTAGCTCGAAAGAGGCTGAGCTCTTGGACCCATAATGATCCTCGTCCCCCGCCCAGCTCGCTTTCACCCTCCACAAGCCGATCTTGTCTGGTGTGAAAACGTCCCTGAAGCCGCCATCGGCATCTGTTTGAACGGTATGCGTGATCGTGTAACCGTCGGGGGCCGTATACCTTAGAGTAACGGTTGCGTAAGGCCGCAAGGGCACGATCGAGCCACTGACCGTGATGCTCTGACCGTAGGAGATGCTTGAGCCCGAAAGGGAGCACGAAATGGAGCTTTCGGAAACTTGCAGTTCGAACTGTCTGCTAGTATCAATCTCATAGACTTGGGTGCCTACTCCCTGATATTCCCGGGGGACGCCCCCCATTCGCCAACCCTCTCCAGCCGTTTCGCAGTAGTAGTATCTCCTCCCACCGTGGGCGACGTAACCCCCCTCAAGACTCTCACGACTCCACACCCCGACAGCAAGATGCCCGGGCGGTTGTATGTAGATGGCATCGTAGCCCAGGACCGAGATGAGTGAGGCAAATAGTATTGAGGTATCCTCGCAGTCCCCTCCGTTATCGACCAGTGTCTCTAAGGGGAAACGAGGATAGTCGTCGTATTCGGTGGTTACTTCGTCAGAGGTGTATGGTAGGCTTTGGACGAAGGCCAAAATGAAGTCGACTTTCTCATTGTGATCCCATCCCTTTTCAGCGTACCTTGCCTCCAGCGTGTCGGCAATTGTCTTGACGTAGTGGTCTTCGGTCGTTGATAGGTAACTGTAATCGTACCTTTTCATTATGGAGACGCTTCTGTAGGCATTGTAGTGGCTAAGCGGAATTTCGAGCTCCAAAGTCCAAGTATAGCCACGGTAGCTCCATCTATAGTCTCGAGTGATAACCCGCCGAGAAATAGTTGGGGATCCTTGGGTTGCAAGCACCTCGATGGGGAATATAGAGAACGAGAGAATTAGAATCAGAATGAAGCATAGGATGCGACCCTTCATCCTTTTCTACACCATTATCTCGTCCAGAATATGAGTTATAACGCCGTTATGGCGTCCCTTTTCCCTTGGAGACCAACTGGCACTTCGCCATCATTACCCACAGTTGTTCAAGATAATGGATTTGAAAACTTAATAACAGTTTGAATTGACCTGCCACCGAGAGGTGTTACTTTGGCGGGAAGAGGCGGAGAGATGCTGGACTAGGGTTGAAAGAGCTGATAGAGGAGCTAAACAAAGCCTACGCCGACGAGTGGATCGCATATTTCTACTACACCTGGGCGGCTGAGGTCGCCTCGGGGATCAATCCGCCAGCGGTGGTTAGCGATTTAGAGAGAATCGCCAAGGATGAGTTGGAACACCAATCGGAACTGGCGGCAAGAATGTTAGAGCTGGGAGGAGAACCGTGAGAGACCTCAAGAACCTACAGCTAACGGCAAACTGCTCAAAAGTCAACTTCCCGGAAGATCCTGACGATTTAAAGGGGATGATCAGGGCGCGCATAGAGGCCGAGAATTGCGCCATCGATGTCTATAACAATTTACTGAAAAAGCTAGAAGGGATCAAGGACCCAGTGACGTCCCACCTTATAGGTCATATCCTGTCAGAGGAAGTGGAACACAAGAATGCCTTCGAAAACCTGCTCTGAGACCTCTATCCAGCTCTAGTAAAAATCAGATCTGCCTACTTTCAAGTGATATCCGCTGGGCACTTGGTACAAATCCACTGGGGCTTTTGATGACTAGTATTTTACGAAGAACCTACCAAACAGCTTGGAGAGATACCGCTTGAATCCCACCGCCTTCTTTAAATCATCGAGATAGTCCTCGGGTGTCCTTGACTGATATTTCAGGATTCTCTGCGATTCAGCGGTATCATACCAGTCAGTGTAGTAGGGCTTTGTTGTGAACTTCTCGCGAGGTGGAGGAGGAAGCCCAAAACCGTCCGACAGGATCATCCTTATCTGCTCGTAAAAGGTCATTCGCCATGGCTCCCCTCCGGCGATGATGAAGATTTTACCCTCCCCCTCTTTGGAGAGCATTGCGTTGATGCACGCTGTGGCGACATCTTCAACGTGGACGTACTCTACCCTTTGATCGGCGGGGATCTGATACATGAGGCTTATGTCCTCACCTATGACGATCGTCGGGGACATAACCCCTGATAATCGAAGGATCACGTACCGCACGCCCGACCTCTTTATTAAGCGCTCGCACTCGATCTTGTGGCTGGTATAGTGATCGGTCGCGGTGATGGGGTGGTCTACTCGGATCGGTGGCTTTTCGTCAGCGGTGGAGCCAAAGATCGAAATGGAGGAGGGATAGACCAACTTTACATCGCGCTCCTCCTCTTTGATCGCCCTCAACACGTTCTTAGTTCCTCCTACGCTGATCTTCTCTGCCAGTTCGGGGTTTTTCTCGGATCCGGGTGGAATGATGTCGGCTAGGTGAAAGACGCCATCCACGCCCTTGATCGCCGTCTTAACGTCTGACAATTCTGTAACGTCTCCCCACACGGGCACTACCCTCTCCAGACGAGTGGCGACCCTCTTGGCTCTGTCACTGGGGCGATTGAAAAATCGCACCGAATGCCCATCTTGAAGCAAACGTCTACAGAGGACAGATCCTATCGTTCCAGCTGCTCCAGTTACCGCCAAATCTAACAACCCTACCTCCTTGGAATCAGGTTACCGATCAAGCTTAATTAACGAAATGATTTCATGGAAGACTCGATTTCCTTTGCCGATGAGAAAAGTTTGTTTATTTAAGGGAGAACTTGGTTCTGCGGGAGTACCCAAGCGGTCTAAGGGGGTGGACTTAGGCTCCACTGGCTGAGGCCTTCGTGGGTTCGAATCCCACCTCCCGCACATACATGGAGATTGAGTCAAGCTGTCCTTCTTCACGAAAAGTTTCGGCACAGTGTACAAAGCAAAAGAGTCATGCTCCCTCCAATAAGGGCTACCAGTCCCGCTTGGGTCTGAAGCGCCAACGAAAGTATCTGTAAAATATGTACGCTAGGACGGCCACGACTATTAATGGCAGAAGAACACGAAGGATCCAAAAAAGAGCTATGGCCAGAGCGAGAGCCAGTAAGATGAACACGACATCCTTGGCGGTGAATTGCATGCCAAACACAATCGGTCGACTTTCCCAGATTTAGTTTACTCCTTTTCTCCGCCTAGGGCTTCCAACTGCTGAACTTAACAATGGCTAAGATGTACACTTGTTTACATAGACCTACATACCCATTGTCTTAGAGCGTTGTAGGCTCCGAGGATCAGATAGTAGGACCAAGGAAACACTTCTTTTGATTTTCAGTCTCCTTAGTTCATCAGCAGAAAAATGAGAGATGCGGCAAAGGCGAAAGAAGGTCGAACCAAGTACGCCGAGTTTGACATGGAGGTTTTTAGCGATCACGACCTCGATAGCCGTCGCGAAGGGCAGGTCCGTGACGTCGCTCCCTACAGCGTTGACCAAGGATATGTCCCCCTCTCTCTTGCGTGTTGCCTGTAAAGAGACGACGAGCTCTGGCCAGCTCGTTCCTATGACGAACTGGTCGACATTCAGAAGTTAGCTAGATCGATGGCGTAGCCTACCAAAAGCCGAGGCAAAATCACTTAGGACATGCCAGCAACTAGATGGAGTAGATCGAATGGAGGATGCTGTTTCCGCCAACAGATTCGAAAATAAAATCGGCTGGTTTAACATATGTTTTAAGCATGGCACGGATTTTCCATTTGAAGGCTGATACTTCAAGTAAGAGTAGGATTAAATACTCTGTTTTAAAATCCCAAACGTGATCGTGCCCCGTACACCTCAACTAGATATACTGAAGGGGTTTCAGAACTGAGATACAGAGGAATATTAAAAATGAAATGAGTGTCCTTTATGTTATTAGGTAAGAAACAAATAAGAGTAGGATGTACCAATCAAAAAATTGGGTTGATTGAATGGGTTGAAATTGTATAAAACCTATAAAAAAGCTGGAGTTGATACCAAGGGAGAAGAAATTGCGTTGAAACGAATTATTGAGATATGCCATAGTACGTATGGGCTCAGAAGATCTAAAATAGGAGAATCGGTGCTTCCGATCAAACACTTCGCAGGTATAGTGAAAATAACACCGGAGCTAGGTATTGCTATAAAAACAGATGGGGTTGGCACAAAGGTATTGATAGCACAGATGATGGATGAATATGACACCATAGGCATCGACTGCATTGCCATGAATGTGAATGACATTATTTGTGTTGGCGCTGAACCGACGACATTTGTAGATTACATAGCCATAGAAAGAGTCGACGCAGAAATGTTGGAGGAGATAGCTAAGGGTCTCGCCAGAGGGGCGGAGATGGCTAAGGTTGCAATAGTGGGGGGCGAGATAGCCCAACTGCCTGAAATAATTCGGGGAAAAGGAACGGGCAAGGGATTGGACCTTTCAGGTGCATGTATTGGAGCGGTGTCACTGGACAAGATCGTCAAGGGGGACGACCTCAAGGAGGGCGACGTCGTGTTGGGCCTGAGGAGCTCGGGAATCCATAGCAACGGGTTGACCCTTGCTAGGAAGGTGTTGCTAAAAGATGCAGATCTCAAAATAGATGCGTATATCGACAAATTGGATAGAACTCTGGGTGAGGAGTTGCTTGAGCCAACTCACATCTACGTGCCTGAGGTCCTAAGGATGCTCGAAGAGGGCTTAGATGTCAAGGTTTTGGCACACATAACCGGCGACGGTCTACTTAACTTGAACAGGGTGGCTGAGGGCTTTGGCTACGTCATCGAGGATCTGCCTAAACCTCAACCAATTTTCGAATTGATACAGGAGTATGGCGGAATCGCCGATGAGGAGATGTACAGGGTGTTCAACATGGGTGTGGGCTTTTGTGTGGTGTTGCCAAGGGAGGAGATCGACGACGCCTGCCAGATAGCCGATAAGCATAAGGTCGAGAGCTTTGTAATGGGCTACGCCACTAAAGACCCTCTAGAAAGAGTGGTTCTAAAACCAGTGGGCTTAGAAAGAACTGGCGTGAAATTTAGGAAGTTATAAAAGACCGGCCGTAACAATGGTCGCTGCATTCCAGATCATTCCATTCGGTGTCATGGACGCCGTTCCGATTTTAATGATCGGCAAAACCCTTGAGAAAGATGCATAGATATTGGAAAAAGGCCGCCGAAGAGATCAGAGTCGTCTTTCACACACCTATGCGGGACGCGTTTTTTGAGGCTGACAGTTCAAAAGATTAAGTCTTCAAAATTGCTCGAAATGCCAAGAGAAACCAGAATCAGCGTTCTCAAAAGTGGTGACGCAATTCTGGCATAGAACAAAATCGGGAAGTTACCGGGTAAATAGAGGGGTAGGTTACGGGGTTGTTTGCCGGAAAGAAACCCGAAATTTGGTTTTCGTGCCCCCGGCTAGTTCGCCCATCGCATTCGCACTCTTGATTCCGTTTTGTCATAAACGTGCGAGTCAAACTAAAGCTAGAGAGAGATTCGAACATGGATCACCGCTTTCGCCATCGCTTTCAAAGCGTGCTCTTGCCTTTGATGTAGAGTTACTGTTTGAAACCCAGTGAAGTTCCTTGATCATCTCGAATCGCAGCGGCTTGAACTTCAAACTTCTCAACGGAGCATCTTCACCATGCATGAAGAGGGAGCATTTGACACGTTGCGTCTCAGAGAGTTGGGTACATCCATCCAATCAGCATAGTTGCTATTTTGCTGATACATCCGCATAGGCCTTCGGGGCTGGATGGGACGAGGGGTTACTCAACGTGGTAGATCAGTGTGGAGGGGAGAAATTGCTCTGAGAGAACATGGCACTTGGTGATGGGGTGGTAGGTATGATCTCTTAATCAGCTCCTTTTTCTTGAGCTAATTTTTCCACTAGTGGCACCATTGTATATTTAACCTGTTGGATTCCTCTCATCGCTCTGATTCTGCCTATGAAGTTTAACACCTTTTCAGCTTCCCCTTCCGTGATGAAAATCTCTAGGCAGTAAGCTTTCCCCAGATGGATATGCATATTTCCAGAAACTATATCATCGTGCTCGTGTCTAAGCCGCATCAGTCGCTCATCTACATCGTGCCTTTCATGCTCTGATATGACAGTTAACGTCGCGGTTACTTTCCCTCTCTCGAACCTGGTCAATTCATACTCGGATAAGGCGTCTCTCACCGCATCTCTTATCGCCTCTGAACGACTCGAATAACCCCTTTTCCGCATGAATCCGTCCAGCTTCTCTAGGAGATCTCTTGTAAGGGAGATGCTAATAACGGGCATAACTAATAAATTAGTCCGATAAAATTAATAAAATTTATTTAGAATTCCTTACTTCTTAGCACTAACTTAATAAAGTTCTACGAATGAATTGAATATAACGGTGTTGAATGTGCAACAATTAGATCCGAAGAGACTTGGTTTGGCTGCTGGGATCTTTTGGGGAGTCTCGATGCTAGTGATGACCCTAGTTTCTGTGTATACTGGGTACGCGACTGCGTTTCTTAACGGTATGGCGAGCATCTATCCTGGCTATGCTATAAGTCTGACAGGGAGCTTGATTGGGCTAGTTTACGGGCTCCTAGATGGGTTCGTGGACCTCTACTTGGTTGCTTGGCTCTACAACTTTTTCGGAAAAAGGCGGCTTTAGTTCGACGGAAAAGATGGGTTTAGGTATGCGTGAAAATCATACCGAGAAAGAGAGCTGCCCTGAATGCGATGCCGAAGTCTTGGAGGAAGAGGCCGACGGAAAGGACAGAAGAATAGCTCTAATAGTCCTCTCAGCTGGACTGCTTTCTACAGGATTAATTTTTGAGTTCGTTCTAAAGAAGCACTTACTAGCCCTGGTTCTATTCCTAGCTACCACCGGGATTTCTGGGTACACCATAGCGAAAGAGGGTGTCTCCTCGCTACTCCGAAAGCGGGTAAGCATAGACCTCCTCATAACCATAGCTGCGATTGGTGCCTTTTTAATCGGACATGGGGAAGAAGGGGCTGCGGTGGTCTTCCTCTTCTATCTAGCCGAATATCTGGAGGGCCATGCCGCTGAAAGGGCGAGAAGGTCCATACACTCCCTAATGAAACTCGCCCCTGAGATAGCCGTTGTCAAGCGAAAGGGACGGGAAGAGAGAGTTCACGTTCATAGTGTCGATGTAAATGACACGGTCCTAGTCCGTCCGGGAGAAAAGATTCCACTAGACGGCATCGTGAAAAGGGGTGTTTCGAGCGTCAACCAAGCTCCAATAACGGGCGAATCCATGCCCAAAACGAAACAAGTCGGCGACGAGGTTTATGCCGGGACCATCAACAACGAAGGTTTTCTTGAGATCAAAGTTACTAGACGATCTGACCAAACCATGCTCAGTAAAATCGTGAAGCTTGTTGAGGAAGCCCAGGAGAAGAAATCGCCAACTGAAAGGTTCGTAGACAGATTTTCCAGGTATTACACGCCCAGCGTCATGTTTCTAGCGGTGGGTGTGGCCATAATCCCCACCCTTTTACTTGGCATGCCTTTCAACGAGTGGTTCTACAAGGCGCTAGTTCTGCTGGTGGTTTCCTGCCCTTGCGCCCTAGCCATCTCTACACCTGTTGCCATGGTCTCGGCCGTAACAAGCGGTGCGAGAAATGGAGTTCTGATAAAAGGCAGTAATTACGTGGAGGAGATCAGCAGGATAAAGGTTTTCGCATTCGACAAAACGGGAACGTTAACTGAGGGCAAACTAGAAGTGACCGACATCACATCTTTTGGCCATCCCAAAAAAGAGATCTTGCTTAAAGCGGCTTCTCTGGAGGCATTATCTGAACACCCCATTGCTAGGGCGATAGTTGAGAAGGCTGAAGGGGAAGGGGTGAAGTTGAAGCCTGTTAACAACTTCAGAGCTGTTGTCGGCAAGGGTGTGATGGGGGAGATTGAAGGGGAGGCGCACTACGTGGGTAGCGGGAGAATGTTTAGAGAATTGTCCATTGATTTTCCAGAAGGTCAGACCGAGAAGCTTGAGAATGAGGGAAAGACAGTGATCTTTGTTGGAAGTGAAAAGAAAGTTATCGGGCTAATCGCGGTTATGGACAAGATCAGAGATGCCACCGTCCAAACCATGGCTGAACTCGAAAAGAAGGGGATAAGAAAAGAAATGATAACCGGAGACAACGAGAGGACGGCAAGGGCGATAGCGAAAAAGATAGGCATGGATGAGTATCATGCGGAATTATTCCCGGATGATAAGGTGAGCATGATCGGGGAGCACCTCGCAAAGGATTATGGGCATGTCGCTATGGTGGGAGATGGTGTAAACGATGCCCCGGCCTTGGCTAGAGCAAGTGTAGGCATAGCCATGGGCGCGATCGGCAGTGATGTTTCCTTAGAAACGGCCGACATAGCCTTGATGCAAGACGACCTTTCCAAGTTGCCATATCTAATTGAATTAAGCAAGAAGACCCTTGAAATCGTGAAAGAAAACGTTTTGGCGTCTATCTTGATTAAGGGAAGCTTTGCCATTCTTGTGTTCCCAGGCCTCGTAACCTTGTGGCTTGCTGTAGCGATCGGAGATATGGGTTTGTCTTTAGCTGTGATACTCAACGCCATGCGCTTGTCAGGGCTAAAATCTGGATCCGCCTGTGAGGAGTACAAGAAACGTAGCATGTTTTCTCAAAGAACCAGAAGTGGCTTAAAAAATAGACCAGTGTTCTGATTTCTATCCATGCATAAAAAATCAGCCTGGAATTCTGAGCAAAATCAAAATCGGGAGATTGCCAGTAAATAGCCATGCTTCAAGCGTACTCAGATACGAAAATGGTAATTTTATAGAATGGTGATTTTTCTTATTATGGTATTTCTTGCATCAAGTGGAAATCAAGGAGATTGACGAGCAGGGGAGGATCGTCATCCCTAAGGCTTGGCGTAGCAAGCACCTGAAGAGTAAAAGGTTAGTGATGAAGCTGAAGGAGGGAGCTATTGAGATAATACCTTACAGCACCGTCGACCTAACCGATTTCTTCGATAAGATCGAAGTGGATGTGAGGAGCGATCTAGGCGACTGGCACGGCCTCCGAAAAGAGCTGAGGAAGCTTTGACACCCCCCGAGAGATTTATCGATGTAAGCGTGTTCGTTCACGCCTACCTAAAGCCGAAGAGGCCTCTAAAACCGTTGGAGGCACAGATAAAGGACGCAGCAAAGAAGATCATTATTAGGATCAATAATGGCGAACGGGTCATAACCTCTGTGGTTCATTTTGGCGAGATATCGAACATCCTTGAGGATCACCTACCTTTGACGGATGCCCTCAGCATCGAAAGAGCACTATGCTTAAGAGAAAACATCACTGTTGAAGGGGTTTCACATGAAGACTACATCTCAGCTCTGGACGAAGCCGAAAGGCATAGGGTAGGTGTCAACGATGCCTTGGCCTATGTGGTGATGAAGAAACACGGGCTATCTGAAATCTATTCATTCGATAAAGACTTCGACAAATTCGAAGACGCGAAGAGGCTTCGGGCGTGAACACAGTTAGGTGGCGCCCAAGGTTGGGGTTTAAGCTACCGCTCATTTGGTGAGATCGATTTTCTGCCCAACGTATAGCGTTAGTAGCCCGGAGATTCGAACTCCCGTCGGCGGGGCCCACTCAATTTTTTACCGACCAAAAAGGAAAAAGAAATTGAATAGACCAGTGGAATTTCAATTTATTCTAAAAGCTTAGAACTCAAACTGTCAAAACGTCGAAATCAAGAAATGAGCTTAAAAAGGCTCAATTTCGACTTTAAAGTGCCCCGGGCTAGTTCGCCCGTCGCATTTGCACTCTTGATTCCGTTTTGCCATAAACGTGTGAGTAACTAAAGCCAGAGAGGGGAGATTCGAACATGGATCATCGAATTTCCTACAATTTCATCATAAAGAAGAGTTAGCTCACTACAACCACGACAGAATTCGACATAAGAATCTACATCGTGATCGAAAGCAAAGCTTGGCTTCCTCTATCCCGAAACACATAGCGACAAGTCGAGGTTGCCAGCTTGGAGAAGCTGGCGGATGAGGTTAGGAAGGTGTAACGCTCGGGATGTAAAGGCAAAGCGCTACTTCTTTTTGCGAGAATTTGTTACTAGCAATGAATAAACCAATGTTGAATTGAGAAAACTTGTTCAAATAAGAATTGCAGCGATTTTGCTTTGGGCTCACGGACTAATTGAAGTTTTAGGTGCTGTGATGCTGTTAATTTTACCGCCCAAGCTTCTCGCGGTTACAATTCCTTGGGCTGGCGAAGAATTAGCTTTCATGGCTATGTTATCTGCCATTTCTGGCGGGTTTAGGCTTTTCGTTGGCTATGGGGTATGGTTGATTAGAAAGTGGGGGGCTGTCCTCGGAATAATTTCCAGCACGGTAACAATGATTGCTGCACCCCAGATTTTTCCATTCGGCATCATGGACACTTCATTTGCAACGGTAGTCTTAGTGCTTCTGGTGACAGCTTGGTTTGGTAAAGAAAATCTTGTTAAGTTACTTCGTGATGGGTAGAGGCTGGGGCTGCGTTTATCCTAGAAGAGGTTATGACGCTCTGTAGAAGGACGGCTTGGTAAGTAGTTCACATAACGTTGAAACACTAACTCGGGAATACACCCAAGGGGAAGGTTTTACTTTTTTATTTAGCACCATCTTCCTTATGGTCAGTCTATGGATGCTCGTAGGGTTGGGTCGGTCGTTTTTGCGGTTGGAATCACGGACGTAGCTCTGATGGTTTGGATGCCGTTGGCGTGGAAGTACCTTGTATCATCCCCTAGCTCCGATCTAGTTAGTTTCCCCTTGCTCGTTGCGTCTCCGAACCCGCTTGCCACCTGGCTTCAGTCAGTGTTTGTTGGGGTGATTCTCGCTGTAAGAGGGGCCCTTATATACGCCAAAAGAACTCGAGTTGCTACAGGCCTAGTTTTATCAGCTCTCGCCGTGCTTTTCACCTTGTCATCCATGCTCTCGTTCACCTATCATAACTACATCTTGTCCCTCATCCTGTTCCTGCTTGCCATTTTGCTCTTTGCGCTGTGATAATGGAGATCTTTCCACCATTCTTCGGAATCATGGGAGTGTCCTTAACGATCATCTTCTTTGCGACTGTATGGTATTGGATGAAGTACAATGAAGTCGAGAATGGTGAGATGAGAAGGTCAGCGAGATGGAAGATGACGGGCTACTCTCTCCTTCTGATGGCCACCTGGTTCATGTGTGGAATGGTCGCATATCCCGGCTACGCTCTCAGACCTGAACAGGCGAACTATGAATTCGCCATAGCGATCTCGTATGTCGTGATGATCCTCCTGCTACTCGGCTTCATCTTCGTCTTCTTAGGTCAGCGCAAGGCATACTTGACCAAGCTACAAGACTCGAAAACCGCCGAAGGATGAGCCGTGCGCAAAGCCCTTTTATGGGAAGCGGAGCTGTGTCCCTGCAAGGAAGAACGTGAGAGACAGCCTTTTCGTTTTAATACCTTAGGTTTTCATCGATCACTCTTAAAGTCTATTTCTATCTACGAATTTCTAGTAGAAAAGGTGTGGTCTAGCTAATAATCGACTAAATAAAGTTACGGAAATCTCTAGATGTAAGTGGTTCTTATGGTATCGCCTCTTGACATCTTCGAGTCGTATAATAACGCCATCTTTCCAATGCAATTTGTCACGTTGATCGTGGCGGCCCTATTGGTTTACCTCCTGCATGCCAGGCCGAGCGCCAAGACGAGCGGACTCATGAAGGCATATCTGGCGTTCACCTACGCTTGGATTGTGGTGGTATATAATGTGCTTTCCACCCCCAGAGGTTTGGCGGTTGAATTACCACTAATTCTAGTAGTAGAGAATATCGCGGTCTTCATAGCTAACATCGCCATAGCGATCCTGTTTGCCATGGACGTATTTACGAAGAAGACCGAACTCAAACTTCCCGAAGCGGGATGGCGGAGGAATTTGACGCTTCTACTGGTCGTTTGGGCATTTTTCCTGTACCCTCTAAGCGGATGGGTTATTGGCCATCCATACCCTAGAATCCCGCTGTTCGGGGTCTATGAAGACTTGGCCCTACTTACGACGGCCATGTATGGCTCGATCATACAGATCAAGTATCGCGCGCGCTCGGGTGAAGTTCCCCCCATTTAGAAATCGGCTAATAGATCGGGCTTATAATTGGCACTTTGATATCAATTTACGCTTGAGCATTGGTAGCCAAGGGGATGAAAATCCTAGCTCTGTTTTGCCCGGCAATATTTCTAACGCTTTCCTCCCTTCTCCACAAGCCTTTTAATATTCTCCATCCAGCTTTCAAGCTGCTTTTCGAATCTCCCACGGAAAATCAGTCTTTCGATGATCTTACCAAAGATCGAATATGGCACCTCGTAGTCCGAACTATATGTGAGCTGGGTTCCCACCTTGGTGGGCTTCATCATCCAAGACACCTTGGTGCCCTTGCGTACCAATTTATCTCCGGAGACGACACACCAGGCGATTATCCTGTTTTCCACAAACTCTGTCGCCTCACTATGTATATCGTACCTCCCCCGGCCAGCTAAAACACCAACCTCGTGAGAAGTCATACCCACTCCGGAACGCTGCTTAGAGGTTATCTCAAACTTCTCAACACTTTTCGTCCATTCCGGATACCTGTCCCAATCCGTCATGAAGGCCCAAACCTTTTCCACCGGCGCCTTAATCTCCAACGACCTCTCCACATGACCCAAAAAATCACCTCTGTAAAATCAAATCAGCGCGCACTCTATTAAGAACAATGCTTTTTATTACGTTCAAAACATCAACATTATCACCTGTCTGCTTATCAACGAGCCGACGTTCGCAAACTCCGAGGATGGTGGCATAAAGGCAAACATGAGGCCGATATTGATGATCGGCAAAACGATCGAGAACGGGAGCGTTCTGGAGAAACGTCGAAGAAAGGGTATCAGATGATTTCCCGCACAAGTCTGCAGGAGACGTATGCGCGTCTGACAGGCCAGAAAATAAGCTTTCAAAAATTGCTTGAAAGTCCAAATGAAGCCCAGATCAGCGTGCGTAAAAATCAGTCTGGAATTCTGGATAAAATCAAAATCGGGAAGTTTGGGGGCAAGTAACGGGGCAAGTTACTGGGTTATTTGCCCGAAAAAAACCCGAAATTCAGGTTTTCGTGCCCCTGGCGGGATTTGAACCCGCGATCTTGGGCTATCTTCGAATAGTTCACGAAAGGCCCAAATCCTTGCCTGACTGAACGACAGGGGCGATTCGAATATTATTGAATTATACTTCATATGTTTCGCGATCTCTCAGAGAGCATCCTTCAACAATCCGCCTTTTCAATCTAGCCTTACTTGTGTCCCTCGGGGTGCGAGAAGTCGGAAACGCCTATCCCTTAACGTTTTATTGCTCGACCGCTCTCAAAGAGACGTGGGTCTGTCATTCATTGGGTTAGGCCTTTACAACGAAAAGGGAATATCCGTTCGGGGTCTCGAAGAGGCGAGGAGATCCGACTACGTTTATGTCGAGTTGTACACGAATCCGATGCCCAATCTTTCTCTACGTAGACTCAGCGAGTCTATCGGGAAGCATCTGGAGGTTGTGAACCGCTCTTTTATTGAGGGCAGTGGAGCCGAGGAGATCCTTGGAAAGGCTCTCTCATCAAACGTCGCCTTGCTCGTTCCGGGGGATCCTATGATAGCCACAACCCATGTGGCCCTCAGAATCCAGGCCGAGGGAAGGGGCGTGAAAACTAGGATTATACATGGGACGTCGGTAGCATCGGCGGCGATAAGTCTGAGCGGTCTACACAGCTACAAGTTCGGCAGGAGCGTTACTATCCCCTTTGATGAATCAGAAACCCCTTACAACGTTATTAGGGACAATGGGGCTATGAGCCTTCACAGCTTGGTTTTTCTCGACGTACAAGCGGAAGAGAGAAGGTACATGACCTTGGGGGAGGGGCTAAATCGCCTTCTAGATATTGAAAGGATCAGAAAAGAAAATGTGGCGACCCCAAGCACGTTGATTGTTGGTCTCGCGAGAGTGGGGTCCGACGATAGCCAAGCCAGAGCAGGACCAATTAGCAAGCTCATTAGGTTCGATTTCGGTCCCCCACCGCACCTTCTGATCGTTCCGTCCAGACTTCACTTCACGGAAGGTGAGGTCCTGGTGAAACTTTGCGGTGCCCCTCAAGAGGTGGTGGAGAAACTTGTTGAAGACTGAGTTAGAGAGGAGAGTGGCGAAGTATATTACGAGTGTTGGTAGGGTTCTGGATGTGATCGAAAAGGCACCAAAGGGCACTAGTGGACCAGCGGACGCGATTATCGAGACCGTCAAGAGATACTTCTCCGATGCCAAGTACTATAAGAGCCAGAACGATCTGGTTTCGAGCTTGGCGACAGTTGCCTACTGTGAGGGCCTGTTGGATGCCCTTCGAATGCAAGGATTGGCTGAGTTTGAGTGGGAATGATGGAGACGATCGTGCTCGCCTCTGGCGTCTTCGACCTCCTGCATTACGGTCATGTGAGATATCTGGAGGAAGCGAAGAGGAAAGGCGGGAGGGATGCAAAGCTTATAGTGATCGTCGCCCGCGACAGAACCGTGGAGCGCAAAAAGGGTGAGAAACCGATAGTCCCGGAGAACCAAAGGAGGGCACTAGTCGAGGCCCTGGAAGTTGTCGATGAGGCACTTCTCGGCTACGAGGACCTAAACCTCAAAAGGGTCATCGACAAAATTAAGCCCAGTGTGGTGGCGGTTGGCTACGACCAGCGGGGTATCTTGGATGAATTGGAGGACCTCATCTCTAGGGGGGGCTACAGCTTCAAAATAGCTAGGATCGGAAGATTCGGGAGCGACGATCTTGCCAGCTCCTCCAAGATCAAGAGAAAGATTGTGGAGCGCTGGGGGGTAATTTCTCATGAGTGACTCAAGAGAGTTGGACCCTCACCCTGACTTTGCTTCCAGCCTTAAGTCCTAGGCGCTTTTTAAGAGACATGGGGGCGATGAGCTCCAACACCGAAGAATCGTAGTGCCCTCTCTCCGTGATTATCACCGCCCCTTCAACCTTCTCGTTAATTGTGGCCCTATAGCAGTTGACGGCGCCGAAGGAACGCTCAGGGCCCGGGAATCCGTCGATCCTTATCGAGGGATACGATTCCAGCTCCTTCCTCAGACCCTGATTCAGTGGGTCCAATCTCAGGTTCAGCGTCCCCAGAAAGGGATCGAATCCAAGTTTTTCCATGAACTGCTCCCTATATCCAGATTGGCTCATGTACCATCTCCCCTCTCCAAGCCCATCAAAAACCTCCCCCTCTAGAGTAATGAACCTCTCTCTGGGCTCGAGGAGCATCTCCAACGCCGAGTGGACACTCTTGAGCTCTTCTACCCCCTTACTCGTCAGTCTGAGTGCGGATCCATCGGGGACGATACTGCGTCTTATGAGCCCTAGGTCGACGAGCTCTATGAGCAGTCTGGACGCCGTCTGTTGTGATGTCTCCGTTTCCCGGGCGAGTTCGAGAGTCGAGACCTTGACCACACTGTCGATAGCCCCAAGTCTCGCGATGTTATAGAGGAAGAACCAAAGCCTAGGTTTGATCATCCCCAGCTCGCCTTAATATGCGCTCCCTCACTTTATTTGCTTCCACATGGGCCACTCTTATCGGTTCGGGCATGATGTACCCGAGGTTACAATGCCTAACTATGGAGATTGCCTGACGAAGGATCACCTTGTTCCCCACCGAGATGAACATGAGTTTGTCTCTCCCAGGAACTCTCAGCGCTGCTCCAAGGACCCTATCGCCAATCCTCACCGGGGCCCAATCTCTTTGATCGAATGAACCCACCTCCCCCACCAATCTATTTTTCGCCACACCGATGCTCGCCACGTTCAGAACGACGCCAAAATGGGTGGCGAGTCCACACCTGTACGGGTGCAGCATCCCGTGTCCGTCGACGAAGTATACATCGGGTTTGCGCCCGATCGCGTTGGCGGCCTTAACCAAGGGGGGTATTTCCCGGAGTGACAGCAGAGTTGGGACGTAGGGGAAGAAGATCTTCGTCACTGCCGTCTTAACCTCAACCGTAGCGAGGGTCTTGTAGTCCAAGACGGATACGGCCCCTATCGATGCCCTTTCGGTGTAGGCTACATCAGCACCCGCTACGTATCGTGGCTTGATTCGTTCGTATACCACCCGTTCCGCCAGGCTCGCTTGCATCCGTCTAGCCCTTTCCACGGAAAATCTCGATGGGACCTTCACTCAATAGATTTAAGCTATCTCGTTTTTAGTCTGGGCGAATATGGAATTCTTTTTGAATGCCACCTAGTCTCTATCTAAAGGTCACAGCATGCTTGATGACGAAACGACGATCCTGTTAACCCCTGGTCCAATCACAGTTCACCCCAGGGTCGCTCGGGCTATGCAGAGGATAGTCCACCACAGATCGCCCGAATTCAGGGCGATGCTGTCGTCGTGTCTTTCCAAGCTGAAAGAGGTCATGCAAACGAAGAACGATGTCTTCATACTGACTGGCTCTGGCACATCCGCCATGGAGGCGTCCATCGCGAATTGCATATCACCGGGTGACGAGGTCTTAAACATCTTGGGTGGTAAGTTCGGCGATCGATGGTTGAGGATAACAAAGACCTTTGGAGGTGTACCGGTCGAGGTCCCGGTAGAATGGGGAAAGGCCGTCGATCCCAAACGGGTGATTGAGATCCTCGATGCTCGGCCGAGCATCAAATTCATCACACTCGTTCACAACGAGACATCCACCGGGGTGCTCCAGCCGGCGGAAGAAATTGGAAGGATCGCACGGGAGTACGAGAAGATCTTGATCGTGGACGGGGTGACCTCGGTTGGTGGAGACTACGTGTACCCAGATAAATGGGGGTTCGACCTGCTCGTGACCGGCTCACAGAAATGCATCGGCTGCCCACCTGGTTTGGCCATGATCATGGTGAGTGAGAGGGCGTGGAGTACAATGGAGGAAAGAAAGGGGACCCCGACCTTCTACTTGGACCTGCAGTCCTACAGAAAGAGCGCGGAAAGGGGCGAAACCCCCTACACTCCCGCCGTCTCCTTGGTAAGCGCTCTTCACGAGTCGTTAACGATGATACTCGAAGAGGGTCTGGAAAAGAGGGTGGAGAGGCACAGGCTACTGGCACGCGGTACAAGAGCTGGCTACAAGGGGATGGGCCTAAAGCTCTTCGCTGATGAAAGACATCTTTCCAACACGGTGACAGCTGTGAGATACCCCGACGGGATCGATGACGATTTCATAAGGCTCATGAAAGAGTACGGCATCCTGATCGCTGGGGGACAGGATGAGCTAAAGGGTAAGATCTTCAGGATAGCCCACGTCAACATCTGTGAACAGCGCGATATACTCGTCACAGTGGGAGCCTCAGAGGTGGCTCTGAGAAAGCTTGGCTACGATGTAAACCTCGGGTCAGGGGTGAAGGCAGCCCAGGAGGTCTTCCTAAAGGGGTGATCCTCTCGCGTAGACCGATCATTGCCCTTCTGACCGATCTAGGAGGCAAGGACCCCTACGTCTCTGAGATGAAAGCAGTCATTCTTTCGATATGCCCAGACGCTACCATCGTAGACATCACCCACGAGGTAAAGAAGTTCGACGTCCGGATGGGCGCCTATATCCTCTCATCAGCGGTCCCGTACTTTCCCGAGGGGTCGATTTTCGTGTGTGTGGTTGACCCCGGTGTCGGTACGAAGAGGAGGCTTCTAGCGGTGAGGACCAAGAGGGGACACTACCTCATCGGACCTGATAACGGATTACTTGTGCCCGCCTCACAAAGGGAGGGAATAGATGCCGTGGTAGATTTGCAGGAAAAGCGGTTCATGCTTCCGAGCGTTTCACCCACATTCCATGGCAGAGACGTAATGGCCCCGGTTGCCGCCAACATCGCAAAGGGAGCAGAGCTGGACGAGCTCGGTCCCAGGATTGACGACATCCTTACGCCTGGATTCTCCGCACCAGAAGTTGGCAGGGATGAAATTGTGGGGGAGGTTCTCCATGTTGATGATTTCGGGAATATAATAACGAACATAGAGGGCTCAACCATCAAGAGGACGACAAAGGTTGGGGGTGAACTGGCTATGGATCTGGGTCGAAGAGCCCTGAGATTGAAACTCTGTCGGACCTATGCAGACTCTCCGGATAGGACGTTTTTAGCCTTGATCGGTAGCTCTGGGCTCCTAGAGATAGCAATGAATCAAGGGAATGCAGCTGAGACCCTCTCGATTAATCGAGGAGACTCCGTTCGAGTCCATGTGCTGAGAACGCATTGATCGGGCAATTTTGGAAAAAGAAAAAAGCGAGCTGGAGAACTAGAACGTTGCGATGAAAGGAGCAGCCAATCGTGGGCTCTTCGTTCTTAGGGCTCAGCCGATCCATAAGGGTCATGTCGAGGCGATTCAGAGTGTACTCAGGGAGGTAGACGAGCTTGTCATCGCGATCGGATCAGCCCAACTCAACTATACCCCCGAAAACCCCTTTACCGTCGGGGAGCGCATCGAGATGCTCAGAGCTGCTCTTGATGAGGCGGGAATAGACGCGAGGCGCATCATCATCGTCCCAGTACCCGACATTCATAGCCACCGAACGTGGGTATCCCATGTGATCTCCTTTTCCCCCCGTTTCGGTGTGGTCTACTCGAATAACCCCACGGTTGTGCTTCCATTTAAGGACGCTGGCTACAAGGTTAGACCCCTACCACCGTTTAATAGGAAGGAGTACTCCTCAACAAACATCAGGCAGCGGATTGCGACGGATAAGAGGTGGGAGGACCTCGTCCCCGCTTCTGTGGTCGGCTACATCAGAGAGATAGGCGGAGAAGAAAGGATCAGGACGTTAACGAGGTCTAAGTGGATCTGATTCTACCGGATCCGGAACGCTGTTTGGCGAGGTAACGGTTCAGATCGATGCGACCGGCTCGGACGACAACCCCTTCTGAACTGAGCAAGCTGATCTTTCTCTCGATACCAAGAGGATGAGAATAACCGCCGATCCTACCATTGCTCCGCACGACCCTATGGCATGGCACACTCACGGGTTTAGGGTTCCTACTCAGCGCTTTTCCAACTGCTCTGGCGAGGTGCTTTGAGCCGAGTGAATCGGCGACCATACCGTAGGTCATCACCCTTCCCGGGGGGATCGTTCTGACTATGTCGTAGACCGCCCTGTCGAAGTCCTTCAGTTTCCTTACCCTCGGGTGCTTCATCATCGATCGGGCTTCCTATCGGTGGTTTGACTCGGCGCCCTCCTCACACTCTCTACACTCGAATTGCAGCGTGGTGTGAGTGATATTGTACTCTCTCGCCAGGCATCGGTTTATTTCCTTGATCAGTCTCTCGGTATCTCTAACATGAATGCTGTCAACTAAAACGTGGGCGCTCAAGGCGTGGAGATTCGAGCTCAAGCTCCAGATGTGGACGTCGTGCAACCTGCGTACGCCATCAATGTTACAAACCCTCCTCACCACATCATCGGGATCGATATGCCTTGGCGTTCCCTCCATCAGGATGTTCACCGAATCCCTAACAAGCCCGTATGAGCTGATGAGGATGATCCCACCGATCAGAAAGCTTAGGATCGGATCGATGATGTAGATGCCCGTTAGCATAATCAGAATCCCGGCAGTAACGACCACAACGGAAGAAAGCGTGTCTGCGATAACGTGTAGGAATATGCCCTTTATGTTGAGATCTTGTGCTCCACGTAGTACCCTGGCCACCCAAACATTCCCGAAAAGTCCGACCATCGCGATTGACAGCATCTCGGCACTTTTAACCTCTAAAGGGGAGAGGGCTCGCACATAGGCCCCGTAGAAGACCAGAAAGGCGATCCCGATCACGGTGAGCCCATTGATCAATGCGGCGAGGATCTCGGAGCGATGGTATCCGAAGGTGGCACCCTTATTTGATGGTCTATCTGCAAGTTTGGCCGCGCCGAAACCTATCCCGATGGCGAAAATGTGCATCATCATGTGAGCCGAGTCACTCAAAAGCGCAAAGCTATTGGAAATCAGTCCTCCGATGACCTCGGCGACGAAAATGACGGATGTGATTATGATTACTAACCTGAGTCTCTCTATAGTGGTATAATCCTCCCTCATTCTTTCCTACCCTTTCTCAATAACGTGATTCGAGCAGTCCTTGATCATGCGGAAAACGTGATCGTCGGCAATCCGATAAAAGATTCTCCTGCCCTCGCGCTTGGGTCTCACGAGATCCATCTGTCGTAGGATCCTCAGCTGATGGGACACCGCAGATTGAGACACGTTGATTTCGCGCGCGATTTCGGAGACGCAGAGGGCGCTCCTCTCCAGTGCCTTGATTATCTTCAACCTCGTCTCATCTGAGAGAATTTGGAAAGTCGCTGCGACTCTCCTGAGAGCATCTGCCTCACTCTCCCTCAATCTGGATGTTCATATGAACATTTGCTCATATATTAAAATATTGGGTCGATCCATGACGGGGCTATAGATGCCTGTTCACCAGACCAGCCCCCTCACAGACTATCTTGGCCTTCTCGCCTAGTTTGCCTTCCACGCTAAACTCAGAGCCCACTATTCTTCTGGCCAGTTCGATCGCCGTGAGGGTATGCATAGTCAGTTTACTCACCGTCAGCTCAGATCTTCCTTCCGCGAGCGATAGCCAGATAACCAGGTTGTCTCCTGTATGTAGGTCTACTGCCGCCCCGGTGGCCAACTGATCTGCCAGCAACCTCGCAGCCTCCCTCCCTACCACTTCCGCGGGCTTCCCTCTTTCACCGAGACTATCTGCCTCGATCAAACAGCCCGTTGATGTCGTGGCCCACAATATGACAAGGCTTCCGGGGGAGAGCGAGTCGCGCTTGCCTGACAGGACGTCGACCTCGATGGCAACGTTCTCGTATCCAGCCCCTGCGAGGAACTTTCTGGCAGCCCTGGCTTGCCTTTCCGCTACGTGAGAGGGAAGGCGTCCGCACATCGACACCCCCTCAACTCGTTTGACGTGGCCCATCTCGGTCATTCTCAGAGCCCTGAGCCTCTTAACCGGCTCAATCAGGACCTTAACGATGCCTCCCCCCTTGGGGTAGAAGCCCTCCCTCAGGACATCGATCTCTCCCCTGAAACCCATCCTTCCCAGTAGGGGCCAGATTACCTCCTTCAGCGCCAATACGGGCACGCCCCACCTGACCTCGGTCCCGCCTCGTATCTTGGCTGAGACGGATGTGGGAGCAAAGGACGCGGCGGGAGCCAGACTCTGAAGGAGGAGACCTATGCTGCCGGCGGTCCCTATGTCGATCTCGTAATGACCTCCCCTGATTCCCTTGGGGGCGAACTCGATCTCCCTAGATCCGATTTCGAGCCCCCCCGTCTTAGCCCCTGATAGATTCGCTAGAGCCCTGGCCGCGGTTAGGTGCTGGGGCTTCAACCCTGGGTCGGGTCTTTTGATTCTGATATTGGACACCTTGATCGGTAGTGAGGAGACCACACTGTACGCCAGCGCCATCCGAAGCAGCTGCCCTCCTCCCTCCAGGATGGAGCCGTCTATGTGAACGACCACTTCAATGAAGACTAAAAGCTGATCGACTCTTCCTTGACGCCACTCTTTCTGAGGATGATCAGGTCCACACCGTCTCCCGATATGGCATCGCGAGAAATGGCCGATTTCACGGTTCTCAGAGCCAGTTCCTTCGCCTCCTTCTCGGATAAGCCATCCTTGTAACCCTCTTCGAGTACACCTGCTGCGATTTCGGCCCCTGAACCTATGGCTACGTACTTGTCCTCAATCACTGAGCCCAGGGGATCGAGTGCGTACACGGCAGGTCCTTCGTCGTCAACACCACCTATTATGGTCTGCGTGAGAAAGGGTATGAGCCTCATTCCGAATAGTAGATTCGAAACGAGTTTGGCTGCCGATCGAACAGGAATCGGTCGCTTGTTGTCGAGCCTGAACAATTCCGCGTAGATCTGGCTCTCGCGGATGAGGGTCTGCATATCGGAAACGAGTCCGGCACAGGCGGCTCCCACGTGAGGCGCGACCTTGAACACCTTCTTAGCGGATCTACTCACCACGTAGTGGCCGTAGGAGAAGCGTTTCTCCGACGCAAGTATTACCCCATCTTTGAATACCAAGCCTACGGTAGTACCCCCAGTTATTGGAATAAAACGCTGGCTCAACTCTACCTTATACTGCCTAGTAGTCAGTTAAAAATCAACCCTCAGTGGCCGCTTCTCAGCGAACCTGCTGAGCAGGACCACGCGAGATGCCGGGCTCTCATCGAGGAGGTTATAGCCAAGCTCGGTAGCCAACTCCTTGGCAAACTCTTCGACTTGCGTGTGAGTGGGCATGTTGTGAAAATCGATCCTCTTCCTAGAGAAACCCACGAACATGGATGCCTTGGGCTCAACGAAATCAGGGTGGGCCTTCCGGATGAGTCTGGCGTATCTCTCAGGATCCTTCATGTTGAAACTCTCGACCAGGGTTATCCTGATAACCGTCCTACAGCCCAGTGAAGGAATCAGTTCCAGAGAGTCATCGATCCTCTCCCACGCGTTGGAGATCTGCGGCCTACACGTCCTAACGAAGGCATTCCTGTCGGGCGCACAAAGCGATACGTACAGCTGTGTGGGTTCTTCGTCGAGTTGTGCCAGGGCCTCGGGCGATGTTCCGTTCGTCACGAGGAATGTGGTGAATCCTCTTTTATGGAACTCCGATATGAGTTCCCCGAGTCGGGGATAAAGCGTTGGCTCTCCAGCCAGACTTATAGCCACGTGCCTCGGCTCCATCGCCTCCCCGAGCTTCTTAATGGGGACCTTGGGGTTGCTCTTGTATCCGCTAACCAAACGCTTCTGCGATGCCAAGCACCCATCGACGATCTCGGTGGGATCATCCCACTTGGCTGCAGCCAGCTCGTTCCACGAGATGTCAACGTCTTCCGGTTGAACTCTCCAGCAGAAGAGGCATCGCATATTGCAGAAGGCCACCGTCGGGGTCATTTGGATGCATCTATGGCTCTCGATCCCATAGAATCGTTGCTTGTAGCAAACGCGATCGTTTACCAAGCTTTCGTAAAGCCATCTGCAGCGCTTGACCGCTGAGTGGGCTCCTACCAGGTGATACTTCTGCCGTCTAAGAATGGCTTCTAGCTGTATGGGAAGTGCGCTTGCGGACTCTACCATCAAGTGTTTATCTATGACGAATCCTCGGTCTCATACCTAAATATCTCGGTAGTGCATACGGCGGCGATGTGCTTGCAGTACTCGCCCCGATCTACGAAATAAGGACAGGTACACGTTATTCTAACCCCTCTAAGCCGAATCGTGTAGCGGGCACCATTGGGACTCCACACCAGCCACTCCATCTCCGATATCCTCCTCAAATTGCGGAGATAGGGTGAAGCCCTGATCCTGATTCTTAGTGGTATACTGCGAAGTAGCTCGGCCCAAAATTGCTGTTCTTTTGGAGGCAACCAGAGTACATAATCGGTTGTTAAAATATTTTCTCTGCCAAACGATCTGCTCTGTTATCCCGGAACCGCCCTCCAAGGAACAATCTTGGGGTAAATACAAAAGAGCAGCGACGATTCCTTATTGAGGGCCGATAGTTCAGTGGTAGAACACTCGGTTGACGTCCGAGAGGTCGTGGGTCCGATTCCCACTCGGCCCATACGCTAGCTGACGCTAACTCCCTTGCCAACCGCTGGGCGAATCGTTTCCAGAGTCTATTCCTGAGGTAGGGGGATGATGTACTGTCCCTGACCCGTGATAACGATGATCCTCGCTCCCTTTTCCGTCATCTCCTTGTACGCTTCTAACTGCAAGAACAGTGCAGTTATCTCGGCTGGATCCGCACCTGTGTACTCGGCCAGTAACCTCAGCGACTGTGCCGTTCCGTTTGCTACGATGATCCTCTCTTTGGCTCTGGCATCAGCCAGCGTCAGGATTTGCTGTCTCTGAAACTCTGCCTGCTTGGCCTGCTGCTCCGCCGACAGCTTTGCCTCAATCGCCTCGGTGAATCTAGCGGGTAGCGATATGTCCCTTAGGTTTAGCTCTTGAAGTAGGATCGCCCCCGCGACCGACTCCTCTGCCTGCAATTTGGCATTGAGCTTATTGAAGAACTCTTGGCTTATCTCTTCCCTATATTCGATGGTCTCGATGGCATTGTACTTCACGATGGTGTCCCTTATCACCTGCCTGATCGTGGGGATGATGGTTCTGGTCTTCCAGTCGGCTTTGGGATAGTTCAAGAACAAAGGCTTCACCTGAGATGGGCTTACAGACCACCTTATCGTTAGGTCGATTCCAACAGCCAACCCATCCTTGGTCAGTGAGGGTGCTGAGGGAAAATCGGGTGGGGGGGCATTCGGGTACATGTGGATGTAGTCCACGGCCACATAAACTCTATGGGCAGCGGCCCACGGTGGCTTCAGGTAGTACTGTGCCTTTGTGCCGTCTCCCACCGTCCAGACGGATTTCAGGATGGGGTCCGTGATCACGGCGACCTCCCCGACGGCGATCGAGGCCACTGAAAATAGTAGAGCGCCCACGATGACTATTAGCAGTCCCACAAGCAACCAGAACTTTCCGCTGGAGGCCAATCGCTCGCCCAACGAGGGCTGGTACCTTCTGACCCTAATCTCTTCTCCCATGCTTTGTCACTTTCTGACCCGCCTAATAAATATGATTCTAGGAACCGAGGATACTCGCTAAGCTGCTCACACGATCAGGTCTCAAAAACTGTTCCTTATATATCCCTCCAGCCTAAACCGGGCTTCAGCAAAGTGTAAATTGTAGAGGAGACGATGGTTTTAAGATGGCCAGGGTATCGCCTTTGATTACCGGCTTTGTAGTAGGGATTTGGATAGCTATAGGGCAAGCCGTTTTCAGGATCTTTCCTCCTAATGTCTATACCGTGTGTATGATTGGACAGCCAAACGATCTCTTCAG
>JBHIEI010000013.1:0-27937 GCA_046760555.1 Bathyarchaeia archaeon
GAGCATAAGAAGATAATCATTCCACAACTAGCTGCAGTGCTCAAGGGGAAGATCGAGGAGGCAACCGGATGGGAAGTGATCGTGGGACCAAGGGATTCCTCACAAATCCCGGACTTCCTAAATGAGCGTTGGAGGATCGATTAGCATTTGCCGAAGATCATGAGTTGAGCCTAGGCTACTTTATAATCCAGCCCCCGTCAACGACGATGGTTTGTCCGGTTATGTAGTTCGCATCATCGGAGGCCAGAAATGCCACCACTTTAGCTACATCGCTGGGCTGACCGATTCTACCTAGTGGGACTTCCTTTTCAAACTCCTTTAGGGCCTCTTCTCCCCATGCCAAGGTCATGGGAGTTCTGATTACGCCAGGAGCAACAGCGTTCACGTTTATTCCGTGCCTCGCCAGCTCTAGAGCCAGGGACCGGGTGAAGGATATTATCCCACCTTTGGACGCCGAATAGTGGGCAATCCTTTCGCACCCGATCAATCCCGCTATTGATGCCATGCTCACGATCTTCCCACTCTTCTGTTCGATCATTACCGGGGCTACGAGTCTTGAGCAGTTGAAGACCCCCTTCAGGTTCACGGCCATGATTGCATCCCACTCCTCTTCCTGCATTTCCGTCAGGGGTGAGAACTCGAGAATCCCCGCATTGTTGACCAGTATGTCGATCCTTTTGAATCTCTTCTTGGTCCTTTTGACCAGCTGCTCTACATCTTTGAAAATCGACACATCCGCCTTTACCCCCAGCACGTCTACATCAAGACTCGTGACCTCGTCGAGCACTTGATCTATTTTCTCCTGACTGCGACCCGTGACAACAACGGAGGCTCCTCGCCTGGCTAATTCCAAAGCTATTCCCCTACCGATTCCAGAGGTTGATCCCGTGACTATCGCAACCTTTCCCTCTAGTTTCCTGACCATATATGGCAAATTGCTCGTTCTTTAAAAAAGACTCTTCAGCGTTGAATCGCTAGTATCCAGACGGACTAAAGTTTCTTGATCTCGTCCGCTAGCTTTTCTAGGCTGGTGACTTCGGACTTTATCTCGTGAGTTTCCGGATACAGGAATCCAAACAGATCGACGGAACTCCTCCTCAGGACCGGGACGATAGAGGTCAGGAATTGATACACCTCTCTCCACCCATGTGACTGAGTCAGCCAAGATAGCGTGTATAAGATAATATGGCATCGAATCTCTTGCCGTTGGCAATGATTTACTATGTCCGTGATGACCCTCCTTAGGGCCAAAAGGTCATCTGAGATCGTCAAAACCTCCGCCTCCGCCCTCGCTCTCACGGGAATCTCCTCGGCCCCTGGCACCATACGGACAAGGGACACATTGAGCTCATCTAAGAGCCCTCTGGCTCTCAGCTCAGACTCTGGTATCAGATCATACAACACCACCAGGACCGTTTTGACCCCCTCGGTTACGCCCTCCCTCACCTGGCCGTTTATCCAATCGATTTCGCCTAGACGTGACGGCCCCGGATTTGGCTCTATGAGGGCGAACGTTCCCTCCGCCTCGACTGCTTTGACAGGTGAAAGCCTGCTCAAGCCAAGCAACCTCTCCATATCGAGGGCCATCGTAGTGAACGCCGGATTGAGAAGGCCTAGAAAGATAACAAATTTGCCAAAAGTTGCGAAGATATCGGATATAACAACGGTTGGGTAGCCAGTAGGTATCAACGTGTTATTCACTGCCAGAAGTATCCACCCAATTAGGAAGTTATCCGCTCCAGGTCCATACTTCCATCTGACCAAAAGGGCGCCAAATGCTGGAAACCCAAATATCACGAGGACACCCCAAGGAATTACAACCGATAGCCCTATCAAACTAGCAAGTAGTACGAAAAGGGAAACGATGAAAAGATAGGAAGCTGTGAAAATCAGCGTTTTTCCTAGCATGCTGCCTAACCCTATCACAAAGAATGCAACTGACACCAAAGTCAATATTTCGCTAGGTGCCGAAATCATGGGGAAGAAGAACTTCGAGAAAACTTGAGCTCCGTAAAAGAGAAAGCCTAAGGACCAGGCTAGATAGAAGAACCTTCTAGGTCTACCCTCAATGTACACCTTCGCTATGTAGGTACCACAAGCTAGCGTGATCAGTAAGTTGAGTAGTCTAGGTACCAAGATTTCCAGATTGTATGTCACTTGATCACAATCAAAAGATTCCCCACTTAAATTTTTTAAAAAAGATTTTTCTATAAATTGAGAACGAAAAAGTTCCCAATTTCGGGAAATAATATTACTACATTATAAAGTTCATTAATCTCCTGAACTTTCCTTCCTTCATGTTTACTCTAGGTATTTTCACCGTCCCCTTTTCGTATCTCAGAAAGTTCTTAAATGCCCCTTTGCGCAATGCCACCAATTTCAATGGATTGTAGTTGAGAAAATCAACCAGGTCACGATAATCCTTATCCACTTCAAGTAAACGCTGGTGGATTCTTCTTTTGGCTTCTTTGATGTCGGTAGGTTTAATCAGCTCAATGTAGATCGCCAAGTATTCTTTGGCCCCATGGATCTCCTCTCTCGCCGTAAAGTCCACACACTCTATCCCAGAATTCCTCAAGACAGCTAGCAATTCTTCTTCATCAATCCTAGTAAAATTATGTAGTGTGATCAACTCATCGGCCCTCTTATGGAATTTGAACACAGGAAGTGGGGTATCCAGTATGTCATCACCCATGTCTACACATTCAAGAATGTCGGGCATTAGATACCGGACCAAATCGTTTTTGAACGGAGTCACTACGAGCTGATATCTCTCACCCTTCTCCAACTCATTCACTGAAATGGCCTGCGATCCCTCTATTATGGGTTCTTTCGGAGCGATGGCCTCCCTCTCGGGTAAAAACTCGCAGTAGACAACTCTCCAGTCAAAGATGAAACCAGTCGGATACTCGATCGACGGAACCGTGCTGGCTACGAACTCGGTGGCCCCGTATATGGAGGCTGGATAGCAACCCGTTATTTTCCTTATCTCTTCCTTAAGCGACTCGGCGGATCTATCCTGCGTGAAGAACCCCTTAAGCTTGAAGGGCTTACCGATCTTGGAGTACACGTCGTCCAACAAACTCGTAACGGTCATAAAGGCAACATCAATGTTCTCGTAATTTTTAACGAAATAGTCTACTTTTTCATGGTACGATGCAGATGCATCCTCTGGGACTATTTTGATGATCTCGAAGGCTGGCATTCGTTTACGTAGGAACTCGATCGCCATTCCCGATGCGTATGGGGCTGGGGGTATGTTCACATAAAAGGTATCTCCCATGCTTAGGTTGACCCTCTTTTCATCGTGAGTTAGCAGGAACACTGCAGATATTCCAGTTTTTTCAAGGAAGTCGTTGTAAAATGCCATCGGAATCAGGTATTTCTTCGGCTTACCGGTGGTACCGCTCGTAATCGTCTCGACGTACTGGTCAAGTGGGTACATGAATGCCTCAGGGGTTGGGTTTAGGAAATGCCTTTCATAGAAGGCGTAGGTGGTTAGCGGTAGTTCTTTAAAATCGGTGATCTTGTCGAGTCCTAACTCTTTTCCAATTCCGGTATTTCTCATCTTCCGTAGCTTTTCCTCCAAAAGCTTCTGTTGTTTTTTCGCCACCTCCCTCTCATGCAAAAAATCTAGTGCGTGATCTCTCATCCAGTTAAAGGCCATTCTTTGGAGCACCGAACTCCTCATCATCAGGCCTAGGAGCCTGTTCCTCAGGCTTGGCATTTCGCTGTAATTCCAAGTAATCCTCCAATCAAGTAATCGACTATGATTGATAGAAGCCCGTAACTATCCAATGTGCAGACTCTCTACATAGTCGGAGGGGCTTTCATTTGCTTTCAAGCTCATCGATTAGTATCATCGCATAGCAAATCAATGATTCGCAGGCTGGGGCGCATCAATTCTAAATAGCGAACTTGGTGGACCTTATGATGCCTCAACCGGATCGTATTCTGGATCTTGTCAGAGCGCATGACACTTGGCGCGGTCAAGAGTGCATAAACCTAATACCCTCTGAGAACGCCGTGAGTCCAGCTGTAAGGGAGATACTCCAATCCGACATCGGGAACCGGTACACCCTACCTAACTCTATTGTATACGGAGAGGTTGTCGACAACGCTTATCGAGGAACCAGGTATATCGACGAGCTCGAAGCGATTGCAGAAAATTTGGCACGTGAGGTCTTTGGCTCTCGTTACGCCTGCATAAAACCCATATCGGGTCACGTAGCGAATATCGTCATGCTCTTAGCACTGTGTCGACCAGGCGATACATTGCTCACACTTCCAGAAGAAATAGGTGGCTACCTGGATATCTTCCCGATTATGTGCCGAGTTTTTTGGGGTTGAACTCATTGGCATTACCCGGTAGAAACTTTCAAATCGACTACCACGCCTGCGAAAAAGCCATAGGGCGAGAAAAGCCGAGTCTAGTCGTCGTGGGGGCCTCCATTATTCCGTTCCCCTTCAATCTCAAACGTCTGACAGAGGCGTGCGATAGAGTCGGCGCTAGGATAGGATACGATGCCTCCCACGTTCTTGGTATCATCGCAGGGAGAAGGTTCCAGAAACCGCTGGCCGAGGGAGCCGACATCGTTGTTGCTAGCACGCATAAAACCTTCTTCGGCCCTCAGGGCGGCTTGACGCTAGCAAACGATGCCGACATCCACAAGGGTGTGATAGATAGCTTGACCTGGAAGACCGTAGATAACGCCCATTGGAACAGGATAGCCGCAACAGCCTACGCCCTCCTCGAAATTCGAGAGTTCGGGAAAGAGTATGCCGATCAAGTCGTTAGAAACGCGAAGCCCTTGGTAAATTCCTAGATGCTAAAGGGGTGCCAGTAATGTTTCGCGAAAAAGGCTACACAGAGTCTCACCAGGTGCTCTTGGACATGGGCAAGATAGAAGATAGAACGGGGCTCATATTCCAAGAGACCGCAACTAGGCTCGAGCGAGCAAACATTATTATCGACAGTATTGGAAGACTAGGGACGCAGGAGATGACTCGCTACGGAATGCGAGAGTGCGATATGGAAACGATTGCTGATCTGATCTCTAGGCTCGTCGCGGGGGAAGACCCAAGGCTCGTAAAGAGAGAGGTTCTGAATTTTAGAAGTAACTTCCTCGAGGTAAAATTCACGTTCGGGTAACCTGCATCTATTTCCCAGCTCTTTCCGAATTAGTTCTGATCTCAGGAACGAAAAGAACAATGATCGAAAACGTCAGGATGATGCCAAGCAGATTGGCGAGCAAGGGGGGCCTTAGACCCCAACGATCGAAGAGGAAACCGCCGATGAACGGAGCCGGAAACGCAAATATTCTACTGAATCCCAACCATCCCATGGCTTCGGCCCTCTCCTTTGTTCGAACGCCATCAGCCAGCCAAGTTTGAGCTGCGGGAACCCACAGGGCGGCGGTGATGCCCCAAAGGGTCATCGGGATTGCAAAGGATACAAAGGTAGAAGAAAGAATAAAACCTAACACCGCCGCTATTCCCACGAATTCGGAAATCGCCAAGGAAATCCTGCCACCAAACTTATCGATGAATTTGCCAACAGGTACTGCAAAAATAACCCATGCTGCGGAAAATATGGCCTCCATTATACCGATTTGATAGGGTGTGAATGCAAAGGTGCTGGTTAGCTTTCCAAAAGTATGTAGCCACCAAAGCCCCATGAAAAGCCGTCCAGAATCCACATTGCGAAGAAGGATTTGAACCGGCGAGCGAAATTGACTCCTCTTTTTATCGCTTGGGAAAAATCCTCTTTCTTGAGCCATCGGGAGCCCTTTTTGTTTAGCAGAGTCTCTTCGATGAAGAACACCGTGAGCAACAGGGCTATTCCCTCAGCTATGGCACATACGAGGAAGATCGGTCTGAAACCGTAGATCTCGGCGAAGAATCCTGCGGCGAGGGAGACGGGGATCCCCGGTGCTATCATTGCTAGCATCACGACACTAAAAGCTAGACCTCGCAAGTCGACATCGACAGACTCCGCGATCATCGAGTTCCACGCTGGCACCCGAAGGTCCGAGAAACCGTACAAAAAGGCGACAAGAAATAGAAGATACCAGAGCCTTGTCGAGGTAGCTATTAGAAAGGCGATGGCGGCAAATACGGAGGCGATAGCTATGAATACCTTTCTCCCTGCCCTGTCAGAGGCTCTTCCAAAAAAGGGATGAACAAAAGCACTAGTAAAAAACCATAAGCTTTGAATGGCACCCAGAACCGCTAGAGAAACCCCAAGGGACACCACAAAGGGTTGCCAAAGTACGTAGAACACATTCATCGCTGTCCCGAGTAGCAGTGCCTCTAACGACATTATACCGATGTTCCGACTAGGAATGAGGAATCGTTGAATTCGACCCATGAGGAACACTATTTCTCTTTAAGTGCAGATAATAACCCCAACCCACCGACCGAGAAATATTTAGATGGACGAGTTTATTACCCACCATAAAAATAGGGAACGATGCGAGCATTCGTTTTGATAAATGTAGATACAGGAATGGATCTAGACGAACTCGAGAGAGCCGTTAAGAAAGCGAAAGGTGCGCGGAGAGTTTACTCTGTAACTGGACCCTACGACATGATCGCCGAAATCGAGGCCTCCGATATGGCAACGATGGGGAAAATCGTATCGGATATAAGACTGGTTGACGGTGTCCTTGGCACGTTGACTTTAGTCACCACCAAAGGTTAACTGAAGCCATCATAAAAGGTACTTCATCGATTACACTGACGATAAGAAATCAATTTCGGTATTGATTCCTACCTCTCAGTAAATCGTTACACCCTCTACACCCGGTACTCCCCTCAACTTAGGTATGATTTCGCTCGGAACTTGCCGCTCGGTTATTATTGTTAGCTTCGGCTCAGGAAACAACTCCGGATCCTCGGCTAGGATCTGCCGTATCCCCACGCCCTCCTCAGCGATGATCGTGGAAACCTTGGCCACTATTCCGACCCTTTTGGGATCCGCGCTGATCACCACGACACCGAAACCCAGATGTTTAGCAACCTCCTGAAAGGAAGGACCTGCTGGCCTGATCTTGGTGTAAACCTCGCGAAGCTCAGGCTCGGAAAGAATGAACTTCGCTGTACTAGCAATGACCCTCCGGTCGACATTTAGCGCGTTAGCCATCTTAGTGTTGGAGATCATTATGGGACCGCAATAAATGGAACCGTCTTCGCCCACTCGTAACCCCAGTTCGATTATGGATCGTGCGACCCTCAGCCTCGAGGGGCTGTATCTGAAGTAGTCCCTGACCCTACTCCACATTATCTTTGTACATTTCTGTACATAAAAGCTTTAAATACTACATAATTGATAATTTCTCAACAAGGTGTCACGGGTGTATCAACAGGACTGGATTTAAACTCGCCAATCGTACAGAGAATTTCCCTCGGAAAGATTTCGATAAATGAGGAGCGTGTCGACGGTGAATAAGAAAAAGGTACTACTAGATGAGGAAGAAATACCCAAGCAGTGGTACTGCATTTTACCAGACCTGCCAAGACCTTTGCCGCCTCAAATAGATCCGAAAACGAGAGAGCCCGTCAAACTTCCTCCTCCCTTATTTCCAGCGGAGTGCCTAAAACAGGAGTACAGTGAGGAACGCTGGATAGACATACCCGAAGAAGTTCGTGAGGCATACCAATCGTGGAGACCAACACCGCTCTACAGAGCGACCAAGCTCGAGAAAGCTCTAAAGACGCCGGCTAAAATATTCTATAAGTACGAAGGTGTGAGTCCGCCAGGAAGCCACAAGCCGAACACTGCTGTTCCCCAGGCCTATTACAATATGAAGGAAGGCCAACGGAGGCTAGCGACAGAGACCGGGGCAGGACAGTGGGGCTCGGCACTGGCCTTTGGCTGTATGATGTTTGGACTAAAAACGACGGTTTACATGGTCAAGGTGAGCTACCACCAGAAGCCTTACAGGAAGGTTTTGATGGAAGCTTGGGGTGCCGATGTCTATCCGAGCCCAAGCGATCGAACAAAGAGTGGCAGGAAGGTTCTGGAAGAGGACCCAGAAAATCCTGGCAGTCTGGGAATAGCCATAAGCGAAGCTGTGGAGGATGCACTTACACATGAGGATACAAAATACTCGATTGGGAGCGTTCTCAACCACGTTCTTCTGCACCAAACCGTTACGGGCATAGAAACAAAGAAGCAGTTGGAACTCGTGGATGAATACCCGGATTTGATCGTAGGATGCATTGGTGGAGGGAGCAGCTTCTCGGGACTTTACTGGCCCTTCTACTATGATAAAGTCTCTGGTAAGGCTCCTAAGAACGCTGATTTTCTTGCGGTGGAGTCTACGGCATGCCCCTCGGTGACAAAGGGATACTACACCTATGACCATGGAGACACTGCTCGAATAATTCCTCCTGTAAAAATGCACACACTTGGTCACATGTTTATACCTCCACCCATTCATGCTGGTGGCTTGCGTTACCATGGAATAGCCCCGACCATCTCTGTAATGAATAAGGAGGGGATCGTAAAGACCAGAGCCTACAATCAAGTCCAAGTTTTCGAAGCGGCATCTTTGTTCGCTAGGACCGAGGGCATAATCCCAGCTCCTGAACCCGCCCACGCCATTAAGGCCGTGGTCGATGAAGCTCTCAGATGCAAAGGAACTGGTGAAGGGAAAACCATCCTGTTTCTGCTATGCGGACACGGACACTTTGACATGCAAGCCTATGATGACTACTTCAGCGGCAAGTTGCAACCCTACGAGTACCCGAGGGAAAAAGTCGAGGAATCAATGAGGAAGCTCAAGAAGCTCTATCCTTGGCTAGATGACGAACTTAAGCGCTTTCAGTGACAAGAGGGGAAAATAGAGAACTTCTGAATAAAGAAATAAATCATTAGAGAGAGGTCAGTGATGGCTGGAAGGGATCCCGAAAAGGTACTCATCGATCCGTGGGGTGCGATTCTCATAGAGGACTATAAGAGGATGATCGAGGAGTTTGGGATCGAACCCTTCACCGACGAACTGCTAAGGAGACTTCCCAGCCCAAACAGACTGATGCGTCGAAAGGTCATCTTCTCCCACCGGGATCTCGGGGTCATCGTGGAGGCGATGGAGAGGAAAGAGCCGTTCTATGCGTTGAGTGGAATCACCACATCCGCGGACAAGATCCACTTGGGGAACAAGATGGTGGTGGAAAACATGGCGTACTTTCAGCGCCAAGGAGCTAAGACGTTTCTATTGGTAGCCGACCTGGAGGTCGCGGCGACAAAGGGGATAAGCGTTGAGGAGAGCAGAAAACGAGCCTTGGATTTTCACATTCCTGCTTATCTGGCACTCGGTATGGACCCTGAGAAGACGGTTTTTTACTTCCAATCTCAGAATAAGGACGTCATGAGACTCGCACACATACTATCGAGGAGGGTCACGCTCAGCGAGTTCAGAGCGATCTACGGCGAAATAAACGTGGGAAAAATCACAGCTTCATTGCTTGACATCAGCGACATTCTCTACCCTCAGCTGGAGGAGAGGATCCCAGGGATAATCCCCGTGGGAGTGGATCAGGACCCTCATTTGAGGCTGGCCAGGGATGTGGCAAAGAGGGCCAAGGATGTGCAGCGTTTCATGCCCCCGGCCTCGGTTTACCACAAGTTCACCCCCTCTCTGGATGGGTCATTCAAGATGAGCAAATCGAAGCCGGGCTCGTATATCGAGATCCCAGAGGACCCTGACGGGGCGGCGAAAAAGATCGATAAGGCCCTTACAGGGGGTAGGGAAACCGAGGAGCTGCAGAGAAAGCTCGGAGGTGAGCCGGAAAAGTGCGTCATATTCGAGCTTTATAAACAACACCTGATCGAGGATGATCGGGAGCTCGATAGGATATACAATGATTGTAGATCGGGGGCCCTGCTCTGTGGGGAGGACAAAGCCAAGGCGATGCGATTGGTGAGAGAGTTCCTAACCGACTTCAACAGAAAGATGGAAAGGGCAAAGGACGAGGTCGGCGACCTCGTCTTCTTGGAGTAGGGAGTGAGGAACGTCCCTTTATAGGATGGACAACATTTTAGCCGGGATCTGCAGCCTCCCTTAAATTACGCGGATCTAGCCCCGAAAAATCAGGAGAATTCATATGCTACTTTGACATTTTATGGTCAAAATTAACCCATCTTTCGCTCAGCCCTTAAGGAAAGCTGGTTTCGAATTCTCAGACCGAAAAACTATCCAAAAATCGCGTTCTAACAGTCGAACGTACCCTTTCTAGGAAGCTCTGGTGCGTCCTGCCGCTTTTTCTGTCACTTTTTTCAATAAAAACTCGTTCTTACAGCGTCCAAGATGTTAAAATTTAGTGAACTTGTTCATTCGAAAACAAAATTCGGAAGTAATCAGCGTTTCCCATTAGGCTCTTGACCTTCGACTTGGGGGTACGTCTCTCTCTAAGGGCTGGAAATACCTCTTTTTCTAACCCACAAAGGAGTCGATCCCGATCCGGTTCCATTAATTTATAAATCGAACTATTCTTTCGACTATTCCAAGCTGGTTTTGGTGAAGACGTAAGCCCCGAAGAGGATCATGGCGATGCTGATGGTTATCATTAGAGAGTAATCGACCCAGATCGAGAAGTTCCCAAAGCCTACCAACGTGATTCTCAGCGCATCCACGCCATAGGTTAAGGGATCGATATACGACAGTGCCTTCATCCATGTGGGTAGGTTGACGAGGGGGAAGAATGCACCGCTTAGTATGAACAACGGAAGGGATAGGAAGCTCTGAATGAGGTGGAATCCCTCCGGACTTTTCATTCGGGAACCTATCGCTAGCCCCATACCAGAAAAGATAAGAGCGATTAGTGTCATCGTCACGATGGACAGAGGAAGTCCGGACAGATTGAGAAAGCCTGGAAAAACCAGAAAAGCGATGGTTAACACCAATAGCCCCTGAATCGCGGATGTTGTCGCTACACCAGCGGTTCTACCTAAGATGATCGAGGTTCGTGATACCGGGGCCACCATAATCTCCTTCAAAAAACCAAAGCGCCTGTCCCAGATCACCGATATCCCTCCAAATAGGGATGAAAAGAATACGGAAATCGCGACCACGCCGGGAGCTAGAAACACGATGTATTCCATTGACATGCCGACGAATCTGAATGAGGAGCCGAAGCCCACACCGAATAATGCGAACCACAGCAGTGGCTGAACAACCGTTGCGAAGACCCTAGATCTGGATCTCCAAAATCTCTTTAGCTCCCTCAACCACATGACGTAGGCTGCCAAGAAACCTCTGCTCAGGCTCATCTTCTCGCCCTCCTCCAGCTTCTGACCCGCATCTTGAGAATATCCGCACCCTCTTCCGGTCTTATCCCCCTCCCTGTAAGGTGCAAGAACACATCATCCAACGTGGGTCGGTGAAGGTCCACAGATTTCACGTGGATCCCAGAGCTCCGTGCAACGTCAAACAACTTGGGGATGAGCTCCTCCCCGTTAACTGCACTCAGACTGAGTTCGTTATCGCGGAGGATTTTGGCCTTCTTGATCGACTTAATTCGTGTAACCTCCTCGACGAATTGAGAATCGAAGTGATCTGCGGTTTTCAGCAAGACGACATCTTCCCCGAGTCCTCTTTTAAGATTATCAGGTGTATCGACGGCCAATATCCTGCCAAAGTCGATGATGGCTACCCTATCACAGAGCCGCTCAGCCTCATCCATATAATGAGTCGTGATCAGGATGGTGACTCCCTCCCTCTTATTGAGTTCCTTGATATGTGTCCACATGTTGAACCTTGTCTGGGGATCCAGGCCCAAGGTCGGCTCATCGAGGAACAATAGTTTTGGTCTGGGTAGCAGACCTCTGGCCGTCTCAAGCCTCCTCATCATTCCTCCAGAGTATGTCTCTACGAGATCATTCGCACGATCACTCAAACCCACAAAATCTAAGAGCTCGCCCATCCTAGCTTCTCTCTGCTCTCTCGGCATTCCGTACAGCATGCCGTGAAGTTCTAGGTTTTCCCTCCCGGTAAGGTTGAGATCCAGAGTTGTATCCTGGAAGACGATCCCAATCGACCTTCTAATCATGTCTGGTTGTTTTACGATGTCGTAACCGGAAACCTTAGCCGTCCCTTCCGTCGGCTTAAAGATCGTACACAGCATCATTATCGTGGTTGTTTTTCCTGCTCCGTTGGGTCCGAGGAGGCCGAAGATCTCCCCTTCTCTGATCTTCAGATCGATATGGTCTACCGCCACCAAATCGCCGAACCTTTTCGTGAGGTCGAATGTTTCCACCGCGTACTTTGTGTGCGCCATAATAAGGAAGATATTGCTGCTTTAAAAGAAGTTCAACCCTCGTTTACGGAGTTTTTCAGAGTCATAACTATCTGGGCGAATCTTTCGTTTAGATGAGTGAGCTTTTTCTTTAACTCATCAATTTCTTCTTTCGTGAGGCTAGATACCTCCGATAGCGACCCTTCTAGTCTTTGTATTCCGATGTTGAGTTCGTCTATGCTCTCTTCAAGACTCGGTTCGTAGAACTCCCGCCAGAAGGTTCTCCATCTCGCCACCCTGGTTCGCATGTCCCTACGAAGTCTCCGCCATTCTGCCAAACGCTCCTGGCCCTTATGCGTGAGCTTGTAGGTCCTTTTGCCCCGCTCTTTTCGCTTTTCCGGAGCCACCTCTTCAATTTCTCCAGCATCCTCGAACTCCATAAGCGTCGGATAGATGGATCCGGATGTAGGTCGCCATGCTCCGAAGGTACGCTTTTCAATTTCATTCATCAGTTCGTAGCCCGACATGGGCTTTTCTTGAAGAAGTTTCAGCACGTAGAACTTTAGAAAGCCCCTTGGGCCAAAAGAGATTTTCCATGGGTGAAGGTGAGAATGGTGCTTTCCCGACCAAAGGTGAGAATCACAGCACATCTTATATCGCAGGCTATATGTTGGATAAGATATATAAAAATACGCCTACGAAATGTTCGTGTTAGCTAAATTTGAATTTCCTTTTCCGTCACTCAGTGTCATTCCAAGATCGTTTTCAGCGATATCATAAAAGATCCGGAAGGCATCATTGCGAGATGGGCTGCTTTGAGACCAAAAACCTTGTGAACCTGGTCTTTTCCACGCCTAACTTCGGGACCACGCATTTTTACAATGTTTTTCAATAGCAATACCTATTCATCTTCTGAAAGTGAAGACGACGGAAAAAGCGATAGGGGTCACGGCCATGCTCATCGCCATGCTTGGGGCAATCTGGCTAGATAGGGCGTACTCTCTAGGGCATTTTGTATACGAGATTCGCATACCTATCGACATCCCCTATGGCTTGGTGATAGCCCTAGCCTGCATTGCGGGTATTGTACTCCTGCTGAGATCGTGAAACACGCGAGTTTGAAACCTCGCTAAGCGTTCCTAGATCCCGCGAAGTAAATGGGCATTAACTATTTACTAACGTAGTCGGATCAAGTTATTCGATGAGGGTCAAGGGCCTTGCTTATCTAGATGCCGAAAATCCCAAGATCATAATGTTCTGCGGCAAGGGGGGTGTCGGTAAGACCACCTCTGCAGCCGCCACCGCTCTACACTTTGCTAAAAAAGGTCAACGGGTGTTGCTCATATCCACCGATCCCACTCCCTCGCTGTCCGATATCTTGGAGAGGGATGTGAGTAAGGGGATAACTCGTGTGAGAGAGGCAAAAACTCTTGACGCCGTCGAGCTGGGCTGTGAGACCGTCATAGAGATGTGGAAAGCGAAATTCGGACCCGAGGTGTATGAGGTAATATCGTCTTTCTTGCCCGTCGATGAAGAGATCATCGAGTATGTGGCGGGGGCACCGGGGATAGATGAGGAGTTTGCACTCAGCTACGTCTACGACCTTTACAAGAGCGGGAACTATGACGTGATCGCCTGGGATACGGCTCCAGCGGGAGGCACCCTCTCCCTCATCAAGCTGCAGGATAAGTTCTACAGACACTTGGGCGAGGCGGCAAGGCTTTATGTGAGAATCCGAAAGGCGCTAGATACCTTGGTCACGAGCAGAGCGAAAAGAGACCCCTTGAAGGTAATCGAGGAATGGGAGAGGCTCGCCCAGAACGTCCTTGATATGCTGAAGGATGAGCGGACGCATGCCATCGTGGTGACCATTCCCGAGGCCCTAGGAGTAAACCAGACGAAGAGGGTCATCGGGGAGATCGAGTCCTTCGAGATGCGCATCAGTAAGATCCTCGTGAATTACATCATCACCGATCAGGTTGCGACCAATGAATTTCTCAGAGAAAGGGCCACCATGCAGAGGAAGTACCTCGAAGTACTCGAAAAGCGTTACGGTAAAAAATTCGGCGTAGCCCAATTGCCACTGTTACCCTCCGAGGTAAAGGGGTTATCGGCGATTAAAGAAGTCGAACGTTTGCTGTTCTGATTAGTGGAATTGAAGGCACGTTAGCCCTGGTGATCCAAATATTCAATAATCATCCCCCTAAGCAAAGGGAAGGCGACAATGAGGCAACCCGATCTGGTACTGCTACACGCCCCAAGCGTATATGACTTCAGAAGGAAGACAGTTCTCTACGGACCAATTAGCGATGTTATCCCGTCGACACCTATCCTCGAGATGTATCCGATAGGTTTTGCTAGCATCGCCGAATACCTGGGTCGCCACGGGTACAACGTACGTATCGTGAACATCGCTGCAAAGATGCTCGATAGCCACTCGTTCGACGCAGAGAGATTTCTCGCAAAGCTGAATCCACTTGCGTTTGGCATCGATCTTCACTGGCTTGCTCATGCGCAGGGGAGTCTGGAGATCGCCAAGATCCTAAAGGCACAACATCCAAACATCCAGGTGATTTTCGGTGGTCTTACCGCCACCTACTATCATGAGGAGCTCATGGCCAGCCATCCAGAGGTGGACTATGTGATTAGAGGGGATTCTGCCGAGGGGCCCCTGTTGCGGTTGTTAGAATGTATTGAAGGGAAGACGTATCCAGAGGATGTGCCGAACCTCTCTTGGAGGGATGCGTACAACAAGGTTCACGTAAACCCAATCACCTATGTTCCCGACACGCTAGACGAGTTCATGATTGACTTCGGAAAGCTCGTCAGTTCGGTGCTTCGCTACCGAGATGTGAGTGGTTACATACCTTGGAAGGGATGGGATGATTATCCGCTGACCGCAGTCTTCATGTGTAGGGGTTGCACGAACAACTGTGTGATGTGCGGTGGCTCTCGGTTCACGTTCCAAAAATTCTATGGCAGAAGGAAGGTGGCTTTCAAAAGCCCAGAGAAGATCGCCGCTGAGATGGCAGACATCGAACAGTATCTACACGCTCCCATCTTTCTCGTTGGAGACCCTCGCATCGGAGGGATAAAATACGCAACGAGCGTTTTCAACGAGATCAAGGAGGCTAAAATCCAGAACCCGATCGTGGTGGAGCTGTTCAAGCCCGCTAATCGGGTCTATCTAAAGAACATCGCCAACGCCAGCTCAAGTTTCAATATCCAGATCACGCCGGAAAGTCACGATGAAGGTATCCGAAAGGCGACCCGTGGCTATACTTTCGGCAACGAGGCTCTGGAAAAGTCCATAGAGAACGCCCTTAAACTCGGATGTGAGAGGTTCGATGTGTTCTTCACTATGGGGCTACCAACCCAGGATGTCAGCTCGGTTAGGGAAACCGCCCAATATTGCCGCAAGCTGGTGGAACCGAAAGATGAAAGCATCAGGGTGCACCCCTTCATGTCGCCTTGGTCACCCTTTGTGGATCCAGGTAGCTTGGCTTTCGAACAACCGAATGAGTTTGGATTCAGGATTTTCCTCAGATCATTAGAAGATCACCGCAGTGCTCTCGAGAGAAGTAGTTGGAAGTACTGGCTAAACTACGAAACGAACTGGATAACTAGAGAAGATCTGATCGAGATAACATACGAGATGGCCTCGGAGCTTAACGACATGAAGCGCGAGTATGGGCTCATCTCAGACGATGATGCTGACCGTATCGCTTTGCGAATAGAGCTGTCCCATGATGCGTTGAAAAAGATCGATCAGATAGAGTCGTCATCCGAAGCGAATAGGGATCAACTACTTAGCGATCTCCAGGAATCAGTTGATCAGGCGAACCAGGCCATATTGTGTGATAAGAAAGAGTTATTGTGGGACTACTTAGCCAAGATCAAGAGGGTTAAGGTCATCAAATCCTTGCTCGGAATCAACTAGAGCCAAATCCTGCGTTCCTCAGTATCTTCTCGTGATCAAAAGCGATTTTATTTGGTATCGAATTGAATCGCTTTACCTCTGTCGTCTCTTCAGTCTTCTTCAATTCCCCACCAACCTCCTCGGCCAAGAAACACACCGATATCACGTGACCCCTGGGATCCCTCTCGGGGTCAGAGTACACACCGACGATCTTCCTTAAAGCAACGTCGAGTCCTGTTTCCTCCTTTGCTTCCCTGATGGCCGCGTCTTCAACCCTTTCTCCTAATTCTACAAATCCTCCCGGGATGGCCCAGTAACCCTCAAACGGGGGTCTTGACCGCCTGATCAGCACAAATGACCCATCTTTTCCGACGATGATGATATCCACCGTGACGCTCGGCCCCTTCATCGCCAAACCGAAAACCAGTCAAATATAAACAGTAGTTATAACTAAGGATCTCGTTGCTGGGAAGCGTCACGACGGAAGAGGCCAGGGCCGAGGAGAAGGCGATGGGAAAAAGCATCGTCGCGATAACAAGGGGAACAGAAGCCGAGGCAGTGAGAAAAGCGCTTGAGCTTATCGGCGGACTGAGAGAGATCATACGTGAGGAGGACAGGGTTCTGGTTAAGCCGAATTTCTGTGGGGCTGAACCTCAGGGAACCGGTGTAACCACCAACGTAAAGGTTGTTGAGGCGGTTGCCAAGGAGGTTCAAGCAGTCGGCGGGATCCCCATCGTAGGTGAAAGCTGTATAGGTAGCACTCCAGAGTCGACAGAGAGGGCGTTAAAAGCTTCGGGAGTCAAGGAGGTAGCTCAGCGGTTGGGCATCGAGGTTGTCAATTTTGATAGTGACAATACCGTCAACATCCCCCTTCCGGGTGGGAAGGTCTTGGATGGCTTACCGCTACCTAGGACGGTATTGGACTGCGGTGTGAGAGTGAGCGTGCCCGTTCTCAAGTTTCATGGGGAAGCAACGGTAACCTTGGGATTGAAGAACATGAAGGGGTGCCTTCCGGGCAGGACCAAGTCCAAGTGCCATCATGTAGGTCTGGATCAGTCCATCGTGGATTACAATACTGTCCTTAAGCCTCACCTTACGGTCATCGATGGAACGGTGGCTGGAGCGTGGAAGGCGGGTCAGAAAACGGTCAGACTCGATGTGATAATTGCGGGCTTCGATCCGGTGGCCACTGATAGTGTGGGTGCGCTGGCTCTGGGCGTTAAACCGGAGGATGTTAGACACCTTGTATTGGCATCCGAGGCGGGATTGGGAACGAACGATACCCGAAGAATCGAGATCAGGGGGATTCCAGTCGAGGAGATCGCGTTAAATCCAAGTTAGACATTATCACACCATAAGCGCCTTCGCGAGACCGCAGACGAGGCTCGAAACACTAAGAAAGTAAATATGGACTGTTTATTCTTCGGCTCTTTGCCCCCTCTTAAAAATGGTTGCCCCGCTCGGCATCTCCGGGTTTTCTCCCAACTCCACAGCCAACTGCTTCACTCCTTCGACCAGCGATGTCACCGGAGCATACCCAAGGGACTTGATCTTTGAAATATCAGCCACGAGACGATAGGTATCCTCCATGATGTCGGGGATCTCATCGACGATAGCCGTCCGGCCGGTGACAGAAGCGATGACATCTGTCAATTCCCGCATGGACACCTCTTCGCCAACCCTAGGTTGAAGATCTCGCCCTTTTCACATCAATCAACCCAAGGTGTTCATCATGTAAGATTTGTGGGCTAATCGAAGGTTCTGCTAAGAAGAAGGAACCCTCTTTCTTTTCAATAGACTCTTGGCCACCTTCTCGGCCTGTTTATCCAGATAGGGATCCCTCTCCAATCTATCCCTAAACTTCACGGATGCCCCGCCTATCCAGTAATCCTTTATGAGTTGCTTCAGCTCCTTCTCTGATCCCTCCAATCCAATCTTAAGCTCTTGTACGGATTGAACCTTCATCCCAGCTTTAGATTTCTCAACAGGTGCCCTCTTCTTTCTTATGATCAGATAGGGCTCTCCGCTCTCCCCGTCAAACTCAACCGAATGAGCCAACTTCTCACTTTTCTTCCACTTTAGCGTCGCCTCAACGGTTTCCTTGGGTATCTGAACAAAGTAACGTGGACCTCTCTTCTCTTTCCTGGGCTGGATCCTGATAAGCCTCATACTCGATTAGATACAAGGATTTGGTATAAATTTGGTAATACCGATTGGTTTACTCACTAAATATTAAGGAAAAAATGGGCGAGTGGGAGTGGGCCCGTTTGTCGGGTGTTTCCAATTCAAGTGATTTTGAAATGCGTGGATAACGGGATCACTGAAAGTAAGGTCGAATCGAGATTTCCAAGGGTGATGTCACAATCACATAGGAACGAGTCGGTGTCCTCACGTTCCCGGCCGAATCGCAACCATGGTAAGCTTGGATGCTACCCGCCGAATCTCTTCGGAGCTGGCGTTTGGTGGGACCCCGACCAATTGAAGCAGATGACGGTAAATTCGTCCACGGGACCATTTTCGCCCTATGACTGCTGCCTTCACTTCCGGGTCGCTGACTGGAACCGCCAACCGTGAGAAACGGCGGCGACCTAGCTGAAACCTCACCCCAGGGTCGGCTAATATGTTGCGATACCAGTCGGGTCGGGTACCCCACGCGGATATGATGTAGAAGACCCCGTCGAGTTCCTCATATTCGATCGGAGTATCACGCGAGAGACCGGTCCTCCGACCGGTGGTCGTAAGCAACAAGAGAAAATTGGCGAATAGACAACCTAATCCGAGTCTATACCAAAGGATCGGGATTTTGTACAGCCAGCGTCCTATTCGACCCGGATATTTTAGCCTGTCAGAACCTTTCGATTCCACCTTTTCCATACGTGAGTGACCTTCTTGTTATTTTTGACAAAATACCCGGGATAAAATGCCCCAAAATGGTTGTCTCTTCATGGTAAAGGATATGGGTTGAACCCACTTCTGAAGTTGTAAGGGAAATCACAGGTACTAAGCTGTGATTCGCAGATGAGAAACCTTCTTTGACCAACAGATGTAAGGATGATTGTCGTGGTCGATGTGTCCAAACCGGAAATCGGTTTATCTATGCTCTTCTGTCTTGGAGAGACCTTCCCCCTTCTTTTGGAACGCCTTCGTGAAGTCGACGTTCGTCACGTGGAGATTCTTGATGAGGGCTTGCACACGCTCAACAGCAGACGAGTTAGAGCCTTAAAAGAGGTGGCCGAGTCGCACGATCTGGACTTTGTGGTTCACGCTCCTTTTGCAGGAATGAACATAGCGGTTCCCAGCCCAGTTTTGCAGCGCCCTATCTTGAGGCGGCTAGAGAAGTCCATTTCTTACGCTGGTCAACTAGGTTGCCGATTGTGGTTATTCCACCCGGGCCTAAAAACTGGTCTCAGCCCCTTCCATCCTGGACTGGACTGGAAACTAAACCTAGACTCTGTACGCGCCCTGTTGAGGATTGCTAGAAAGCAGGATGTCCAAATAGCCATTGAGAACGTCCCGGAGCCCCATCCCTTTGTCATGAAGAGCATCCAAGACTTTTCCCGTTTCTACGATGATCTCGAAGACGATATAGGAATGGTGCTTGATGTAGCACACGCCAACTTAAATCGCCAAATCCAAGATTTCTTCAGGCAATTCCCCGAAAAAATCGTCCACATACATGTGAGTGATAACGACGGAGTCCGTGACCAACACCTTGGAATAGGATATGGATCCATCGATTGGGGGGGTGTTGCGAAAGAGATTAGGAGGGCAGGGTTTGGCAACGTCATCATGTTGGAATCCATAGAACACGTGGAGGAAAGCCTCGAAAGCCTGCAGAAACTTTTTGGTTGACAGAGTGATGTACACGAGATTCCAACCTCACAACGAACGTGATGGTGCGAAATGGTGAACAAGAACCTGATTGGGAGATGTGGATTATTCTGTGGCACATGCCCGATCTACAGAGCGTATGAAGATTCAAGGAAGCTTCAAGAGGCCCTTGCAAAGGAGTACAACTGTTCACCGGAGGATGTTCGATGCGAGGGATGCCAAGTAGTGATGGAGGAGGGGTGGGCTGGTGATGAGAACTGGGGTAAAAATTGCAAAATAATCAAATGCCTTGACGCAAGGGGACTGAACTTCTGCTACGAATGTGACGTATATGATCAGTGTGAGAGATTCGGGGATCTTTTCGAATCGACCCTGAAATACGGGGAGAACCTAAGAAAGAATTTGGAAAGAATCAAGGTCGGTGAAGCAGAACAATGGCTTGCAGAGGAGGAAAAAAGATGGAGATGCCCAAACTGTAAGAAACCAGCATCCATGTACTTGCCAGAGTGCCACTGGTGTGGCGCAAAGTTGAGTTATCAACAGCCCCCTCCCTTTTAAGTGAGCCACCAGACAGGGCAGGTGAGCTTAATAAAGTCATACTGATCAAAGTGGCGATGGTCGCTGAGATTACGGCTTACGTTGTCATGAACGTTGAGCTCGGAAAGGAGTATGAGATCAAAGAGGAACTCAAGAAATTCGGTGGGGTTGTTGAGGTGAGTGTGGTCTACGGGGAATTCGATGTTTTCGCGAAGGTACAGGTGAGGCATCTCAGGGATCTCGATAAGATAGTTACAGCAATGAGACAAGTCCCGGGAATTCTTAAGACAAGCACCCTCGTTGCATCGCCATAGCCACTTGGATTTGAAGCTCCACAAGGTTCTAGAGCACGAATTCGAGGGTGTGCCCCCTTATAGCTTCGTATTAACCGTTCACAAACCAGCGGGCTGGGACTGGCTCACCCCCTTCGAGAAATTCGATGGGGGAACCATATGGACTGGGATGAGGGCGTTGGATAGGGTGATTGGAATTCGTGCCGAGTCGTTAGGCTCTGTTGAGAGGCCTAGGATAAGGACTGTGGTATACTCGGATGACGTGTTGACCAACGAGGAGGAGGGAGTGATCCTGGAAAAGCTGGCATTTTGTCTCCGTTTGGACGAGGACATCAGTGAGTTCTACGCCCTCGTAGAGGATGATCCGCTTATCAAACAAGTGAGGGACGATCTCTTTGGGATGAGAGACACTCCGTACCCAGACATCTTCACCGGTTCAATTCTGGCGATCGCCCTCCAGTGGGCTTCGATAAAGAGGAGCATGGAGATGAGAGAAGCCGTATACAGAGAGTACGGGGATGCCCTGAACTTTGAGGGCAAAAGAATCATTCTGTCCCCCTCCCCTCATCGGATAGCTTTAGAGGATGCTCGTGATCTCAAAGATCGTTGCCATCTGGGCTACAGGGCGACCCATATAAAGAGCGTTGCCGAGGCTATAGTCTCCGGCGATGTGCCGACTATGGAGGAGCTGGCAAAGATGCCTCCGGGTGAAGCAAAGAAGGAGCTGCTGAAGCTCAAAGGAATCGGCGACTATTCGGCCGACATCATCTCGCCTCATCGGGGCTTCCCGGTAGACGTTTGGAGTGCGAAGATCTTCGCGAAGATCCTTGGAATTGGGGGGGATGATACAAGGGGTCTGATAAGGGAGGTCAAAACTCTTGCTAAGGAGAGGTTTGGTGAATGGGCGGGTTACGTTTTTGTTTATGTTCTGAATGATTTGGACAGAGTACACCAGTAGGTCCAGCAGGTCCGCTGAGCCAAACTGTTCACGATCATCTGGTTCTCCGTTCTGTATCGACTTTGGATAGAAAATATATCCGCTGGGTTCTGACGGGCCCTTAGAAAACCTGTGAAAATCGACAATAGCCGTTTTTCTTGGGAAATTTTGAGATGTCCCCCGGTACAAATCGAGCCTCTTCCCTTTTTTCACAGATTCTTCGGTAGATCTGGAGCCTGTTTAACTGGGTGTCTCTATGGAAAGTAACTTTCCGGCTTTTGGTTACAAACGCTGGCTTTTTCACTGGAAGAGCCTTCATAGTAGTAGTTGGCATCGATCGTCAAGGTGTTTGAGGACCCATCTATCGTTATTCATCTGATCGAACCGTACGGCTTCTCCTCGAACGTGTACGTCATCCAGGGGAAAACCGTCGCCCTGATCGACGTCGGGGTGGGAGGAATGGAGAACAGACTTGCTCCCAAGCTCAGGGAGATCGGGATCGGGATGACCGACGTTCGAATGGTGATACTGACCCACGACCACATAGATCACGTGGGCGGGCTAGAGGAGATAGCCACGTGTTGTTCACCGGTCATTATGGCCCACGAGTCAACCATAGGGTCACTCTCGAGGGTGTACGATCTTGACTTTCGGATGGTAGGGGATGGGGAAAAAGTGCCAATCGATGGACACTTTAAGGTATTACATACACCGGGACACAGTGATGGAAGCATATGCCTCTATGATACTGATCGAGGGATACTTTTCTCCGGGGACACCGTCTTCCCCGAGGGCTGGTTCGGGAGGACGGATTTGCCAACTGGAAGTTCAAGATTATTGGTTGACTCCCTGGATAGATTACAATCCTTAAACGTTGAGAAGATATTTCCCGGCCACGGTGAAGTGGTGTTGTCCCAGGGGCTACATTGTATCAAAACGGCATTTAGCCGAGCCAGAGGGATGACTAAGGTTTAACTCACCTCCTCTTGGAGCTCGGTTGAGCCTTCCTCAGGCTTTAGCTCGAGATCGGGTTGAGTCCCTCTCCGTCGCCATCATCGAGGCCACCGAAATAGTGGCGATGCGATAAGCACTCTGTGTTTCTCCTTTCGGCGTTGTTACTGGTTGACTTCGTCGAAACGGAAGTGTGTTCACCCGGGGTTCGTATGAAAAAGAGCAAACCCTTCGGGGATCAATTGCAATAATTGAGTTAAATGCTGTTGAATTTATTATGATGTCCAAAGAGGAACTCAAGCATATCGTGGATCGATCCATGCCATTCCCCTCAAGGGCCATACGAGCCTACGCGAGGCTGGGCTCGACCTTCACGAGTGGCGATCTGTCAAAGGAGAGCGGAATCCCCCGGTCCACCGCCAAGTATTACGTGAGGAAGATGGTGGATTTGAGAATGATAACCAAGCTTCCTGGAAAGAAGAAGTATCAGAAGTACGTCAACGCCTTGAGGTTCTCCGACTGGCTGAAGGATCTGAGGCGATTCGCGATCATCCCAATCGAAAAAGGTGAGCTCTGAACGTCGCTTCGCGAGCTAGCACGCGGGCGTGAGCCAAAGCGGGTAGTTAGGAGGCTCACTCCCAAGGACGTCAAGAGAATTAAAAAGAAGGGGTACGATGCGGAGAGGGAACTCGTTAGGAAGCTCAGGGAGGCTGGATTTAATGCCGTGAGGGTTCCGGTAAGCGCGCCGAGTGGCGAGCCATTTCCAGATGTCTTCGCCGTCAAAGGGAACGCTATCGTGGCCTTCGAGATCAAGGCCCATCACAAGATCTATGATTACTTCAAGGCTAAGCAGGTCAGCAAGCTCTTCGAGTTCCTCGAGATTCATAAGATCTATCCAAATCGATTTGCCGTGGTCGCCGCCAAATTTCCTCGCGGTAAGTGGTTCTTCAAGATCGCCGATGAGCCTCGAGATTATATGATAAAACTAGGGGAGGGAATGACGTTTCAGGAGCTTCTAGATAGAGTCGAACAGCGACAATCCTAGGCGCAACACTCCTCCCAGCACTCCATAAACGAGGAAAAAAAATGGGAGGCATCCTTAAGCATCTGCTTTCCATTCTCATTTATCACGTACGTCTTTCTCTCGGGACCAGCCTTGCTCGGCTCAACCTTTGCGCTAACAAGTCCCTTCTCGCTTAGCCGAGAGAGAGCGTGGTAAATTGTGCCCAGATTTGGCTTCCAGTGGTTCTCAAATCTCTCTTTCAGTTCGTTAGCAAGCTCGTAACCGTGCATCGGTCGCTTGTTCAGCAGCATAAGCAGGAGCATCTGTATCGGGCTGAGCCCCTCTTTCGGTCTAAAGGACGGTGAGCACCAACTCATAGTCAATCACCTGTTCTTCTTGGTACCGGAAATCAACCCATATCCGATTTTTTCTCTTAGGAGTCGCACTCCAAAATCCACTAGGGCGTTTATTGACTCCTCAGAGCAGCATTCGGACATAGACTCTGGCACGCGGCATCTTACTTGATCTTTTATCTCATCTCGTAAGCCCGGAACCTCTTTTGGTGCGATAACAGGAGCCCACCAATAGTCGACTACTTTTATGTCTTTTAATCCCGCTGCTTCGAAGAGCCTAGCGTATCCATCGTATGTTTCCGCCCCGGCGATGCACATCGCGTGGAATATCTCGGTTTTGAATTGGTCAGGCAGCCGCCCCTTGAGTACCACATCCGTTATTGCTACCTTTCCTCCAGGCCTGACGACCCTTGCCATCTCCGAGATCGCCTTTTCCTTATTCGGGAATAAGCAAACCGAACATTCGCTTAACACGGCATCAAACGTACCATCTCCAAAGGGAAGATTTTCGGCGTCCGCCTTCCAAAATTTTACAGAGCCTTGCAACCCCCTCTCAGTGGCCTCTTCCTTAGCCTTCTGGACCATTTTTTCCGAAAGATCAATGCCAACAACTTCACAGCCAAACTTCTCCGCAAGATGTATCGCCGTTGCCCCTTTTCCGGATGCGATATCTAGTACCTTTGATCCTTTTCTGATGCCTGCCTCCTCGGCGAGCTTGTCTGTGAGTTTAAATCCGCCGGGATGGAAAATCCTACTCTCCTCTGGCTGTTGCTCGTAATGAGTAATCACGTATTTCTTCAATTCCTCGGTCAATGTAATCTACATATATGTAGCTTACATATAAAACGTTCAAACAAAGAGGAATTTAATGGACCATAAAGATGCAAGGCCTAGTAGAATCATTGCCAACTGAATGATGGATTCCCTCGCCTCAGTTTTCTTATGTAGCTCTGGCATGAGATCCGTCGCCGCGACGTAGATAAAACCTCCCGCAGCAAAGGGAATCAGCCATTTCAATACACTTTCCCCGAAAAATCCAGTCCAAAAGAAGGTGAAAGTGGCGCCGGCTATCGCTATGAGGGCCGATAAGAAATTGAGTAGGAGCGCTTTCCTTTTTTCAAACCCAGAGTAAACAAGGACACCAAAGTCACCGATCTCCTGCGGGATCTCGTGGATAATTACAGCCGTGGTCGTCGCAACCCCAAGCCCGGTTGATGCGATGAAGCTAATGGCAATGATCATCCCGTCGATGAAGTTGTGGACACCATCGCCCACCAGGTTCAAATAACCGAATACATGTGTCGGACACTTACCCTCGTGACAATGACGCCACAAGAGCTTCTCCAAAATGAAGAAGAAGAGGATGCCCAGAATAGTGTACTGAAGAATCCCCGATCCAACCGTCTCCACAGCCTCAGGAAGAAGATGGATGAATGCACCTCCGATTAAAGCCCCCGAAGCTAGGCCCACGAGTGCTGTTAATAGGGCTTTGAGACTTCTCTCATTGAGACCGACGAAAATAATTCCTATCAGGGACAGCAGACTAACCACGGTTACTGCGGTCAGGATCAAGATCAGGGTGTACATCAACGGTTCAATCCTATCATGTTCCCTTGGCTTAATTATTGCAATGGGTACTCCAATGCCCAGTGTTCGATGTTGACAGCTCTGGTAATAGATGGGGAAGGCGCTGGTCCCGAGGATTAAACGCTATGCTGAGTCCAGCTATTTTTGAAGGCCGGTATATCGCCTGGTCCATCGCCTACCACCACCGCACATTGATCGAGTGGAATTTTCAGCTCATCGGCGACTCTTACTAGACCACGTCCTTATCGTCATATCCCACATTCACTTTGACGCCCTGTCAATTTTCCATCCCTGACAACGATTTCGTTGGAGATCCAAGTTCCTCTCGAATTCTAGTTGCAAGAATAGAGAGACCGGCACTGATTATAGTGAACCGCTCTCTAAACTCTCTGGCCTTATCCCACGTACCCAGTTCATCGTGGATTAATCTCCAGATGCTTCTAATCGTCGTTAGGGTTCCATCCAGATCAAAAACCACAAGCCTTATCCGACTGCTACTATCCCTCTTCACAACTCTTCCCGACAGGGGAATCGCTCCGTATGTCACGATGACGGAAACACCAAGATTTTAGCGATAATGGAAACACTTAGGTTTACATAGTAACGTAAAACACCGTTATTTTAGCGATATACGGAAATACTTAAATCTAAATCACCTCAATTGAAAACAGCCCTTGGGTGAAAGGAAAGGCGGATTATTCGCTAGAGAGGCTACAGGGCTAGTCAGAGAAGTAGGCTTCATGCTAGGAATAATCATTATCATGTCCCACGTTGTAGGTCTAGGCTGGCAGAAAAGAGCCTTCCAATTCACCGGTCCATACCCGGTACCAACGGATCTGCTTCCACTTGGTCTTCCAGCCATATTCTGGGCTTTCCTAGTCTGTGGCATAATCGTGATGGTCACGGGTTACGCAGCCGGGTATGTCACGGCTGCAATGCCGAGGTCCGGTGGCGGATACGTAACCATTTCAAGGATCATCCATCCGGTGGCGGGATACGTCGCTGGCTGGCTGATGTTCCTCGCTGAAGCCTTTTCTTATGGACTAATTGGAGTAGCCGTCTTTGAAGCGATCATGATATTCTACAGCGTCGCCCTAGCACCGGTAACCATAGCCTTTGATGCGACAACCCTCTTCCTTGGGGGCGTCCTAATCATCGTGATCTTTGTAGTACTCGCACTGTTCGGGGTAAGACTCTACGGTTGGCTCATGCACGTAATGTTCTGGCCCACACTCATAATAACAATCGGCTTCTTCGCCATGTGGATCGCCGGTGCTATGAACCCAGCAGTCGTCGCAACGGGAGTACAAGACGTTATGGGGGCATCACCTTCGACATTTATGGACCTCGCGATAGGCTCTGGAATGACCACGAATATCGCTAGTTTCTACGACGCTTTCGCATTCGCACTTGCGGGAGCCTTTTGGGCCTACATGGGCTGGTATTCGGTTACCTTCATCGCCGGAGAGGTCAAGGAGGCGAACAAGAAGCTCCCGTTGGTTGTCCTGTTGTCTGGCTTCATAATAATGCTGATCTACTTGGGGTCCTCATCCTTCTCAGCGATATCAACTCTGGGAGTGGGTGAAACCACGGTTGACGGGCACAGGTGGGGTTTCTTCCAGGCATACTCTTGGTTGAGCTATGCCGGTGTTGAAGTGCCAGCTGCACAGATTCCCAACTTCCAACCTGCTTGGAGCACCGGAATTGCATCCATCATCGCCAGAGGCATGGGCCTAGGATGGCTTTCGTGGCTCATCGCATTTGCCGGTGTGCTGTGGCTTGCAAACGACATACCGCCATTCCTCCTAGTCGCATCTAGAACCATGTTCGCCATGTCCTTTGATAGAATGATGCCAGAAAAGCTGGCAGAGGTAAGCGAGAGATGGCACTCACCGACCTGGTCCCTGATCATCACCGGGATATTCGGAGTCGTTGGGTGCATAGCCGAGTCGAACGTTGGTAATCTAGCGCAGTATGTTCTGTTTGCAGGAGTGGTTGGAACCGACATATACGATGCGACTTTCCTTACCCTATTCTGCTTGTCTTGCGTACTACTCCCACTGCGGAGAAAGGATATACATGACAGGGCTGCGGTCAAGCACTCGGTAGGGACTGTGGTGGGATTTGGTGCGATAGCGACGTTGTTAGCAGGCTATTGCTTATTCACATTCGCGTATTACTCCATTGAGTGGATGTTTGTGCCGGGAGCTAGCAGCTTCGGCTTCTGGGGCTGCATCATCGTTGGGATACTGCTATACGCTTTCTACATGTATAGAAACAGGGCTA
>JBHIEI010000014.1:0-26983 GCA_046760555.1 Bathyarchaeia archaeon
CGGCCAGCGAGGGGGAAGTGTGCCCGATATGTAAGGCCAAGATGGTTCCATACCGCAATCAGGTTGTTGATCTCGAGAAGGCCTTGGCTGAGGTTTCCCGTCGATTGAACTTCCTCCCACCCGCGCTGCGCGGGGTTAAGGAGCTGGAAAGTAAGGACAAGATGCCCGAAAGTATTGTTAAGGGTGTCCTAAGGGCGAAGCATGGTCTTTCAGTTTCCAAGGATGGGTGCGTGAGATTTGATGCCACTAACGCACCGCTAACCCATTTCAAACCCGATGAAATTGGGACGCCGATCGATAAGCTCAGAGATCTAGGATACACCAATGATCGATGGAAGAAGCCATTATCGGATGGGGAGCAAATCTGTGAGTTAAGGGTCCAGGATGTCGTCCTCCCGGTGAAGTGTGGGGACCGCCTAGTTTCTGTGGCTAACTTCATTGATGATTTGTTATCTCAGGTCTACGATGAGGCCCCATTCTATAACGCCAAGGATCGGGGAGATCTCGTCGGACATCTTATCGTAGGCATCAGCCCTCACACCTCATGCGGCATTCTCGGTCGGATAATAGGCTACACCGAGGCTAGCGTTTGTTACGCACATCCATTTTGGCACGCCGCGAAGAGAAGGGATTGCGATGGCGACGAGGATTCGACCATGCTGGCTTTGGACGTTCTGATCAATTTCTCGAGGCACTATCTACCCGACAGGATCGGGGGGCTGATGGATGCCCCCTTGCTGTTGACGCCTATCGTTGATCCATCAGAGGTGGATGAAGAAGCCTTCAACATGGAGGTCGTATCACGCCTTCCCCTCTCCCTTTATGAGGCCTCCTTGGGTTCCCCTGATTCAAGAAGGACTGCAGAGATGGTTAGGGTGGCAGCGACCAAGATCGGAAGGAAGCAACAATACGAGAAGTTCTTTTACACCATGGAAACGTCGGATATCGCGCAGGGAGGTCTGGAGAGTGCGTACAAGAAACTTGAAACGATGGCTGGTAAATTAGAAGCGCAACTCCGGTTAGCGGATAGGTTAAGGGCAGTCGACGTAAGAGATGTGGCAAGAAGGATCCTGACCGCACATTTCCTAAAGGACATTGTAGGAAATCTGAGGAGGTTTACATCTCAAACCTTTAGATGCAGGGCGTGCAACGCGAAGTTTAGGAGAGCCCCCCTCAATGGTAAGTGCCCACGCTGTGGAAGCCCCAAGGTTTCCAAAACCGTATTTCAAGGAGGCATCGAGAAGTACTTTAGAATGGCGACGAACATCGTCCAGAAATATGATCTCGAGCCCTTTTACCGAGATCAGTTGGCGATGGTGGGAGGGGAAATCGAGCTGCTCTTCGGAAAGAGAAGGGAGCAAGCCAAGTTAACGGAGTACACTTAGTTTCACAAGTTTAGTAAAGGCCACAGGCAAGTTTTAGAGACATGTCAGCAAGAGAGATCTACGATCGAGTATTTCAGTTGCTTAGGGATCACCATTCCGTTTTTGAATCGTGTATACCACTGATCGCCAGCGAGAACATCGTTAGTCGAGCGGTTAAGGAGGCCATCATCTCCGACTTTGGGCACCGGTATGCGGAGGGTTGGGTGGGTAAGAGGGTATACGCTGGATGCCGATACATTGATCAGGTTGAGACGATCACCATTGAGCTCGCCAAGAAGTTGTTCCGAGCAGAATTCGTCGATGTGAGACCTATTTCCGGGGTGGTGGCCAATCTCGTTGTCTACACAGCATTCACCAACCCAGGGGATCGTATGATGAGTCTGTCAATACCTTGCGGTGGGCACATTTCGATGGGGAAGAGGAGGCTAGGCGGAACTGCTGGCGCGGTTCATGGATTGAAGGTCGAGTATTTCGTCTACGACGAGAAAGAGCTGAACGTCGATGTCGATGGGACCGTCCGGAAGATTCAAGGGCTTGAGGAGGGGGGGAAGCATATCAACCTGATCATGTTTGGAGGGAGCGTCTTCCCATTCCCAAGCCCTGTCAAAGAAATCTCTGAAGTCGCGAGGCAATACGGCATCACCACAGGATACGATGGGGCTCATGTATCAGGTTTGATAGCGGGAGGTCAGTTTCAAGACCCATTGCGAGAGGGCTGTGACGTGATGTCGAGCAGTGTGCATAAGACGCTTTTTGGTCCACAAAGGGGAATCGTATTGTCACGGGATGAGTATGCCGATCGCATTAAGAGGGCGGCGTTTCCGGGGATGATCAGCAACCACCATCTTCACACCCTTGCAGGCCTCGCCATAGCTTTATCAGAGATGCTCGAGTTCGGAAGAGACTATGCCAAACAGGTCATAAGAAATAGCAAGGCGCTGGGATCTGCATTGTACGAGCGAGGCTTCGACGTTCTTGCTCAGCATAAGGGATTCACCGAGTCCCATACTTTGTTGATCGACATCACGAAAACTCCCCTGAAGGACGGAATGAAAGTCGAAAGTGAGCTCGAAAAGGCAAACATCATAGTTAACAGGAATCTGTTACCCTGGGACATTCGAGAGGGTCGGCATTACATGCATCCCGGTGGTATCAGGTTAGGTACAAGCGAGATCACCCGTCTAGGAATGAAGGAGTCGGAAATGGAAGAAATTGCTGAGTTCATGAAGCGTGTGGTCCTCGATGGGGAGGATCCTAAATGGGTCGCCAAAGACGTAGATCATTTCCGAGGGAACTACCAAACCTGTCACTATTGCTTCGACGAGTCTGGTGCATACGAGTACATACGACTACGTGGTGAGGGGCCCCAGGTTAAATAGCCGTTATCCTCAACGTAACGATGAGCCGAGAAAAAAGGAGGAAGCGGACGGCGCCGATGCCGGCCGCAAGTGCTGGCTTACTTAGCTTCTTCAGTGAGGAGAGCTACGGTGTCAAGATCAGGCCTGAGGTGGTGGTGGTGATCACGGTTGTCGTTATCCTCCTCAGTGTCTTGCTGTTGTGGTTTTTCGTCCCATAGCGGCGGAGATTATGGCGGCCCAAGAGAGCGTCCAAAGAGCAGTCCCTCATTATAGAATACTTTTCACGTTTCCACGTCGCGCCACGATCGTCGCAGCTCTCCTCCTCGTTTCGATCGCAGGTGGTTTGTTTTCTTATACGATCGCCTTCACTGTCAAATCAGGTGTGCAGGGGGTAGTCTTCTCTATAACGTCGTGGTTTCTTCCCTCACTGATAGGCGAGGTTATCGTAACAGGGTACTTGATTCGGGATCATCCCATTTTAGACCTTAGGAGGGTTTCGGCCATCTCACTAGTCACAACAGCTGTTTGGGCAACGGCCCTAATTTTAGCGGCCGTGGGTGAGCGTTTTTTACACATCCCCCTGCTGGCTCGAGGGTTCACTTTCGGTTTTCCTCTTGTCATCTCGCTGAGAGTACTAGCCTTTTTCAGCCTGACGGAAGAGGGTGTAGCCAGAAAATCCATCGCCTCTCTAATCACGCCAAGTCTATCCTTGATCGTTGGAGCGGTATGGTTTTCCCTTACTCCTAGGCTTTTCTCTGTGGCTCTCGTTTCAGCAGCGATCATGGGTCTCTACGCTGCTTCCTCACTCTATGTGTTGGATTCTTTCGGTGTTGGTTTTGGGTATGGGAGGCTGACCCCACTCTTTCGAGCGTTCATCCACGTATGGATGGAAGACGAGCCCTCGCTGCTCGAAGGTGTGCTTGATGAGGGGGGTGTTGAGATAGAAGCTCCGGTAAGGATGTTAGGATTCGGTACTAGGGGACAGCTGAAGGCCCTTCTAGTCGCTCCAGATATACATTACGGACCATTTCGAAGCGTTGGAAGTAGTTCCCTACCATCACTCATGCAAGAGAGGCTAGGAGCCGAATTTAACTGTCCCATCTTTCCCTTGCATACAATCGTGGGGCACGAAACGGACTTGACCTCTCGTACGCAATCGGAAGGGGTTCTTGACAGGGCTATCTGGATGGGGCAGACGATGCGGGAATCCGATGGGGCTTCCCCGCTCGTTAGGTCGACTAGCGGGGCTGCGAAGGCAACCTGTCAAATCTTCGGATCGTGCGCTTTAATCACCCTGACCTTGGCTCCAAGGACAACCGAGGATTTACCGTCCCGGATTCGACCTTCCATTAGCGAAAGGGCCAAGTCATGGGGAATGGACGCGATAGTCGTCGATGCGCATAACTGTCTCCAAGATTATGAAATGGAAATTGAGGATGAGGGGGCCGAGGAGCTCGAGGGGGCGGCGATAGATGCGTTGAAGAGGGCCAGACGGTCAGCGAGGCAGACGGTCATGGTGGGCGCATCCCACATCCCAGCGAGGTTTGGGGTAGAAAACGGGATGGGGGAGGCAGGAATTAATGTGCTCGTGGTTAAGCTCAAACAACAAACCGTAAGTTACGTTGTGATCGACGGTAACAACATGATACCAGGGCTAAGGGAACGCATCATGGAGGCGGCGAGTGGACTCGGTGTTGGTGAGTGTGAGGTTTTGACCACAGATACCCACGTGGTAAATGCGATAGGTACCAGTAAGAGGGGTTATCCTTTGGTGGGCGAACGGGTTCCCGAAACGGAGATAATCGCGGATGTAAGGGCAGGGATACAAGCGGCCTTGAATGATATGTCGAGTGTAAACACGTTGTGGGCTGCAGACTCGGTGAGGGTGAAGGTTGTTGGTGAGAGGTTGTTGCAGCGGCTATGTGACGCCGTGGACCGGGGAATCAGTTATTGGAAGAGATTGATGTTGTCAATCTACGCATTACCGGGGGTGCTCTGCTTCATCCTGACCTTCTTCCTATGAGAGAAGACTTAACCCTCTAAGAGCCTTCGTGGGGCTATACACCGGTACCTCCTAACTCTCCTGGTACCTCGCTTTAGCAATAGACCCATGGAAGAGAGTCTAGAGAGATAGGTTGACATCGTGCTAAGTTTGATGTTCTCTTCCCCTCCGTATTCCCTATCGTAGCACCTTTTCACATCCTTGGAAGAGAACCACTTGAAGGGGAAGTCGTCTTTGATAACTTGGAAAACACGTGCGAACTTGGATTTGTTGTCTCTCACCTCACTTTTCGAGGTACCACCCATCAAGTCAACGAGGTCTAAGAGCTGGACAACTTTCTCTCTCGTGAAGTTCCCCTCGAACGTCACTGTTAACTTCCCTTCGCTGCCATCAGAGAGTTCTATTCGGACTTTCCGCCTCCCCCACGAGTTCGCCAAACGGATTAGTTTCGTTCACAATTTACAAAAGTCAAGAGGGAATATTTTGACAGAATAGACGAAAATCGTTCCAGAAGTTCCAGTAGAAGGGCAGGGGTTACACATATTCACAACATGTTAATGAATGTGGACACGATCGTAATTATGGTTAAAATTGATGGTTCGATGGGGGATAAAATCACTTTTCAGTAAATTGAAGGATCGTAGTTCTGGTTCGATATATTTCCGGACCCCCAGACACCTTAATTTCCACTCGAGAATCGTTTCCGTCTTTCTTTCAGGTGGAACATCAAAATAAATAAGAAAATCAGACCTTTCCAGTGGAAATCGAGGGGCGGGTGGCTCCTTTACTATAAACCTGTTCCGTTTACTTGATTCTTGTTTACATCTCCTTTAGGAAAGAAGTCGAAGAACAGCCTTTCTGGTTGTCTGGGGTACTTAACGAGGTCTTCGATCACTTTCTTTCAGTACCGTCGATCTTCAAAGACCCCGAAGTGCTTCGGCAGGATTACGTACCCGACCGCCTCCCCCATCGCGATGAACACATACGGAACCTAGGAAGGATCCTGGCACCCGTTCTCCGAGGATACCGCTGCTCCAACGTTTTCGTATATGGAAAGCCGGGAACAGGTAAAACCGCTGTAACCAGATTCGTTCTGAAGGAACTGGTTCGACGGGTGAGGGACATTGATGGCGAGGTTAATGCCTGTTATGTAAATTGCCGTCTTGTTGGAACCGAGTATAGGATACTCACCAATCTCAGCTCTTCCATCGGGCTTAACATCCCCTTCACCGGTTTGGCCACCGACGAGGTTTTCGAAAGGTTCACCCGAGCGCTCCGTGAGAAGGGCCCCTTCCTCATCGTGGGATTAGATGAAATCGATGCCCTAGTCAGGGCTAGGGGAGATCGACTGCTTTACGCGCTTACCAGGATTGACAGCTTTCAAGCCGGACGACTGTCACTCATCGGGATATCCAACGATCTTCGTTTTAAGGAAAATCTGGATCCCCGAGTTATCAGTAGCCTCAGCGAGGAAGAACTCGTATTCCAACCCTATACCACCACGGAGCTCCGAGACATCCTACACGATCGAGCCTCGATGGCCTTAACCGAAGGCGCTCTTACCAGGGGGGCCGTTAACCTCTGCGCCGCCCTAGCGGCGGCTGAGCATGGGGATGCCAGGAGAGCGTTAGACCTTCTTCGTGTTGCTGGCGAGCTTGCAGAGTTCGAGGGCGTACCCAGGATCACGGAAGATCACGTCAGACGAGCTCAAATGAAAATCGAAAAGGATCAGGTCAGCGAGGTAGTCTCAGGCCTACCCCTACATTCCAAGCTCATTCTGGCAAGCGTGTTCGTTCTCGACAAGCTCAAAAAGAACAGCACCACTGGGGAGATCTACGGCGCCTACTCAAGACTTTGCACCCATATGGGGATCGACGGTCTCACTCAGCGTAGGGTCAGTGGGCTCATCAATGAGCTAGACGTTATGGGTCTACTCAATGCCCGGGTCACCAGCATGGGCAGATACGGACGGACAAAGAAAGTACGCTTGGCAGCCCCCTCGGTGATCAAGAGATCACTATTTGCGGACTCAGCAATCAAAGGCTCTCTAGATCAATTACTGGGATAGTCCCGGCCTCAAAGCTTCTTAGAAAAATCAATGGAGGCCACCTCCATCGACTGAAGGTTTAGGACGGGGACTAATCCAATCGTGGGTTGCAGTCCCCTTCTACGTTGGTAGGAGGTTTGGGCTTGCCAACCTCCCGCGTTTAACATAATCGTTCGACGATAGTTCTCCTGACAGAACACATGGACATGGGCCGTATGAAATACGTCGGGTTTTTGGTCAATCACCAGGGGATCTCTCTCAAGTGGAAGGATCCCTGTTTCTTTACCATAGATTGGTGCCAGGTGCCTATACCGAAGGAGCAGCCTCATTGCCTCTCCCACCGTATTGTAGCCCAGTCCAGGAACAGTGGCCAGGATATCATCGAGCCCTTCTCCATGGTAAACTAGTATCTTGACGCCATGGAGCGAGATTAGAGCCGGATTTCCGAGCGTGATGAACTCCCTGCTCTCATAGAGTGCTTCGGCGTGTTCCTTTGAAATCGGTCTATGCGGGAGGGCTTTGTTGGTGGCATCATGGTTCCCAGGACTGACAATCACACCGATGTGTTCGGGAATCTGCTGGACGAACGTGGCCGCCATTTCATACTGGTCCCGAATTTCCTCACAGACCAACTCCTCTCTCTGGCCCGGATAGACGCCAACCCCGTCGACCACGTCGCCATTTACTATGACGTACTTAACAGACTGTGCTATCTCTCGGACTCTGGGGCTCCCGTAGTCACCCCGTATCCATCGTATGAATCGACTGAACGCCTCCTCTTCAAACATCTTGCTGCCAATGTGAAAATCCGAGAGGAGTACCGCGGATACAGGCACATCAGCCCTCTCGATTTCCGTCTCAGGGATATCCGGCAAGACAAACTCTTGGGCGATGAAGATCTTCCGCCATGGCCGGGCGACGACGCATAACACTCCATCCAGGAGGATCCGCTCTGCATCCGAGGCTAATTGGGCTGGAGCCATCACCACCACACTGCTTTGGAGATCCTCGAAATCTAAGAACACTTTCCCCTCCTTAGACCGCCTGTCCCTGACCATACCCACCATCCTCAGCTCTCTTTCTGGTGACCTTACCGCCTCATTCAACGGCAGCACACCCCTAGCGTCGGAGCGCATCTGAATGATCTCCCTAAGCCGTTCGAACCTATCTCTGAAGTACGTTGGAAAGTCAGCCATTCTCATGTTTTCACTGGCATCCTTTAGGATCCTGATGTCTTCCTCAATCTCGGTCGCCTGTACCTTTTTCGCCATCTTCTTGGGGACCGGAACCTTGGGCTTGACCAGGACTTCGGTCGGAGCCACCTCTACCCCAACGCCCTTCACCACACCCGCCTCCATCGAATTCCGTAGAATGTCGGCAGACAGAACCAACCTTTCCCCGGGGAGAAGCCTAATCTTGGAAAGGGCCTTTGACACCATCCTCACGGGATCCTCGGTGGTCCGGAGGAAGTTGAGCGCCTCCTCGTCGAGGTGATAACCGGACTCGATGACCAAACGAACGGCTTTCCTCAGCCCTTCTTGTGCCTGTCCCTTCGGCAATGCTATGCCACTTCAAAATATCGTGGCGGATTTAAGTACCCCATCTCAATCAGAGACCGACTTCTTTAACCAAGTTCTCGATCAGGCCCGGGTTAACTAAACGTGTATGTGGATCCAGCTCAGGCGCTTGGGGACTGTGATCCTGTGACCGATTGCCTCCGTTCTCCGTCTTAACCTGAGCAAGGCGGTTAGTGCCGCCAGGATGGCATCTACTTCGTGAGGTGTCAGTTTTTCCGGGCCGGGTTTCTTGATCACAAGCCCCATCACTCCAAACGCCCTCACGAGAAGGTCTCGTCTCTTGGGAAGATCAAGAGCCTTCCTGGTAGACTCTGGATGGACCTCGATCACTCGGAGGTTCTTCGCCTTGAATCTTTCATTTAAACGGATCGCCCTATACGTTAAGCTCCTCATCCCAGGAAACAAGGGGGGAAGAACGGGATAACCACGCTTACGCATCTCGATGTCGGCCTCTCTTAGTGCGGAACCCTTCCTCGGGAGGTTTAGTGGCGCATCGATGGCGATGAGATCGGGTTTCAGCCTTCTGATCCGTCGGATTATCTCATCGTCGGTGTGTAGCGTTGTAACCGCCAGATAAGGGCCTCGAAGATAGGCCCATCCGGTTGGCCTCTTTTCATGACCAGCTAAGTCTATGCCCACGACCCTTCTGTGGCCCATTTGCTTCGATTACAGCTACTCTTCTGCGGGTCCTTTTGAGTTTAATGCTTTTAGAACCCGCACCGTTACATCTAACCCAGCAGGAATCTAGCCCATCTCTGTGGTACATAACGCCACAAAACAGACCGATACATCCCAAAAATGCAACAAAAATAAACCGTAAGAAAGTGGCATATAGCTGAAAAATCAATTTGTGACACTTAAGTGTCACAACAATTTAGATACATTTAAATTAGAGTGGAGAAGGAGGTTTGATGGGCCCAAAAGTCGAGAAAGAAGGCTTGATCCGAGCACCTGGAAGAATCACAGACGACCAATTCCTATTCTTGGAGAGTGAGGTCAAAAAGGGGAAGTACACATCAGTTAGCGAGGCATTGAGAGCGGCCATCAACGTGTATCAGGAACAAATGAAAGGTCGCCCTCTCTATCTTCTAGGAGAGTCACTGGTGGGCACCGGACCGGAGGTGGCACACATCGATCTCATCATTGGCGATAAGAGTGGTCCCGTGGGGCAAGCTCTGGCGAACGCCCTCTCTCAACTATCCAAGGGTCACACGCCCCTATTGGCTGTGATTAGGCCTAACTTGCCTCCGAAACCCTTCACCCTCGTCGTTCCAAAGGTGACCGTAGAAAATCTTAGGGACGCTGAAAAGATATTCGGTCCTGCACAATCGGCGATAGCGAAGGCTGTGGCTGACGCGGTTGGAGAAGGGATAATCCCGAAAGACGTGATCGACGATTGGGTAATAATCTGTAGCACCTTCATCCATCCCAAAGCGGAGGACTTTCGAAAGATCTACCACTATAACTACAGCGCCACGAAAATGGCCTTGAGCCGGGCCCTATCAGCATACCCATCCTTCGATAAAATCATGTACGACAAGGACAGGGCTGTGCATCCGATGTTGGGATACAAGGTGCCACGACTATGGCGTCCCCCGTACCTCCAGATCGCGCTGGATGTGCCTAGCATGGAGAGGACTAAGAGCATCGTAAGCCAGGTTCCCAAGAGCGATAGGATAATCCTTGAGGCGGGCACTCCACTCATCAAGAAGTACGGAGCATCCGCCGTTGCGCAACTACGTGAGGTCGCCAAGGACTTCTTCATAATAGCGGACTTCAAGACACTCGATGTTGGACAGGTTGAGGTCGATATCGCCTTCGATGCCACCGCCGACGGAGTAGTTGCCTCCGGATTGGCCTCTAAGGAAACGATCGACAGATTCATCTATGAGGCCCATAGGCTCGGGATATACGCGATCCTGGATATGATGAACGTCCGTGACCCCTTGGAAAAGCTGAAGGCGATAAAAGAACCACCCGACGTGGTGATCCTGCATCGAGCCATCGATGTGGAGAGCATCGACCAGGAAAGGGCTCGTGAGAAGGATGTGCGCTGGAAGCTCATAAAGGAGATCAAGAAAACCTTTGGTGATCGTCGGATACTGATGGCAGTAGCGGGAGGGATCCGGCCTGACACGGCACTGGAAGCACTGAGAAACGGAGCGGACATACTCATCGTGGGCCGGTATATCACGCAGTCACGGGACATCGAGAGAGCCGTGAGAGAGTTCGTCTTAGCCGTGGGCTGGGACATCGATCTCTTCAGGGTACACGTGGAGTAGCACCGCGATCTACAAACCAGAGGGAAGGATTTTTTACCCTTCCTCACTATCAACTCAAGAGTCCTGATGAGTTCTGACGTAGAGGTCCGTATTTACCGGGTAGGCCTTGCCAGCACGGCTCGAGGTCCAATCCCGATGGTGCTCCTAGAGGATTCCTCGGGCAGGATCCTTCCGGTCTTCATCGACGAGAATCAGGCGACATCGATTAGCTCTGGGCTAGATGGTCGAAGACCGACCATCCTTGGCACCCACGACTTCATTATGGCGACGTTGCGAGAATTAGAAGTAGAGATCAAGAAGGCGACGATTTACGCCCTTCGAGGGAATCGATTCTTTGCTAGACTGACCTTAGCGGTGGATGGGAAGGAAACGGATGTTGATGGCAGACCGAGCGACGCGATCGCGGTCGCCGTCAGAGCCGAGGCTCCTATCTTCGTTTCGGAGAGCGTGATGGATAAGGCCTCCGTGGATAAATCTGATATTTCGACGATGATCGGTCCAGACTATGAGCCCGGAGCCTAAGGAAAGCTATTGGGCTAGATAGATCTCGATCCTTTCCTTCCCCTTACCTATGTTTTTTCGCTTCAGCTTTAAACCACCGATCTCCTCGGTGTTTTGAACGTGAGTGCCCCCACAGGGCAGCACGATTTCACCACACTTCCAATATCTAAGTCCTGGGTGCTCCGGATCCTCCCGGGTTTCGATGGGCAGACCGGCGGATAGGAAATCGTTTGTTGATTTTTCGACCCCCTTCAACTTCTCGGGATCCATTCTCCCCTCAAGGGCATAGTCGAGTCTCCCCTTTGTAGAGCTGATATGGGATCCTATTCGCGGCAGCTCCCCAAAATACTTGGTCACGAAATAGTCAACTATGTGAGCACTGGAGTGTATCCTCATTGTTTTGTATCTGCGTTCCCAGTCGATCTGGCCATTCACGGTTTTCCCGGGTTCGAATCTAGACACCGACTCGAGGATGTGAACAACTTTTCCGTTCTCTTCGATCGTTCCCTTTACCTGGGCCCCGTTGAGCCTTCCCGTATCACCCTCTTGCCCACCTCCCTCCGGGTAGAAGCAGGTTCTGTCAAGAATGACTCCAACCTCGGTCATCTCGGTGACCTTTGCCGTGAACTCGCGTTTGTAGGGATCCTCATAGAACAGCTTTTCGGTCAATCTATGCATGATCTCTAGTTAGCCTAAGAAGTTTTGCGTGAAGGAGATATACGTAAAAATACGTGTTATTATGTAATCTGGAAATGAAGGGGAAAACGAAGCTAACGATCTCGATCGATGGATCCATCTTGGCCAGTGCCAAAAGAGTGGCTAGGCAAAAACGAGTATCTCTATCCGGACTGATCGAAAACTTCCTGAGGTTTTATTCCGGTCCGTGGGTCTATTGCTACAACTGCGGTCACAGGTTCGAGATGAATGGCGCTGAAACCTGCGCTAAGTGTGGTTGGCTGCAGTGCCCAGAATGCCACGCCTGCCGATGCGGTCTCAGCGAAGAGGCAGCGGTCGCCGTCTTTCACATGAGGAGGACGGCAAAGGACCTTTTGGTTGAGTGATGAGAACCCGAGAGGTCGCGCTGTCCATCATCTTTTCCGCTCTGTACGCGGGGTTGGTATTGGTCTTCTCGCCAATCAGCTTCTGGATCACCCAGGTGAGAATAGCCGACTGTTTGATCCCGCTATCGGTGCTGTTCGGCTGGCCCGTCATCATCGGGGTGACACTCGGATGTGCGGTGTCCAACGTGGTGACACCCCTACCCAGCATCTTCTTGGACGTTACTCTCGGGTCGTTGGCAAACTTCCTTGCCAGCTTCGGTGCCTACAAGGTCGCCAGTGTTCGGAGCTCCAAGTTCAAGAAGTTTCTGGCGTGCCTGATTTCCTCGTCGATCGTGACGATTATCGTGGGAACGTATGTGGCCTGGCTACTAAACTTCCCCCTATGGGTGGGATTAGCAGGACTGTTCGTGGGGTCTTTCATCAGTATGTGCATTATGGGCTATGCTCTTCTGTCGGGGCTGGGCGGGATGATCACCGAATAGAGGACAATCCCCGATCCAGGCGTTATTTTGTGCGAAAGAAGAGCCAGTCCTTGCGCTTGCCCCAAGGGGCTTTTAGGAGAACGTAACGCCCCCGCATTTTCTGCCCAGCCAACCTGAAAACAATCCTATCGGCCTTCCTAGTCTCGAGCTCGTAAGTTCCAGAATCCCATATCTTCACCGTTCCGGCGCCATACATCCCCTCGGGGATGACCCCCTCAAAATCGATGTAATCGAGAGCATGGTCGTCGACAGGGACGGCGAGCCTCTTGACGCCTGGCTCGGTGGGGGGCTCCTTGGGTACCGCCCACGACTTCAGAACCCCGTCCATCTCTAGACGGAAATCCCAATGCAGACGCGTGGCTTTGTGCTCTTGGACTACAAACCTCATTATACTATCACCGATACGGTGAGATCGCCGACGTTGGTGCCCGTTGAGCCGGTAAGGATCAGATCGCCCAGCGTTGAGAAAAAGTGATAGGAATTGTTGTCGGATAGAGCTTCTCTGGGGTCCAACCCCTGGTTCCGAGCACGTCCGATCGACTGTCCGTCGGCAATTGCCCCCGCCGCGTCCGTGACCCAATCGAGCCCATCCGTTCCTATTGAGGCTATGGCGGTCCCTCTTAGCCCCCCGATCTTTAAAGCCGCGCCTAAAACGAGTTCCTGATTTCTTCCCCCGAGGCCCTTACCCCTCACCGTGACCGTGGTCTCGCCTCCCCCAATGATTACCGCTGGCCTTGGTACGGGATGGTCAGATTCCAGAACGTCACGAACAATACCACCGTATGCGGTTCCGATGTGTCTCGCCTCCCCCTCCATCGATGAGGGTAAAAGGAGGGTATTAAGCCCCAAGTTCTTCGCCTCCATTCCAGCTGAAAGCATAGCAAGACGGTTATTTCCCACGATGAAGTTGTGGACCTTCTCGAAAACCTTATCTCCCGGCTTGGGAGTCTCCGGGACCTCTCCCCTAACCCCAGCCAACAACCTTCTCCTCACACTGCTCGGGGTCCTACCCCAAAGATCATATCTCCTCAGGACCTCAGTTGCCCCCTCAAACGTCGTCGGGTCTGGAGCGGTTGGTCCCGAGGCAATGCTCCCTAGGGGATCCCCCACGACATCTGAAATGATCAGCGAGATCACGGTGGCGGGATGAGCCATCTGGGCTAGTCGACCCCCCTTGATCTCGGAGATATGCTTTCTGACCGCGTTCACCTCACCGATCGAGGCCCCTGATTTTAGCAGTGCATCCGTTACAACTCGTTTGTCTTTCAGGGTCAAATCTGCTGCGGGAAGAGGCATTAGCGCAGATCCGCCACCAGAAATGAGGCAGAAAACGAGATCGTCCTCGCGCGCGTCCCTTACTAGTTCGACTATCTTCCTTGCCCCTCGAACGCCGTCCTTGTCAGGGATGGGGTGCCCTGCCTCAATCAATCTGATCCTTTGGGTCCCGAAGAGGGACTTGGTACCTCTTAGCACATTGACACAACCCTCTGTTATCCTGTCGCCTATCATCCTCTCCAGTGCTTCCGCCATGCCTCCGCTAGCCTTCCCCCCACCGACGATGAGGATACGCTGGAAACTGTCGAGGTTAAGCGCCAACCCGTCTATTTGGAGGATGGGGCCCTTGCTTTGGAAACGGTTACCGATGATCGAGCGGGGATCCACAGAGTCCACACCTGCCTTAAGGATCATGAGCGCGATTTGACGTGCCCTTCGATCCTCGTTAGACTCGGCGTTTTCCAGTATCTTGTCTCTATTCATAATCTCTACCATGCCCGACTCCTACTTACCATTCACAGAATTAGAAAGAAAGGTAATCTTCTGGATCCCGAAGGTTTAAGCCGTCCACCACCCTTCTTTCCGATGAAGACGATCCTGTTTGCCTGCGTGGGAAACGCATGTCGAAGCCAGATGGCCGAGGGCTTTTTCAATCACTTGGCCCTGGGAAGGGCTAGGGCCAAAAGCGCGGGCACGATGCCAGCATCTAGGGTCGCCCCGAATACGATAGAAGTTATGAGGGAGGTCGGAATCGACATCAGCGATCATAAACCGAAACTACTGACACAAAAGATGGTGGAGCAGGCTGACATCGTGATCACCATGGGTTGCGGCGTCGAGGCCTGCCCAGTCATACCAAAGCGAAGCGAGACATGGGACATCGAGGACCCCATCGGTCAGCCGATAGAAAAGTTTCGAGAGGTAAGGGACAAGATCAGGAAACGAGTCGAAGAGCTCGTGGCGAGACTATCAAAAGAGTCAACCTGAAGTAGCCTTCTGAAAAGGCGCTGAACCTAACCCGAGAAAAACCGCAATTCAGCACTCAGCCCAAGAAGTCATTCAGGCTCTCCTGTTATTACGGTCGAGAGCGCGGTTCAGACGCCAAAATAAGGGAAATACGAACAATCTATCTTTCTTCAGCCTTCTAGAGAAAGTAAAAGTAGAGTCGTAAACCCCTGGGTACTCTATGGGAACGCGTAAATTTCGGTAGCTCTTAATACGGGGCTGAATCTATGAAACGTCGAACCATGGTCGTAAGCCGAAGCGTTCTTCAGGGTTTACTCGAGTGGGGGCAAGCCATGTACCCCAGAGAGGCGATCCTACTTCTGCGGGGCGAGACAAGGGAAGATGAGATCATCGTCAGAGAGATCATTATCCCCCCACGTGCCACCTACGGCTTTATCTTCTCAGCCTTCGACTCATTCATGCTACCCATCGACTTGACAATTGTTGGCACGGCTCACTCCCATCCCTCGGGCTCGTTGCGTCCCTCGATTACAGATATGAACGTGGGGTTCTTTGGCAGGATCATGGTTATCCTAGCATACCCGTTCGAGTCTGAAGAGAATGTGAGGGTTTACGACGGCGAAGGGAAGAGGTTACCGCTGAAGATCGTAAAAAGCGATTGATATCGGCTACGTTGAAAAACCAATAAAATACTTATATAACATAGTTATATTTTATTCATCGGCTCTGATTCTTTCCATCGGCTCACGCCACCAATATCGATAGAACTTGCCCGCTCTCGTGCGCCGTATCTCTCGACTCTTCACCTGCCGATACATCCAGTCCCTCAGCTCTTTGCCATCGAAGGGAATGCCTAGCCTCCTAAGTCTACTTCCTATCTCCCTCATCGTAAACCCTCCCTCTCGATAGCACTCTTCGGATCCGAGCAACGCTTTAACCCCCTCTCGGTAATCGCGGAAGAGGATCCTAGAGGACACGGTCACCTCAGTATCTTTACTTGAGACGGTTGCAGGGACCGGCATCTGAACCTTGACGGGTTCGATCTCTGGTCTAATCTTAATGAGCTTCACGACTTCCTTGGCGGTTCTGAGCCTCTCCAGCTCCTCCTCCTTCTCGGCTAGCCGCTCCTCTAAAAGCCTTACTTTCGCCCTCAACCTCTTTACCAAACTGGCTTCTCCTTGCGCACGCTTTCTCAGTGATGCGAGCTGGAGCGAAACCCTTTTGATGATCCTGTTCAGCGAAGGGCTACTACGAACAATAACTTCTGGAGTCCCTCCTCCATAGGGGGTGATTCGCTTGTTGAAATGGATAAGCAACGGATGTGCAAGGATCTCTGGCTTTCCAGCTACAATGGCGTCCCCAACCGACAGTTCTCTGAAATCGGGCAAACCATAAGCCCTGAGACCCCTTTTGCCCCCTACGAACTCGCTCAGTGTGTCGGCATCCCCGGGCCAGCCCGTCCACATGAGGGCCCAAATGTCACACATAGCCAACACATCCTTGTTGAACTTGGCAGGTCTCTGACTGGCAACTAGCAACCCAATTCCCCGCTTCCTTCCCTGAGCTGCTACGGTCTCAATGGCGTCCATGCTCTCGCTAGCGAACTTCGCGTGCCTTGTGACAGTTTGGGGGCAGAAGTTGTGCGTCTCCTCGACTGCAAGCAACCTCGGTCTGGTATCGCCCTTCTTCCATAACAGATCGTGGGCTTGGAACAAGGACGAAACGAATCTAGCCACGAACTGGCGCTTCATCCGCCTAGATGCTCCCCCTAGGTCGATAACCGCCGATAAATTGTTCTCCACGAGGGTTTTGGCCAGAGGCTCGGCATGCACCACCTCTATGTTCTTAATGTCTCCAAGGTTTCCGAATCCGGCGTAGAGGAGGCTATCATAGCGCGTCTTCAGACCCAGGCCATGCTCCCCCTCCGTATCGAGCAGGCAAAATGGTATTCGATTGTCGGCGACGCTCTCGATAATGACACCCAGGGCATTACTCTTTCCACATCCTGTTGATCCCAATAGGGCGATCCTACTGGTAACGATCCTGCCTAACGGCAACGAGAACGCGCCATCACCTTTTATGGAACCCAGTAGTACTGCCCCCCTCATTGATCGCAGCCGCCGTTTCAACCATAGCCCACGGTTTGAAAAGGTTATAGGCATAGAGCGCGAGTGAGGGCTCCTCCCGAAAGCAGTGACGAAGGCATATTGAATAGCGATCTTGTTGAGAAAAAAGTATGAGGCCTAGCAGCATACTGATGCTCACGATCGTTGTGTTTCTATGGGGGTCTTCCTTTGTAGTGATAAAGCTGGGGCTGGAGGAGATGCCTCCGACAGCCATCGCTTTCCTTCGCTTCCTTTTAGTGCTACCAATCTTCGCGATCATTGCATATACTAGGCACCGGGCGATCTTCACGACGGCAATCCTTCGAGACTGGAAGACCTTCGTTTCTTTGGGTTTGATGGGCGTAACTCTTGGGCACGTACTTCAGAATGTCGGTCTGAAATTTACCACCGCCTCTAACTCCAGCTTGATAATCGCCTCGAACCCTATCTTCATCGCACTACTCGCAAGTATGTATCTAAAGGAGCGTTTGAGCACAAAACAGGTCTCGGGGATGGCTCTGGCCTTTTTTGGTATGTCTGTCGTGATCATGCATAGGGAGGGCTTTAGGTTTGGGTCAAACCCGATGGGGCTGATTGGCGACCTGCTCAGCCTTGGAGCCGGAATCAGCTGGGCTAGCTACACGGTTTTCGGGAAGGACGCGCTCTCTCGCTACGATGCATTAATGACCACAACGTCATCGATGGTTTACGGGACCATCTTCCTATTCCCCATCGCGCTTGTCATCGAACCGGCTTGGGGGCTTCCAACATCCATACGTGCGTGGGCCTTTCTGCTTTTCCTGAGCTACCTCTCAGTGGGTCTCGGATACCTCTTTTGGTTTAAGGCGCTGGAGGATGCTTCAGCATCCGAGACGGGGGTATTCCTGTTTTTCATACCCATCGTTTCCATGTCGACCGCGTACCTGATCCTTGGCGAACCAGTGGGCATCTTGTTAGCGCTAGGTGCCGTTATGGTCCTACTCGGGACGGTCATAGTCGAGCGGGGCTAGACTTAAGGGCGATCAGAGAACTCTCGGGATGCCCTCTTCTCCAAAAGCATCTCGAGGTACGTCTTATCTAGGATCCGATCTCGAGGGATAAGGAGTCTATCCATGAGCTCAAAGATCGTCTGCTCCCTACGCTCGCGAGATCCGAGGTTCTTCTCTTTAATCTCTATCTCAACGAAGAAGCCCAGCTCCCTGACGTGATCGATCGAAATCTTGATACCACCGATCTGATACTTTCGTCGCTCCTTCTCAACGGTGGCAGCGGGTTTGAAACCGAGTCTCTCTAGGATCCGCTTCGCCCCCTCGGGATCGTCAACGGAGACCTCGAACTCCTCTCGCGTTTTCACGACGCGGCTGATCCTGGGGCTCTTGTAGGTAACCACGTACCCCCGAGGGTGGCGCTTTATCCTCATCCTCAAGGCCTCATCGGTACGTGCGAAGTCTCGATGTGGAGCGTTGTAGTAAACGTCAACGTGGCTCTCATCGGCGACCAGTTTGGCTCCCAGTACCCTCAGCCTTTTCTCAAGACCCTCGGGATCGTCTATCGGAGCTTTAACCTCGAGCTCGAACACCTCATAGGCGGAAGCTTCTTTGCTTATAAAAGGGACCTATTAATCCGGACCTTTATCAGACCACTAACACGGAACTCTTTGACAAGGTCACGAGTTCCCTCGGAAATTCGCCCAACAAACCCTCCGGGGTCCTCATGGAGTCAGTCACGATGAGGGCCTCTGCCTCCTCGCCTCGCAGGATGACCTTCTTCGCCACATCGTGAGCAACCATGAATTTGACCCAGATTCTGATGCCCTTGGGCTTTGCCACCCTTTTTAGGGAGAGGATGAAGCCCCTCAGCATCTTCGATAGGGTGTCGGTCACTTCCTTGATCTCGACCACCTCACACTCCTCCCCCAACAGCTCACAGACCTTCGCGATCACATCCTTTTTCGAAACCGCATGAACGTATATCTTGCCCTTCTCCTCAGCTACGGCGAGCGCATATCCACCAGCCCTCAGGAGCCCCTTCGTGTATTCGGTTGCGACAAGGATCAGGCTCTGCCCCATCTTCCCAACGTCCTTGGGTGTCTCCTTGACCACGAGAACCGGGATCCTCACCTTGTTCAGTAATGCCTCGATGGTCTCGCCCATACCAGCCCCTCGAAGGGCCTCCTTGTCCTCAAGGTATAGTATCGGAATGATTATCAGATCGACCGACTTCATCTCCGCGACCTTGAGGATCTTCTCAAAGGGCTTACCGGCCGCCTGAGCCTGAAAGACCTTCCTAGGGAGAGCCTTCCTCAATTCCCCAATTCGCCTCTTGAGGTATCCCATCTTTCTTGGATCCGGTTTTTTGTAGGCATAAGTGACGAAGACCTTCGCGTTCACACGCTCGGCCAGACGACCGCCGAAGCCAAGGACCAGCTCATCAAGGTCGGAATGATCCAAGACCAGAAGGATCCTGTTTATCTCGGGCAGTTCAAGCTCTTCGATCTTTGCTATCGCTCTCTCGAAGACACGGATTTGCTCCTCGATGGCCTTCTCGGGAGGTTCCCCTACAGACACCCTGGATTCGCTCTTCCCTTTTGATTGATCATTTAAATCGTTTACGGTATGGCTGGGAATAGCCGTAGATAGGTGAACGCAAATATATAGGCTGAAGCCACGAGCATCTGCATCAACAGTATCGGCACTCCCACCTTCATGAACTCGGGCCAGGAGACCGTGATCCTTCTTTCGCTTTTCAGCAGATGGATGGCCAATACGCAACTGATGCTCCCTATGGGGGTGGCGTTGCCACCCAAGTTAGCTCCAAGCACTAGACTCCACCACAGCGGCTCGGCCGGAATGCCCGTTCCGCTGGACATGGTCTTGACTATCGGGACCATGGTCGCCGATAGGGGGATGTTGTCCACAAATCCCGACAGTGCGGCTGAAGTCCAAAGGATGATGGGTGCCCCGATAAAACCGCTCCCACCCGATCCCCTCCCCAGTACCTCGGCTATCGCCTCCAAAAGACCCGAGGCCTCAACCGCTCCGATGAGAGTAAAGAGCCCAACGAAGAACACCACGATGCTCCAATCGATCGCCCTAATGGCCTCGTCCTCGTCTATGCCCGAGAGGAACAAGGCGGCGGATGCTCCAGCCAGGGCGACAAAGTCGAGGCCTATGCCGAGCCATTGAGCTGAGACAAAGCCGAGAATCGTGGCCACGAGGATAACTGCCGATCTCCGGAAGAAGACCTTGTCCTTGACAACCGCCCACTCATCGAACTCAGCGATGATCGCCTCCAGTTCCTCCCCATACGCCCTTTTACTCTTGAGCCTGTCGGAGTACACCCTCTTCAGCAGCTGGTACCCTATACCAAAGCTGATGATGGTGAATGGGGCCGATACCAGAAGGAATTGGACGTAGGGGATCCCGGCCCCGGCGCCTATTATCAGGTTAGGGATGCTACTTGCCAGGGTGGTGAGTGCGCCCGAGTTCGCCACGATCGCCTCGCTGATGAGAAAGGGTTTTGGGTCGAAATCCAACGATCGTGAGGTTACAAGGGTGAGGGAGATAACTATGAGCATCGCCGGAACGATGGTGAGGAAACTGACCAGAAGGACGGTGAGTAGGTTGAGATAGAGAAAAAGCATTGCCACATCCCCCTTCGTGGTCTTTACTATCCTGATTCCTATGTGTTGAAAGAGTCCCGAATGGCTTACTACCTCCACGAGGATCCCGGTGCCGACGATGACTCCTAGCACGCTCAGTTCCTCGAACATGAAGCTGTAAACGTCGTGATACGAGAAGATGCCCAGGACAATTCCGATGACAACAGCGGCTATGGCACCGAGCATGGCCGCTAGGGTTTTGTTCAGTCTTTCGTGGGCTATCCCAACGTAGGTGAGAATCAGAACCGCTCCGAATAGAAGCATGACCTGTTCTTGAGGCATGAGATGTCTCCTACAGTAGCCCTTCTTTAATGGCTGCGCTATATTAGAATTGAACTAGGGTCTGAGAAACGCCTCTACCGGGACCCTAGCGATGATCGATATCCCCAAAAAGACGAAGAACCCTCCGACAAAGGCGAACCATCCGATGGCTTCGGATAGCAACATACCCGCAAGGAAACCAGTACCCAACCATAGGATGATCCCCGAGACGGACTCAGCCTTCTTCCCGGGTGGGGATCCAACGTAAAGCCTCAGGGCTAAAACAACAGCTGAGACGATCGCAAGCCCATAGCAGAACAGCTGCAGAGCGCTGTAGAGCTCGGGATGGGTCGATCTCGGGGCTAGGAAGATGAACCCTCCACCAGGCACGAAACTTATGTCCATAAAGAAGCCGATGATCTCTCTTGGCAGATTTGGTGTGGTCAGAAAGATCGCGCCCACGAGTACAAGGAAAAGACCAAAGGATACGGCGCCACTTATGTCCTGCCCGTTGGCTCGTGACCCGCCACCCCCTTGTCGGCTCATCGCCGAAGAATCTGGCTCTCTTTATAAGGCTGCGCATTCGAGGCTTTTTCGACATATACAATGTTGGCTTGAAGATCTCGTCTTGAACTCAAGTTGATAATTGGGTGTTTGGAATCATATGTTAGAGAGAAACGGCAAACCCAATCAACGCCACGGTCATAACCATCGCATCACTGATCCTCATACTCATCGCCCTGGTCGCATGGGGATTTTACCGACGCTGGCGAGGGGCCGAAGTGCCATTTAGAATAACGAGGGTTACCGATGGGGCGAACCTGGAGGGGATCAATTGGATGGGGTTCGCGAGTCACGCCATACAGATCGAGGACCTGGCTCGGTATTGGTACTGCCCGGCTCAGATCCTCTGCAGGAGACGAGTCGAGGCGTTTACGAGACCGCCCACCGGGGAGGGCAAGAAGCCGACCAAGGAGGAAAAGAAGTTCCTGACCAAAATGGCCCTCATGAGGGAACACGAGGACGACACGGTGCTAGATGTGATGGTGAGAAGCCACGCGAATGTGAACTGGGCTTTGGAGAAGAAGGGTCTGCTTGCCAATGGGGAGGATGTTGCCCTCTTCGCATCGGTGTTACCAGAAATGAATTGCGTCGGGATCCCGGATTTCGCCGACTGCACAGACGGAAAGCAACCGATCGTGGTCGAAAGAAAGCATCGTGAGAAGATCCTCCCTTGGCGTCCACCACCAGGCGACGTTGTAGAGGTTGGGGCACATGCTATGGCACTGGAGAGGATAGGGTTTAAGCCCTCCAAGGCTGTGATCGACTACCAGAGCCTGAAGACGAGGAGAAAGCGGGCTTTCAAGATCACCATCGACTCGGACATCAGGGACTCCGTTCGCTTTACCGTCCACAGGGTATCGCGCATCCTGGAGGGAACCCAGAAGCCGATCCCAACAAAGCTACCGAGCAGGTGCAGATCCTGTGACCCGAGGTATCGGGAGGTGTGCGAGTGGAAGGTGCATTAGACGAGCGAGACAATAGGATCTCCAGGACGCCAACGCCAGGTGGGAAGCCCTTCTAAGAAGAGGGCGAGGGAGAGAAAGTAGCTGAAGGGAGAAGGATGATGAAAGAGCGGAGCCGAGGAAGAGGAAGTGGAGGAGCCCTGGTACGAGGAAGGGGAAGAACCGGAACGCTGGTAGGCTGATTAGAGTCCTAGAAGCTGAGGGACGTTTTCCTAGCCTCGGCGGCCTCATCCATCGCGGTCTTGCACCGATCTGCCCAATCGCACTTTACGCACTCCTCCAGCTGGTACCACGACTTGCCGAAGCACGATGGCGGATTCTTGCTGGACCCTTTGGGCTTTTCTGCCTCTTCGACCGCTTTAGCCTCGGCCTTCTCTGGTCCGCCTCTCCTCATAGCCTCAAAGGTCTGCTTGGCGTCCTTGGTCGCCTTCCTGGGATAGTCCTCAACCCTGGTCTCGACTATCACGGGAAATCGGCAGGGCAGCGCTATCCCCGCCACCAAGGCCTCATGATCGGCGAGCCCGGAGAGGTACTTGGCCAGCGCCTTGGACCCGTACTCCGAGTAGTTGATGATCGCCTGCTGATCGTTCCAAGACATGAGCCTGAAGCTGACCACGGTATTGCACTGAGAGATGACGGACTTGGACACGTAGGCGGGCCTCTGGGTCATTATCACGAAGCTGAGGTTGTATCCGCCGCCTTGAGAGACGGCCTCGACGATCGCATCCCGACTTCTCCGCCAGTTGTCGCCGTACTTGACCATGATCTCCTCGGGTGCGAAGTACTGGATCTCCTCGATGGCCACTATACCCCCGAAATCGTCGTTGCTCATGGACTCACGAAGGAGCGCCGAGACGATATCGCTGGCGACGATCTGTTGCCGGGAGATGTTTGTGTCGACCGAGAAGTCCACCAGTGACAGGTCGTGGTCCCCCATCACAGCAACGGGATCCTTCGACGTCCTTGGCAGCTTCTCGATCCCCGATCCATATCGGCGGATGCTGTCCTTGGCAGTCGCGATATATCGAGACACATAGGCGCCGGTGGCCTTCGACTCTATCTCGCCGAAGACGTAGGTCTCAAGGTTCTTAACCGTGGGCTCTGCCCCCTCGCTCTGCATCTTCTCAACGCCTGACGTGACGTATTCCTGCAGCTTCCCCTTCCCTATCCCCAGCATCCTCATAACATCCCTGGGATCCATTTTCGAGAAGGGCTTCAGGAAGCTCGTGTATGGCAGCTGCTTCGCCTTGAGCTTCTCAGCCAGGGGACCATACTCCCCTCTCCTGTCGAAGATCATGAGGTGTAGGGGTGGATCCAGCTCCTTGCGCGCGATCTCGGCCAGGGAGAGGAGAAACGTGCTCTTGCCGCTCCTCGTCATCCCGCAGATGAAGCAGTGACCCTTCACCAAGCCGTTTATGTCGAGGCTGAAGGGGACATCGGTATTCCTGATCCTGCCCACCCCAAGGTAGTAACCCTTCCCTGAAGGTGCGATGAACCTCTGGAGGTCCCCCTCGCTCGCCTCGTACACCGGCGTCCAGGTTGGTGGCGGCACCTCGAGGGGTCTGAATTTATCCCCATCGAAGTACCCGAGGGGCTCGGCCGTCGCGAGTAGGATCTCCTGGTCGGACGCGGGGAGCGTCAGCCCCTTCTTGGCGTACCTGGGGCCGTATCGCGACACGTCCATCTCGGGGTTGCGATAGTTGAGACCGATGATCCTAGTCAGGACGTCCACTTCCTTGCTTGGGTGCCTCACAACGTAATAATTTCCGAACTGGACATGCTTCCCCTCCTCGACCACGAACGTGAAGCTGTCGTACGCCGAATTGTCGATCACCCGCCCCACGGGTTCCCTCTCGATCATAGATCCGCTCACCGATAGTTCTACAATGCTAGCCAGCAGAACTTATAGTCTTCTCCCATGGGGACCATCCCGAACGAATTGGAAAGTATGTCCTTGAGGCCTTGGGCGGCGTTCTAGCCCTGCTCGGCGGATTAGGGGCCCTGTTTGTACCTGGGGCTCTCGCGCTCGGCCTCGCTGGGCTTTCCATCATAGTGGGTGCGTTTAATCTTGTTCTCGCCTGGGGATTGTGGATCGGCGCCAGCTGGGCGTGGCTCCTAGCTCTCATCTTCGCGGGGCTTGGCATCCTTCAGGGGTTGTTCAACTTCCCCGCTGGTCTGCTCACCGTCCTGATCAACGCGGTGATAATCTACTATCTGACCCGCCCCCACGTGAAGGGGTTCTTCGGTAGATAGGAGCTCAGCCAGCATCGCAAACGGCTACATCGGAGAAGGTACTGCCTAGTATGCTCTTGCAGTCCAGGTACAAAGGATCCGATCAGCGGATAACCATGAACTCATCGCAGGATCGTGGTCACCGACTTGCCTGCCACGCCCAAAGCTCATTTCGGTCTGTAGGATTTCTTCTTCATCCTGCCTTTGCCTATTCTCTTCTTTCTCTTCTTTTTTGTTCCCAATAGGACCTCTATTGACGTAGATCCCGTCTCTTTCCTCAAGCAAGAAAAGTAGCAACCGAGATAAAATCTAAGCGTCGTGAAAACTTTCATCGATCCCTCTCTTCTTTGCGAGCGTGCTGATGGGCGAAGTCTTTAAAATCGGCATCAAGGAGCCGAGGGTAAGGTGGTAAATTGAAGTTTCTGCTCATAGGGTTAGGACACTGCGGCGGAAAAATCGCTGACGACTTTGTGAGATACTCGGGGCATCGGAGCAGAGTATCTGTGAGTGCATGCGCCATCAACACGGATCTGGCCGATCTGGTCGTTCATAGGCGGATCCCGGCGGACAACAGGTTGTGTGTAGGGTCGAGGAGGGGGGCTGCCAAGGACTGGGAGAGGGGTCGTGGAGCGGCCGCGGAGTCGAGATCGACCATAGCCAGACTGATCGAGCGACTCCTAACCCCCGATACCGATGTCGTCATGCTGACGCTCGGAGAGGGTGGAGGAACCGGATCCGGGATGGCTCCGGTGGTGGCCGAGATCATTGGCGAGCTGGGGGCTGAGTGCATGGCCCTCACCACCCTACCCTTCGATGACGAGTCTGTCAAGGTGAAGGTAAACGCAGCGAAGGGGCTCGACCTGCTTTATCGGCAGGACCCCCTGAAGTCCCTCATCTGCATCGACAACGAAAAGATCACGGCTCGCTTCCCGGAGAGGGGCATCATCGAGGCCTACCGGGCGGTGAATGAGGAGACGGTGCACACGTTTTTGGACATAGTGAGGTTCGCTCACGCTCCGAGCAAGGGGGATCGCATCGACGAGAGCGAGATCATCACAGTTCTGGGGTACGAGGGCTTCGCCACGCTATGTAACCTCAGGGTGAGGGCCAGCGAATTCAGTGATCTGTCCGGCACCGTTTTGGACTCATGGGCCAGGGGCCTGTTCGCCGAGGTCGACGTAGAATCGGCCACGGGCGGCATCGTGGGTCTCAGAGGTCCGGCCCATCTATTCACCACAGTAAAGGTGGACGGCGTCAGGGGATCGCTCAGGGAGTCCATGAGTGGGAAGGACATCATGCTGGGGGTGTATCGCTCCAAGCGTTCACCGTGGCTCGCCGTGACAGGTATACTGGCGGGTATGGATGTCCCCAGCAAGATCCGGGGACTGCTCGACCTAGCCAAGCGGGAGTACCTCGAGCACGCAGAGGTGATGGCGGAGCGGAGGGAACTGAAGCGAAGGGGCTTGGGCTTCGACCTAGGGGCGTCTCTCCACAAAAAAGAACCGATCCCCAGGGACCCTCAGCCCCTGAGCCTGGGGGAGGCTGTGGGAGCGCCAAGGTACGAGGAAGTAAGAGACCTGGTCCTAAGGTTCATCAAGGCCCAGAGGGTGAAGAGGCTTGCTCTAGAGGAGCTTGTTGTTGCGATAAAGGCCGAGCTTGGCATCCCGGACGAGGACCTGATCCATCAGACACTGGAGGACTTAAAGTACCTGGGCTATCTCATGGAGCCAGAAAGGGGATACCTTCAAGCACTTTAATCCGCGGGAGCCCATACTCTCTTCTAAGCCCGGTGTTCCACATCACGGCTTGAGCTGCGTATTGGTCTCGGCTGCCTCGTGTGCCACTTGTAGAACTTTTCGGCCGTCTTGAGGGAGTAATCAGCATCGATTATCGTCCCTTCAGCGTCCTCCCTTGTGAAGAGCTCTGAGGGGGGGATGGACTTTCCTCGTCACCGTAGACAAATGGACCTCTCATATGTGCCAGCCTCGTGGACGAGGAGGCGATCCTTGGCATCCGGTCTCGGATCCACTTCGGGAACCTGTCGCCGACCTCACCGAGGACGCCGCTCACATCATGCTCTCTCGGGTACTCCACACCCACCAATCGGAGATGGCCTTAAGCGACATCTCAACGCACTCCTGCGAGAGCCGGATGGCGAAGGGGAAGTTCCCCTCCCTCAGGGCCACCCTCGCGTGCTCTAGCCTCGCCCTCGCCTGCACGATCAACGCCTCGGCCATCGCATCGGTTCTCATATCTCGATGA
>JBHIEI010000015.1:0-26631 GCA_046760555.1 Bathyarchaeia archaeon
TAACCCCTAGGGACAGCTCACCGTCCTCCATAGACATAAGGCAGGAGCTCGGGCTGGATGAGGGAAGCTACGTGTACGTGAAGGCTCTTGGGAGACTTGTCGTGATGAGGAGGGTGGACGACCTAAACCTGGACGAGATCTCCACCATTCTGGAGAGGCTGCGAGGGGGAGGGGGCTGACTAGGACCGCCATACTAGAGAGGTTGAGAAGGTGCGGGGGCAACTGTGGAAGAACCTGATCCTAGCGCTGAGCAGCTCTTCTTGGTTTCAATCTCTCAGATAGCTTCACCAGTGGATGTTTCTCGGCCTTATCGTACCACGAGAAGAAAGTCGCCTTTAGCCTTTCGCATAGTTCTCTGCTCTCGAGCACCAGTCCAGCAGTAAAGGAACCTGTTGGTGACCTGGGAAGCTCGATCCCCGCATACCTTCCATCCACCACGAGCATGTTATACGGCAACTTCATGTGTCTAATCTGGAAACGTGGGGAAGAGAAGAGGCGAAACAGGTTAAAGCTAACCTTCGAGGGGAAAAGAAGGGTTTCGGCCAGCTTTAGTCTAGCTACCACGTCCTTCTGACCTCCATCGAGGATGGTTATGTTCACCCCCCGCTTGACGGCCTTCATACACAATTCGGCGACTTTAGTTTCCGCGTAGTCCGTGGCAAGGAGTATCTCCCCCTTAGCACTTCCGATCAGCCTCATCGTCGCCAAGACGAGGTCTTCGTAGCTAGCAACTATGTCGAGCAGTCTGGCCGATTTGCCAAATTTATAGGGGTAGGGAGGCAAGACCAACTCGGTGATCTTCTCCATCTCCTTTGGCTCCAGGAGAGAGGATCCCCTGATGACATCGATTAGGTCTAATCGCTTCTTGTTTTCGAGTGCCCATGCTACCCGATCGAAGAAGGTCTCCGAGATCATCTCCCCGATGGGGCTATGGACGTATACAGAGCCCCTCTTCTTTAGCAGGCCAGCTTTCCTGAGCCTTCTGAGTCTATCGTAGTATCGCTTTTTCGTCAGCCCCAATTTCCTGGGAGTGACCGCCGTACTTTTCAGACCATCTTTGGCCGTGAGGAATATCTTTAGGGAATCTGGATTCCCGAGTGATCGGCTGATTAGACTTAGCTCATCGAGTGTCGAACGTGGCAAGGATCAGTATTAGTAACCCAAAGGGGTATAATTTATTTGAAAGTTTCCAATCTTGGGAAAAATACCGAAAGGCATTGGTTGATTAGGTCCTCGGCACGAGGCGGCTAGATACTGCCGAGATGGCTACGCCAGTAGAACAGCGATGATCCCGCTGAGAAATATGCCGTCGAAGGTTCCTGCCCCACCGATGCTCACCACCGGAGCACCCAGTTTTGATACCACGTTGAGGTTCAACAGGTCGGCACCTATGAGTGTTCCAAGGACCCCGGAGACGTAGGCGACGACGTAGGGGGCAACGGACGGTAAGAGGTATGAAGAGAGGGCGGCGGCGAGGGGTGGAAGGAGAGCGGGAGTCGCTATGCCCACCCCGTGTACGGGCCTAGCGATGAGGTGAGTGATCACCGTGACGAAGGCGACCCCGATCATAGCGTAGACCAAGACGCTCGGCATCCTCAGAAGCAGATACAGAGATATGAGCGTCGGAATGAGGGCACCCCCCACGTTTATCGCCAACAGCGTGGTCGCGATCCCGTACCTGATCCTTGGGACAGTGTAGACTATTCCAAAGGCCGAAACGTACTCCTGCTCCACCACCGGCCGGATGGTTCGGATCTTCTTCAAGGGGATGTTGATGTAGCTACCGAGGAGAGTGGCGATCAGCAACAGTGAAACCTCTAGAATCCCAAAACCGACAGATCCGAAAGCCTTGCCGATGAGACCGAGGAATAGGAAGGATAATGCTATCGTCAGAATCACTACGAAAAGCATAAAGAAGACCCTCTGAAACGGGATGTATAGCGTTCTCCGTTCCATACTATTACACCCTAGGCAGAGTTTTCATTCTTTTCCCTCGGATAGAGGGTTTGAAGAGCTTGAGCGTACGTGCTCCCGATTTTTTCGTTGATCTTCGAGTGCTCTTGGATCATTAATTTTTGAATTTCTATCTGGTCAGCTCCGTTAACTCCCTTTGTCTCCCCGAAATCCTCGCCTCAGTAGCCATCTCGACCTCGGTGGTTTCTTTAGATCCAAACACGCTTAACTTCTTTGATAATGTCAAGGTGTTGATCATCGGAGAGCACCCTAGCCCCCTCGATGATCGCGGTCGAGGCGATGATGCAATCACCGACGGGTACATTTCTATAGCGGCATTTTAACAGCCCAGCCCTTTTGGCTATCTCCGGTGTCAGCCCAACGATTCGCATACCGCTTCTCAGGAGTGACACATGGCGGATGTCGGCTTCCTCGACTCCCCTCCTCTCGCAGGTGACCCTCGCGACCTCGCCCACCACAACCGTCGGGATGATCCCCTCCTTACGTTTCGCGAGTTTGGTTATCCGCAGCGATGTCGTGTGCTGAACTTCTGGATCGGGAGAGTAGAAGTGCTCGAGCAGGAAACTAGTATCGATTACCTCTCTCAGCTCAATACTCCTCCCTGAGCTTTTCTATCTCCCTTTTTACCTCCCCCACGTCTCCGGACTTGGCATCGACACCGGCTAGCTTTTCGAGCCTCGGAATGACCTTTATGAGGATTCCCTCGTGGTGAAGACCCACGAGGAGCTCGTCCCCTTCCTTGATCCCGAGCTTTTTCCTAAATTCAAGAGGGATCGTCGTTTGACCCCTTCTTGTCACCTTCACTATAGCCTGCAAATCCTATTTTTAGAAATATTCCTACTTAAAAGGAATAGTAGGACAATACCTATGATCGGATTTGAGCTAAAAAGCCATACGTTCCCCGGTCGAGAACGGCGCGGCTATCGGTGGCGACCTTCAGGTGAGAGGCGACGGTGCTTTTATGCGGCTTCTTTATATTAGGTGAGCATGGGGTTCACGCGTGTCGAAGTGGCGATCTGCAATCCTGCTGATCTAACTAAACGGAGAAAAATCAAAATACTTGTAGATACGGGGGCGATATACACCGTCGTGCCCCGGGGGATGCTGAACGATATCAAGATCGAGCCCCGAGGAAGAAGGAAGTTCAGACTAGCCGATGGGCGAATGATCGAGAGAGATGTGGGCGTCGCGATCGTTGAGTACAAGGGTTTCGTGGGTGGGATATCGGTGGTGTTCGGCGATCCTGAAGATGAACCCATCTTGGGAGCCACAGCCCTCGAGGCGCTGGGCTTGGAGGTGGATCCCGTAACGAAGAAACTGAAGCCAGCTGTATTGCTCATGGTTTAGGAATCCACTGGGGTAAAACGGATCTCATTCCTTACGCCTTTTTACCCAATGAGCACACCTTCGCAGCGTGTGTCATCTTATTTTCAATAGAGATTCTTGATCTGTGTTCTCGATTCACAAGACTCTTACCATAGATGAGGAAGAGATCTTCACTGCCGGCTCGAAATTGTTAGGTCCCCAAACCAGTCCCCTACGATCGCTCGGTGTCTTCATTCGTTCCCGTCACTTCAAGGTATTCTCCTACGTGATCGACACAGCTTTAGGGCTCTTCATAGCCTCCAAGGGCCTTCCACCACCTGTCCCCGCCCTCATGGCTCTTCTTGCCGTGTTTGCGCTTGCCACGGCCGTCTACGTCTTCAACGATCTCGAAGACGAGGAGGTGGACAGGCTTAATGTGCCAGATCGCCCGTTGCCGTCGGGCCAGATCACCAAGAGGGATGCCAAGATCATCGCCTCCCTGTCCGCGTTCACGGCATTGGGACTCAGCATCCTATTGAGCGTCGAGACCTTCGTGCTTTGCTCGATCTGTCTCATCATCGGGTACGCCTACTCCACTCGATCGGTACACCTCAAGGAGAACACCTACGCGAAGATCATCGTTCCCGCGATAGGCTCCGCCCTCGCTATCATCATCGGAGGCTCCGCCCTCGGAACGATCTCAAGCCACATACTGCTGGCGGCCTGCTCGTTCTTCTTATTCGTCATTGCCATGGCTCCCATATTCGATCTAAAGGACGTGACCGGAGACAGGGAGAAGGGGGTTATGACAGTCCCTGTGTTGAAGGGTCCAGAATTTTCCCTAAGGTTCGCAGTGGCTTTCATGTTCCTCATTCCTGGATTTACTTACCTAGCCTATCTGTGGCGTGTCGTTGGTCTTCTGGGCCCGGTCTTGATGGGTCTCTTCTGCCTTGCCAATATCGTGGTCATGCTCCCGCTCCTGTCCAAGTGGCGTGATCCCGATTTCTGCCAGAAAACCGAGAAGAAGATATTCCTCGTATCGGTCCTTATACAGCTAACTCTCGTCCTTCAAACTCTTTAGTCTCGCAGCTTCCAACAGATACCCCTCGAGGGCTGCTAGGTGCTTGCCAGCCCCCTTCCCTCCAGTTCCACCATCGCCTTTTCGAAGAGATCGGATGCCCCCCAGTCGTGTGTGCGACCCCACCTCACCAATTCGGAGAACCCCTCCTCCATCCCGACTTTTGGAGTGAAGTCCAGTAGGTTTTTGGCCTTCGAAATGTCGGCGAAGCAGTGTCTTATGTCCCCCCGTCTGTATCGCTGGGATATAAATGGCCGCATCTTTCGCTTGCCATACATCCTTATGAGAAGCTTCGCGACCCCCTCGATGGATACCGGGGTCCCCGATCCTATGTTGACTATCTCATAGTCTGCCGAGTTCCTCTCGAGGACGTCGACGTTGACCCTGGCAACATCTCTCACACTCACGAAGTCCCTCGTCTGTTTTCCATCCTCGAAGATGTAGGGTGGATGATCGTTGAGTATCCGGTTGCTGAAAATGGCGCACACCCCCGTGTAGGGGTTGGCCAACGCCTGCCGAGGCCCGTACACGTTGAAGTAGCGCAGAACCACGGTCGGGAGACCGTAGGTCTCGGCGACCAGCAGGCACATCTCTTCTTGGTACAGCTTCGTCATCGCGTAGATCGACATGGGCATCTGTGGCGATTCCTCGTCCGTGGGCACAGGCTTCAGTGGCGACCCGCAGTTAGGGCACAACGGCTCCCAGGCTCTCCGCTTGAGTTGCTCCTCTGATCTCAGACCCGGATACATCGCTCCCCCACAGCTCTCACAGTTGTACTTACCCTCTCCATACACGCTCATCGAGGACGCCAATACCAGCTTACTCACGCTGTTTTCCTGATTGACAATGGCGTCGAGTATGGTGGCTGTTCCACCAGCGTTGGTCTTGATGTAGGGCTCTATTTCGTACATCGACTGCCCCACCCCAACCCTAGCCGCGAAATGGATCACGGAATCCACCTCTCTTATCAGCCTAGCCAGAACCCTCCCATCCGTCACATCCCCTTTGATGAGTCGAGCCTTCTCGTTGAAGTATTCTGGGACCCGCCCTTGGTGGACCTGGGGTTCCAAGCTGTCCAGAACCACCACGTCATACCCCCTCTCGATCAACTGATCCACGGTGAAGCTTCCGATGAAGCCCGCTCCACCCGACACCAGCACCCTGCCCCTTTTCACGTCGGATCTGATCTAACCAGTGAAGGCAATTAAAGGGTTTATGATCATCTGCGATAGGTAAAGTGATCTGAGGAGAAGCAAGAGTAGTTCATCCATATTTTTACTTTCGCCGTACAGTCTCCAAGAAAGCTTTTAAAACAAAGGAATACAAGTGTAGACAGAAAGGGGTGGCGGGTGCCTAAATCTAGATCTGGTCTGAAAGAGGAGCTCGTTTCTACACGAGTTACGCCTGAGATCAAGAGCACCATCCTCTCACAGGCCCAGAGGGAGGGACTCACGATCTCTGAGTGGCTAAGGAATCTAGTTATCAGTGAGCTGAAAGCCCGAAACCTACTACCTAGGGCCCCACAGATGCCAAGGATTAAGGAGGAGAAATAAGATGGATCGCCTGTCCTCTGGAATAGCAGGGTTGGACAGAATGCTGGGAGGCGGGATCCCGTTGGGATACCTGGTCTTGGTCGCTGGAGGACCCGGTGCTGGGAAGACGATCCTCAGCGCCAAGTACATCTACGAAGGCGCCAAGCGAGGAGAAAACGGCGTCTTCGTGTGCTTTGCAGAGACCAAAAGGGTCCTGTTGGATACGGTGAGGCAGTTCGGCTGGAACTTCGAAGACCCCAAGGTGGCCGATAAAATCACCGTTCTGGACATGTCGACGAGGCTCGAGGCTGGTGTGCAACAGACACTGAACCAGATACTTGAGGCTGTGGTGGCCACCAAGGCTAAGAGACTCGTGATCGACTCCTTCACGGCAATGTCCATGGCGATGAAGGAGCACATCGAGATCAGGTATCTCATCCACCTTCTCTCCAAGTTCCTCCAGAGGGCGAACTGCACCTCCTTGGTAGTCGTAGACATCCCTTGGGGGACGAGTAAGATCGGTAGCGGGAGCGAGGAGTTCATCGCCGACGGGGTGATACTCATGGAGGCGTACTACGACAACAACAGCAAACTACAGAGAAGGGTTAAGGTTCTAAAGATGCGGGGAGTGGGCCACAGCCGAGAGGCGGTGGGTTACAGCATTGATAGGAGGGGCATAGCGATCTCCCTTCCCCCGAAGAAGTGATGTAATCCTCTATGGGTGAAGCTAGCCTTCCCGCCCGCTCGTTATTGATCAGAGTCAAGGAGGTCCACGGCAGGTGCCCGGTCTTTAAGGTGGGCGATGAGATGGTCCTCGATGGGCCCAAGATCGTTTTGGAAAAGACCGATGCCGTATGTGTCCACGCCCTCTCATGTCTGTCCACCTTCGTGGTTGCCCTAGACGAGGGGATCCCGCCCGAGAAGCTGGGACTCGCAAAGAAGGGAGTGAAAACCGCCTACTTCCAGTGCCTCGATCCTGGCGAGCCCTACACAGACGGCGGCACCGTGATCTTCGAGGTCAAGAGATCCGCCTAGCATTGCTATTAAGGCGAATGCGAATTTATACTGATGGTATCAGCCTGCATCCTGATATGTTGCGAGGCGGGAAGAAGCGAAGACGTCATAAAGAGCCTAGAGGGAATCGGTGGCGTACAGAGATCTTTCAGAACCCTTGGTCGCTGGGATATCGTGGCCGATGTAGAGGTAGGTGACATGGAGGAGCTGAAGGAGACCTGTTTCAGCATCCTGAAGCTCGACGGAATTCGTGCGACCGAAACGCTGGTGGAGGCCTAGGTGTCAAAATGGTCAACGCGTGTGTTTTGGTAAGGGTCATACCCGGCAGGTTGGAGGACGTGGCGAACGCACTGAAGGGAGTCGCCAACGTTAGAAAGTCCTTCGTGACCTTCGGCAGATACGACGCCGTGGTATTCATCGAGGCACCGGATGTCAAGACCGCCGCCGATACCGCGCTCGAGGTAAACGCCCTAGCGGGCGTTAAGAGCACGGAGACCGCACTAGAACTATAGAAAGTAGCAAACGAACGGATAAGCGCAATTAGCTACTGTAAGGTCTAGGTGATATATCCGAGGCTCCTCAGCCGCCCTTTAACCTCCTCGTCCCAGTCCGAGAACGCGGCGACGACCAAGTGGTGGATGTCCTCGATCCTCCCCACGCTCGGACCAGACCAGTTGCAAGCAAACATGCCGAAGGGTTTATGGAACTCTCCGCGTCCGACGACACCGTGATCCGAGAAGACCACTACCTTCTGAGGTCGGGCGGCGCGGATCAGCTCCGCCGCTGCCCTATCGGACGCCGTGTAGAGCCCCTGGAGCTCATCCTCATCTTCAACCAGATGCTGTGCCTCGTCGAGAAGGGTGACAACGAGGACAGCCAGATCCACAGGATGTCGCTCTAGCAGGTAGCCGAAGGTCCTTTTCTGTGTGTGGAAGTACTCAACGAGCGAGTCCAGATCGTCCTCTCTTTCGGGCGATGGGCCGAACCCCATCGCCCTGAGCTCCTTCGTGAGACTCGGTGGGTACGCAAACAGCGAGTCCCTCGGTGCCAGCTTTCCCGCCACCATCCACCCCGCTATGGGCTCCGGCGGGTGGATCACGGGGATGCAGGCCACACCAGCGGTGGCTCTGATCTTTTGCCACAGCCTCTCACCCTTTATGTCCGAGGAGGTCATGAGCCTCGATCGCCGCTTAAGGGCTCCCATTAGTCCCGTCTTTCGAATCCCTAGGGAGTGAGCAACCTTCACCGCGATCTTTATCATGGGAAGGAGGGTGTAGGCCCCACCAACGAAGAAGTCCTGTACCCCGTGCTCCCTAGGTGTTAGCCCCGTAAGAAAGCTGGCCCAGGATGGAGCGCTGTGCTCGTAGGTGATTATCCGCTTGATCGGTCCCACCTTCCTCTCAACATTCGGCATACCAAACCTCCTGACGAGATCCGGGTCGGCACCGTCCAAGCCGATGGCTAATAGATAGACCATTATCTTACCATATCTCTAACACGAATCACATAGCCTCTTTGAATGTTGATCAAGCTTCCTCCAGCAGCTCCTTTGCCTGGTCAATGATGATGTCGGAGGGGTCCTGCATCCCCTCCAGAAGAACCCTCGTGTCCCTTCGGTACTTCTCCTGGCACCTTATCATGTCAACCGCCTTTGATACGACCTCATCCGGCTCGGACAGATAGAGAGGAAATCCCATATGGCCGAGATACCGATACAGCTCATCGAACCCTATCCTCGGGGCACGTGGGGATATCGTGGGGGTCCCCATGAGTGAGGACTCCCCCGCGATGGTTCCCCGACTGATGACCACACTGGCGAATGCGGCTAGGCTCAGGGTGTCTACGAACCCGCTGGGGACGATCAAACCCTTCACCGGTTTGGCGCCCTTCATCTGGTCGGGATACCTGGGGACGTAGATGACCTTGGTATGTTTCAGAAGCCTCTTCGCATACTCTAGGCTAAGATCGGGACCACCCCAGTAGTATGTTGCCCTTGTCTCCATAGCCCTCGCCAAGGCAAAGGGCTCCCCAGGGGCCAGCCCGAGTCCCTCCAGGACCGATCCGTTGGGCTTGAAGCCCCTGACCCAAGCGACGGGATCACAGCCGTTGTACGCGACCATCTTCTTGGGGGCGTACCTGAGAAAATGCCTGGCCACTCCCTTCGAGGCGATGAGCACGTCGATAAGGGGGATGCAGAGCCTATTAACGATTTGGGCATGCACCGTGTCAGCGGTGCCAACGAGGGGAACCCGAAGTTTAAACGATACCGCACACTGATCAGGGCTCATATCCGTGATCGATAGCGACGGCAACCCGAGATCCCTTAGCAAGCCGAAGAGGGAGAGCTCCCTCTCTAGGCTCGCCTTCAGCTTATCCTCCAGCGACGAGATCATGTACCTTCCAACCACTCGATGGTCAACCCCAAGCCTCTCCAGCAGGGGGATGGTGTCGGGATGCTCCCTCGTGGTTAGGAGGGTCTCATAGCCCAGCTTGCCCAGCTTCTTCTTTACGATCGACAGAAACCTGCATTGCTTGCCGGAGGTAGCGTCAAGCCAGATGTACCCATTCAGGACCATAAGCACAATAGAAGCGAGGCTATCGTGGATGCTGCCACGATCAGCAGGAGCGAAACGGTCAGCCCCCTCTCGTCCATGCGTTTTATCCAGACGAGAAGAGGCTGAAAGGCCCACAGCGATGAGGTGGGGACAAACCTACCATCGACCTCTGGCTCGATATCGAGGGATCTCTTTACCAGAAAAACCCCGACGAGCACCATTATGGCGTTGATCAGCAGCGGAGAGCTGGCCACCAACGTCGCTCTTTCGAGGTTCCCCAATATCGCGGCACAGGCGATCGCCGCTCCCAGAGTGAAGGTTCCCACGTCTCCGGGGAACACCCTTGAGGGGTAACGATTATAGTAGAGGAAAGCTAAACACCCTCCTATGCAGGGCACCAGGACGGCCAAGCCTGCCGTGATCTCCCTTGCAGCGGCGATGTAGGCGAGTCCGGACATGACGATGAGGCACGACCCGGCCTCGAGCCCGTTCAAACCCGCGTACATGTTTACGGTGTTTACCAACACGCTCACCTCCAGAGGGGCTATCATCACGTAGTACCAGACCCCGAAATCCACCGCGCCAAGGAGGGGGACCACCATGATCGGGTTGCCTATACGCATGACAGCCAACGGGACGCCGGCGATGAGGGGAGTCAGCGCCTTGATCCTCCAGGGTAAGCTGAGCATGTCGTCAACGAACCCGATCAGTGCGCAGATGGAGATCGTCGAGGTAGCCGCGATGACGATGGACTGTAGCGATGAGTCTGAACCCTGCGTGAAGGGTATTATGGCAAACAAACCCATGATACAGCCGATCGCGAGGACGATGCCGCCGGACTCCGCCACCTTCGGTTTGTTTGATTTGTGGACGTCCACGCCCACGATCCCCCGGTCCAGCGCCCTCCTGATGTATGAACCCATGAAGGCGAAGCATACGAGGAAACTGATCAGAAACGATAGGGCATAGGCATAGGATAGCACGTTCACTAGCTACTGGACAACGCTTTAAATTCTCTATCGCTTCGCAACCGCTACCAAGAGGTTATGTTACACCCAATTTGGGGGTGAGGCAGGTCAAATTTTAATAGCAATGATGTGGAATATTTGGTTCAAACAAAGTAGGAACTCAAATGAGGAAGAAATATAGGACGGTGTCAATCCCGGAAGACCTTTACGACCGGATAGAGGATGCGGTAAACAATGGAAACGGAGGCTACACATCGGTCGGCGAGTTCGTAAGGGAATCGGTGAGGAGAACCCTCCGGGAACTTGGGACCAAGCTCTAGGTCGAGGTTTAGTCTGGTCTAAGTAATGGCGACGAGCTCTATTCATTCGTCTCGTCGTCGAGGCCACAAAACGCGATCTCTTCCCCGATCTCAAACTGCCTTTCGGGTTACACTCGATGTCTAATACTGGCTCCTACCCTTTACCTCGTAGATCATAACGTAGCCATTTGAGGGCGATAGGTGTACCAACGTGAAGTTTTGGAGGATCACCTCATGTTCCACCCCAAGCCTCTCGCTGACCCCGTACAGCATCATTTTTCCGAGAGTCGTGTTCAGCAAGAACTCGCTGGTCAGTTGGCCCGTGGAGGGATCTACGAACCTTGTCTCATCTAAACCCGAGATTTTCGCCATCCAGATCCACTTATTTTCCTCCCCATAGCCCAACAATTGGGCTCTACCGTTCCATACAGCGTAACTTATGAAGACGACCACGTAGTCGACATCGAAATCCCTGAAGATCTCGCTCGCCTCCTCCTCAGGGGAAAGGAAAGCCTCAGCAATACGCTCTATCTTGGTCGTGTTCAGGGTCCCGTTGTCCGTGAGCGTCGTCCGATTTGCGAGCACGTTGATCCAGTACCCGTAGTCCCACCAGGATGCGATAATGGCGTCGCTGGGCGTATTCGTTTTGATCCACTCCAACGTCTCCAGCCAATCATCAACACTCTCCCTGAAGGGCAGACCCGACGAGACGATGGCGGATGGCCGGTCAACGGCGGAGGAGACCACAAGCGGACTAATGGGTTGAACGACCACGGACAGAACGAGGATAACAGCGAAACCCAACACGTAGGGAAAGGGGACCCTTGACCTCCTTTTCCTCCTTAGCCTTCGCCTCTCCTCAAGATAGCCGACTATCGGTCTTGCCATAACCCGTATCCCGATCGCCGATATGGTGCATATGGCCATAGCCGCCAAAACGAAGAGCCTCACCATGGAGAGGGCGAAGTACATCGAAAAGGTGCCGAAGAGCAATAGGTACGTATCCTCGCTTGTCTCCTCACGTCGGTAGACCTTGAGGATCAGATGGGGGAAGCCGATCAAGAGGGGAAGCATCAAACCGCCTATGTTCGGCAGGAAGTCGTCGGCACCGAAGGTCTTATTCTCCGCCACGGAGGCGACGAGGGGCATCCCCTCCTTCTGAGCGGTGCTGAGGGCCGCCAGAAACTTCCCATAGACTGGGTACTCGCCCAAAGAGAACGAAGCCACAAAGATCCCCGCGGCGAGCACCGCAGAGAGGACCAGAATGCGGATCCGGCTCAGCCGTAGGATCCCCCTCCTATCCCCCTCTGCTAGAAGAAGGAGCAGGAGGCCCGAAATCAAAAGGATAGAGTGCAGCTCTCCTAGCGACAGCGTCGGCTTGGGTAGAGCTGCCATGGCTCCGAACACGCTGAAGAAGGCGATTCCATACGACAGCAGGAGCTTGGGACTATACTTGTCCAGTATAAAAGAGACGAAGACGAAAAGGGGGAAAAAGGACAGGATGAACCTCGCCCCTCCCCAAGTGGCTACTAACCAGACCAGGGAAAGCGATGCGAGGGCGCTATAGGCCACCGAGTGGAGTATCCTCTCCTGCCTGATCGACCTGAGAAAGAGGAAGGAGAAAAGGACTATGAGTAGAATGCTTAGGGCCTCGTTGTCGAAGAAACCCCAACGCGTCCTCTGGACGAAGGGTAGGTAGAACGCCATGAAGAATGAGGCAATCAACCCGGTCCATTCATCTCCCACGTCCCTCGCGTAGAGGAACACCGCCAGGCATGCGAGCCCACCCAAAACGACGGGTAAAACCACGAGGAACGCGAGGAGATCGATCTGCAAAAGGAGGCTGGTGAGCTTGTACAGGGCTGCACCGGTAAAGGGCACCCCCAGAAGGTACCATTCCGCGACTTTGACCCCCTCGGGGTACCACCGGGTTTGATCCGTCCAGTTGAACCATGAACCGAAGCCGTGGTCGACCACATGCTTCGCTCCCTTGTACTGTATCCATGGATCAAAGGCATCCAGATAGTAGCCCCACCTCGCGGGCAAGGACCGTACGGCAAGCGCGACGATGAAAATACCGAGGAGGAGAAGATAGGGAAGCAACCTCTTGATCCTCGGAAACCAATTCGTTTTTCGAGAGCCTGAACGCCCCTTAGACGATGCGATGGCTGACGACCTCCGTATCATTACCGTCCTAGTCTCTTTTGGATCGCGAGTATTAGAGGTATGCCATTAATATGGGTGCTTTATCAGGTACGTCGCCCATCCCAGGATTTTCGTCTTGCCGATGGGAAATCAAAATGGGAATTTTCGACGAAAATGGCTATTTATCTACAGATTCAGTGATCCCATCCCAGATCTTTACCATTTTTCGTCGAAACTTTTCCCAACGAGTCCACGCCCTTGGAAACGTTTTTATACGCCTTTCAGACAAAACAATCGACTTCCATGCCGATTCTGGAGCGATGCTGGGGAAATCCGCTATTGAAACCTCATCGCTCATCTGTTTTTTGGAGGTGACCCGTGGATAAGGTATCGATCATCATCCCCACCTACAACGAGAGGGATAACGTTTCGGCTCTGCTTCCCAGGATAAGCCGTGTGATGGGAGACCGAAGCCACGAAATAGTGATCGTCGATGATCACAGCCCAGATGGCACATGGAAAGTTGCCATGGAACACAAGTCGAGATATCCCAATTTAAAGGTCGTGTTAAGGGAGGAGAGGGGGGGCATCGGCGGGGCGATCAAGGATGGTTTTGCGGCAAGCGACGGCGATCTCATCGTGACCATGGATGCGGATTTCTCTCATGATCCGAGATCCATCATCCGATTCCTCGAGGCCATGGAGAGGACAAACGCCGCCGTCGTCGTCGGGAGCAGGTTCACCCAAGGAGGTAGGATAGAGGGGAGAAACTGGTTCAGGAATGCCATAAGTCAGACGGCTAGCAAGGTTACCCATATGATGCTCGGTCTAGAGACAAGGGATGTCACCAGCGGCTTTAGGCTGTACAGGAGGGACGTCCTAGAAAAGGTCCTTCCCAAGACCAAGTGCATCAAGTTTGACTTCCAGCTCGAGGTGCTGTCGAGGATCCAGGAGAAGGTCGTAGAGGTCCCGATAGTATTCAAGAAGGAGAGGAAAGAGGAGGAGCTCGAGTTCGAAGCTCCAAAGCCGATCCTATCGAGGATACGCCACAAAATCGTGGAGGTCCCCATCGTCTTCAGGGAAAGGAGCAGGGGGAGATCCAAGTTCAACCTGAGCGAACTCAGCAGCTTCCTGACGGCTGTATGGGCGCTATTCCTCGAGAGACAGGGGGCCAGATTCTCGAAGTTCGTCGCCGTGTCGCTTAGTGGGGTGTTCGTGAACCTAGCCATACTCGGCTTCCTGATGGAGTTCGTCAAGGGCTGGTACATCGAAACCCTAGCGACCACCTGGTTGTTTAAGGAGCTAGGACCGGTTTGGGTCATCCCCAATATCATCACTCCTTACGATCTGGTCTCGGTCCTCATCGCCATCGAGGTGTCGATAGTCTACAATTTCATCGGCAACGATGTCTGGACCTTCGCCGACCTCGCCGGCCCGGGCCGACTCTCCAGAGCCATCAAATTCAACGTCATCAGTTTGCTGGGCGTGGCCCTGACCATCGGAGTGTACTTCTTGCTGAGGGGGTTCTACGGCATACACTACCTCCTAGCCGACTTCGTCGGCATACTCTGCGCGCAGCTATGGATCTTCGTCATGAGCCTGAACTGGGCATGGATGAGCCAAACGAAGGTCTGAGACTAACCTATCGGGACGCCTTCGTAGTATTACTCGTTTTCAACGCCTTCCTACACGCCTTCGTGATCTACGAGACCGCCATGTGGACGTGGGCTCCCGGAGACGACATCATGAGGTGGACCATCGAGTTCTGTGAGCTCTTCAGGGAAAAGGGCTTGACCAACGTGTGGACACCCTATCCCCAGGGAGCAAATCTGATCTATCACCTTCTGTTCTCCCTCGCCAGTCTAGGACCCTGGAGGGACATGCTGTTCTGGATGCTGTGGAAGATCTTTCTGCACATCATCCCAGATGTCCTGACACTCCTGACGATCTACCTGATAGGGAGGGAACTGGCCGGTGAGCGGATCGCGTTTCTGGCATCCATGTACTTCACGTTCTCCTTCGCCCCCTACCTTTACGGTCTCCTCACCAACTTCGTCTACGATCCCTTTCCCGTCTTTCTGACTGTTCTGGGGTTGTACCTACTCATCAGAAGAAAGCTCATCGGATCCGCAGTGGTGATCGGCATCGGAACGGCCGTCAAGCTCTTCCCAGCCTCCCTACTCATCGTGGGTCTAAGGCTGTTCAAGGGCAGGCGGAGGATCCGCTTCGCTATCACCTCCCTGATGCTAACCTCCGTCATCCTCCTCCCCTTCGCGATCGCGAATCCACCCATCTTCGTGAGTACGTACCACTGGCAAAGCGGGAGACCTCCTTGGGAGACGCTATACAGCTACGTGCTAGCCGCTATCGACGCACCCTTCAGCTTCGATCAGCCCTACTATCGGGACTACTTCGCCTCCAACTCGGGATGGCTCTTCTGGGGGATAACCCCAAACCCCAACACGCTCACCACTCCGATTCCCCCCCAACCGACACGGTGGTGGAATGTGACCAGCCTCCTTGGCTTCGCCCTCATGCTCTCCCCCCTCCTGCTCGCGAGCGTTAGGGAGAGCGAGGAGATAATCGGATGGGTAACCTACGTTTTCCTAGCCTTCTTCCTCTGGAACATCGGATGGAGTCCCCAGTACGAGCTCTTCGTCATCCCCCTGCTGCTGTACTCCTATGGCAACCGGATCCACAGAGCAGGGGCGGTTAGCTACCTCCTCCAGGGTACCGTCCTTCTGGAGTATTCGCTCTCCCCCCCCGGGGTCATACAGGTTGGGGGAGTGGCGTCGTTCAAGATACTGTTCGGCCTCCTCAGGTACAGCATATTCGCCTTCACCCTGCTACAGCTGTTTACGAGAGGCGTCCTCAAAGTCCGCTGAAATCGTTGATCGCCAAATCTTAGTTCGCCATTAGTCGAAAAGGTTTAAAAGGCGTCGGAGGGAAACTAAAGCAAGTTGGAGTACGCAGCGATTATTGGTGGGGGAAGGACCCGGTTCGGAGAACTCTGGGACCGATCCCTTGAGGACCTGATACTGAGCGCGGGATTGAAGGCGCTTGAGAGCGCCGGTCTGGAGAGGAGGGACATCCAGGCCTTCTACGTCGGTGTATTCATGCAGGAGATCGCCGTCAACCAGAGCCTGGTGGCCGCCGAACTCTGTCAGATGCTTGGTACCCACGCGAACATAGTGAGGATCGAGAGCGCCTGTGCCTCCAGCGGGCTGGCTTTCCAGCAGGCCTGCCTCGCCATCAGGTCGGGAAAGTACGACATCGTCTGCGTCGGTGGGGTGGAGAAGATGACCGACAGCTACGATGCGATCTCGGACTGCCTGGCCACCGCTCTAGACCCGTGGGAGAGATTCTATGGCTTCACCTTTGCCGGCATGTACGCGAACATAATGATGCGCCACATGTACGAGCACGGGACCACGCGAGAGCAGATAGCCGCGGTAAGGGTCAAAGACCAGAGGCACGCCAAATCGAACCCGAACGCCCAGTTCAGGTTTGAGGTCGGGATCGAGGATGTCATCAACTCCAGGCCCGTCGCAGACCCGATCAGGTTACTCGACTGCTCCCCGATCACGGATGGGGCCTGCGCGGTGATCCTCTGTAAGCCCGAGCTGGCCAAGGATTACACGGACGAACCGGTCTACGTGAAGGGGATGGGATCGGCAACGGATACATCCGGCTGGTACTGCCGAGAGGACCTCACCTCGATGAGGTCGATCGTGGACGCCTCGAAGGAGGCTTTCGCTGAGGCCGGGGTCAAGCCATCGGACATCGGCTTTGTCGAGCTGCACGACTGCTTCACGATCGAGGAGATCATAACCCTCGAGGATACGGGGCTGATAAGGAGGGGATCAGCGGGAAAGGTCGTCGAGGAGTCCGTCGAATCCTCCGGTAAGGGTAAACAGGTTATCTACAGCTACAGCGGGAACGAGTTCGTCACAAACCTGAGGGGAGGGCTGCTGGGAGATGGACATCCCGTGGGAGCCACGGGGATAACACAGGTGTACGAGCTGTGTAGGCAGCTGACAGGTTGCGTACCCACCGAGATCGAGTCCAAGTATGGCTTGGCCCATAACATAGGTGGCTCCGGCGGCAGCTGCTCGGTGACCATCCTGGGTGTTTGAGATGCTGCCCAAGATCTCCAGGGAATCGACTACGAGGTACCTCCTGAAGGGAAGCAGATGCACGAGCTGTGGGCGCACCTTCTTCCCGGAGAGATCGTTCTGTCCCGGGTGCGGGAGAAAGGGGAGGCTCGAGCCAGCCCCGCTCGATGCTCCGGGGAAGATCCTCAGCGCGAGCATCCTGAGACTAAAGAGACCAGAGACGATCGCCGTCGTCGAGGTGAACGGCTGCAGAATCCCCACCAGGATCACCGACCTGGAGGCGGACGACGTAATGGGTCTGATCGGACTGGAGGTGGAGCCAACGTTTCGGAGGGTCCGGACATCGGAGGTCATAGAGTACGGACTGATATTCAAGCCCATGGACGGCTGGTCGATCAAGGCGAGGGAAACCAAGAGGGAGAGGAGGATTTCGGGCAAGGCCGGGATCGTCGGCTACGGATCGTACATCCCCAAGTTCAGGGTGAAGGTCGAGGAGCTGTGCCGAGCCTTCGGTAGGGACCCGGATGTGTACAAGAAGGGTCTGGGCATAGAGGAGAAGAGCGTCGGCAATCTCGACGAGGACACCATCACGTTCTCGGTTGAGGCCGCCAAGAGGGCACTCGGGCTCGCCGATGTGAACCCCGACGATGTGGGATTCGTCGCCTTGGGAACGGAATCGCCGCCCTACGCCGTCAAGTCCGCCGTCACCACCATATCCATGGCGATAGGCACGAGTCACGGGGTCAGGGGGAGAACGTCGGAGTTCGCCTGTAAGGCTGCGACGGATCAGATACCCGACGCCCTCAACGCCGTGAACTCCAACGAGACGAGGTACTCGATGGTCATCGGTGCGGACAGGGCTCAGGCCGAACCGGGGGACGAGCTCTATTTCAGCGTCGGGGAGGGGGGGTGCGCGTTGCTCTTCGGGAAGTCCAACGTCATCGCAAGCATCGAAGGATACACCACCTACATGTCCGACACCCCAGACTTCTGGAGGATGGAGGGCGAAGAGTACCCCAAGCACGGTGGACGATTCACCGGAGAGCCCGGCTACTTCAGACACGTCGTCAACGCGGCCAGGAACCTGATGGATGACCTGGGTCTCAGAACCTCGGACTTCGACTACGCCGTATTCCACTCGCCAAACTCGAAGTTCCCCATTCAGGCAGCGAAAAAGCTCGGTTTGGAGATGGACAAGATCAAGCAAGGACTGGTGGTTCGATGGATAGGGAATACATACGCCGCATGCACGTTGATAGGCCTCGCCTCGATACTGGATGTCGCAAAGAGCAACGAGAGGATACTGGCCGTGTCCTATGGATCAGGAGCTGGATCGGATGCCATGAGCATCATGACCGAGGATGCCATCGAGGAGGTGGGCGGGATCACGGTCGAGGAGCAGATCAGGAACAAGTCTTATGTGGATCACGATTTCTACGCGATCTCCAAGGGGGTTTTGAAATGACCGAGGCGGAGCACGATGTGGACAGGCTGGCGAGGAGGCTCCTGCGAGGGGACATAAAGCCCTACAGGGTCGAGGAGTACGTGGACAAGGATGCCAATGCCGCAGCGGAGGTGAGAAGGAGGGCGATGGAAGTCAGAGCGGAGAGCTCGCTGAGCAACATCGGACACTACTCGATCGACTTCAACGAGCTCCTCCGTCGGAACATCGAGAATCCGATCGGGGTGTGCCAGATCCCCATGGGTATCGCGGGTCCGCTCCCCATCGACGGCGATTACGCCAAAGGCGATTTCTACATCCCGCTGTGCACCACCGAGGGGGCTCTCGTGGCATCTGTGAATAGGGGGTGCTCGGCGATCGCCCAGTCCGGAGCGGCTCGTCCGAAGATAATTCGCGACGGGATGGTTCGTGCTCCGCTACTAAAGACCCCATCGGCTCGGCATGCGTACAGGCTGTCTGAATGGGTTAGAGAGAACTTCGGTAAGGTGAAGGAAGCCGCGGAGAGCACGACCAGACATGGAAGGCTACTGAGAATCGATCCATACGTGGTGGGTAGCAACGTATTCCTCCGTATGATCTACTCAACCGGTGACGCCATGGGCATGAACATGGCCACCATCGCCAGCGGGGAGGCGTGTATGCTCATAGAAAGAGAGTTCCCCGACGCCAAGCTCGTCAGTGTCAGCGGCAACCTTTGTGTTGACAAGAAGCCGTCGGCTATGAATCTCATCCAGGGTCGGGGCAAGAGCTTGGTCTCCGAGGCCGTAGTGAAGCGAGAAGTGGCCCTTGACACCCTCAAAACGACTCCCGAGGCCGTAGTAGAGGTAAACTGGAGAAAGAACTACGTGGGATCGGCCCTTGCCGGTGCCCTTGGTTTCAACGCCCATTTTGCGAACATCATTGCCGCCATGTACATAGCCACCGGGCAGGACGCGGCACAAGTCGTTGAATCAAGTATGGGGATCACGACCGCTGAGGTGGTCGATGGAGACCTCTACGTAACGGTGACCCTTCCCTCCCTAGAGGTGGGCACGGTGGGCGGGGGTACACGACTCCCCACGCAGCGCGAGGCCCTACAGATCCTGGGCTGCCAGGGGGGCGGAGAACCACCGGGACGGAATGCCAAGAAGTTCGCAGAGGTGGTCTCCTGCGCCGTCTTGGCGGGGGAGCTCTCGTTGCTCTCAGCGCTGGCCGCGGGTCACCTCGTCCGGGCGCACGTCGAGCTGGGGAGAGCCGGCGTTAAACGTGGCGCCACCAAAAAACGAGGGTAACCATCAGCCGAACGAAGTAGCTGTTGGAGAGTAGTACCTACCTACCAAAAAGCGTTAGCTAAAACTACCTTTCTTTGAATCTCCGAAGGATCGACTCTGAATAATAGTAAACCTTTCTACCGATCCTTACTTTACCGATATCCTCATCCTTTGCAACGATATCTCTTAGATATGGACGTATTGCTGCCTTGGTTATCCCCAGATTCGCGGAGATTTCATCAACATTCATCGGTTTATCCTTCAGTAACTCCTTAATCTGTACGGCTCTAGGACCAACGACCTTTATTTTAGCTAACTCCTCATAAGTTACCATCGAATAGGATATTCTGTTTGTTATTTAATAAACTTTAGTGAAAATCTATTATTCTTCAATCATATCTATCAAAATATCCGATCTATGGTTTGTTACTAGATCTATTACATTGATAACTCATCGTGTTATGTAAAACAATTAAAAAGATAGCGATTGAAGCTATAGAATCGAGGGACACGAATGTCTAGGCTGCTTGTTACAGGTGGATTGGGCTTCATGGGTAGCGACTTCGTTTGGTATCTTGTGGAGAACCACCCCGGGGATGAGGTCGTGGTCTTCGATGCTCTCTCGTACTCGGGGCGCAGGGAGAATCTGGAGGGCATAGGGGGAAAGGTGACCACCCTCGTAAGGGACCTGAGGGATCGGAAGGCGATCGACGAGGCCCTGGAAGGGGTGGACGCTGTCTTCCACTTCGGAGCCGAAACCCACATCAATCGGTCGATCGCCGATCCAAAACCCTTCATAGAATCGAACGTGGTCGGGACCTTCAATCTCCTCGAGGCCGCGAGAAAGATGGACACGGAGAGGCTCATCTTCATATCGAGCTCAGAGGTCTACGGCACGGCGATGACCGTGCCCATGGATGAGAGCCATCCCCTGAATTGTCAAAGCCCCTATGCCGCCACGAAGGTTGCCGGTGACAGGTTATGCTTCTCCTACTATCAGACGTACGGGATGCCGATACTCATCCTCCGCCCCTTCAACAACTTCGGTCCAAGGCAATTTCCAGAGAAACTCATCCCGTTCTTCATCCTCAGAGCCCTACACGACCAATTCCTCCCGGTGTACGGGGACGGTCAGTACTCGAGGGACTACACCTACGTGTTCGATTTCTGCGAGGCGGTGGACAGGGCGGGTAAGGTGGATAAGAAGGGAGAGGTCATCAACGTTGCCACCGGGAAGGATGAAAAGGTCATCGACATCGCCCACATGATACTCGATCACATCGGTAAGCCGAGCGATCTCATCAGACACGTTGAGGATAGACCCGGTCACGTGAGGAGACTCGTCGGTAGCTATGAGAAGGCGAAGCGGATCCTGGGCTGGGAACCCGCCACGCCCTTCGAGGAGGGGCTCAAGAAGACCGTCGACTGGTACCTCCACAACGAGGCGTGGTGGAAGCCACTTTCAGATCAGTTCATGAAGGTCGCCCTGCCTTGGAAAAAATCCTGATCACGGGCGGAAGCGGTCTTCTGGGTAGCAAGCTCGCCGATCGGCTGATTAAGGGGGGGCGGTACGAGGTCACACACACGTACCTCGGGAGGCCCTTCTTCCCCGACTCATTGAGGCTCGACGTGAGCGATAGATCCGGTGTGTTCGGCCTGATCGGGCGATTGAAACCCGATGTGGTGATCCACACCGCCGCTCAAACCAATGTCGATCGCTGCGAGACGAATAGGAAAGAGGCCTGGGCGATAAACGCCGAGGGTACTAGGAACATCGCCGAGGCCTGCGCTCGGGTGAACGCGAAGGTGATCTACCTGTCAACCGACTACGTCTTCGACGGGAAGAGGGGTATGTACACCGAGGAGGACGAGCCCAATCCGATAAGCTACTATGGTCTGACGAAGCTGGAGGGTGAGAACCACGTCAGAACCCTCTGCCCCGACCACCTCATCGCGCGGTCCAGCGTCCTGTACGGGTGGCACCCTTGGAAGCCGAATTACGTGACCTGGGTTATCGGATCCCTGAGAGAGGGCAAACCGATAAGCGTTGTCGACGACCACTACAACTCCCCCACCCTCGCCGACAATCTGGCGGAGGTGCTGGAGCGGATCGTGGAGAGGGACGTGCGGGGGATACTTCACACGGCAGGAGCCGAGAGGATAGACCGGTACTCTTTCGCCCTTCGAATAGCGAGGATATTCGGACTCGATGAGCATCTCATCACCCCTATCAAGATGAAGGATCTCAAGGCTTGGATTGCGAGAAGGCCAGAGGACTCCTCTCTGAATGTGAAAAAAGCCGAGAGGGACCTGGGTGTCAGACTCTTGGGCATCAAGGAGGGCTTGGAGACGATGCTGGGGCAGGCGCAAAAGCCTTAAAGGAACTGAAAAACTGATGACAGTGTCAGCGTGAAGGGTATAATCCTCCATGGGGGTCGTGGAACAAGGCTTAGACCGCTAACGCATACTGGTCCCAAGCAGTTGATACCCATCGCCAATAAACCCACCTCACAGTACGCCCTGGAGGACCTCAGGGATGCGGGGATCACGGATATAGCGATAATTCTGGGGGATGTAGCTCCGGAGAAGGTCATCGAGTACTATGGGAACGGAGGGAAGTTCGGGGTAAAGCTGACCTACCTCGAGCAAGGGGCCCCCCGGGGAATCGCCCATGCCGTTGGTCTGTGCGAGGGCTTCGTAGGCGGAGAGGACTTCGTCGTCTATCTGGGGGACAACATACTGAAGGGGGGGATAAACGGCTTCGTCAAAGACTTCACGGGCTCAGACTACTACGCGATGGTCCTACTGACCAGAGTCGATAATCCCCAACAGTTCGGTGTGGCAAGGTTTGAGGGGGACAGGCTGGTCGGGTTGATAGAAAAGCCCAAGACCCCGCCGAGCGAGTACGCCCTTGTGGGGATCTACTTCTTCAGGTCGGGGATATTCGAGATGATCCGGGAGCTGAAGCCCTCCTGGCGGGGAGAGATAGAGATCACGGAGGCGATACAGAGGGTCATGGACTCGGGTCGAGAGGTCGGTTACAGAAAGGTATCGGGTTGGTGGAAGGATACGGGTCGACCCGAGGATATACTCGAGGCGAACCAGCTGGTCCTGTCTGAGCTGGAGCCGCTAAACAGGGGCCGAGTTGAGGAGGGCGCGATGGTATCGGGCAGGGTACGCATAGGTAGCGGCTCGACGGTTCGGAGGGAGGCCACCGTGAGGGGTCCGGTGATCATAGGGGAGAACTGTGATATAGGACCCAATACGTTCGTGGGGCCCTTCACCTCGATCGGTGACAACGTAGTCATCCAGGGTGCCGAGATAGAGAACACGATCATCGTCGGCGATTCCGTCATCGACTGCAACCGCAGGATCGTAGACAGCCTTATAGGGAGGAGCTCGCGAATAGTCTCGGCGGACAAAAACCTTCCGAAGGGGTGCAAGCTCATCATAGGAGAGGGCACAACGGTGAGCATCTAAAGAACCAAACTCATAACGTCAAGTTTTTTATAGAATCTAATAATTTCAATAAAATTATGGCTAGATTAACGACCATCCAGATCTCCGAGGACCTTAGAAGGAGACTGAAGGTCCTCAGCTCCTACAGGGACGTGTCCTACAACGAGCTCCTGGGTGATCTGATCGAAGTGTTCACATCGAGTATTCCGTTCCGTAGCAAGGAGGAGTTCAAGGAGTGGTTCGAGAGAAACATCGAGAGGTTCGGGTTCAAGGAGATCTTGAGGAAGAGGGAGAGGGGCTTTCCCGACTTCACGCTCAGGGACGAGATGGGGAACGCCCAAGAGGTGGAGCTAGAGCTCATCGGAGAAGATTTCGAGAGGCATGGTTACGATCCAGGGAAAACCGACCTTATCGTTTGCGCGTTCACGTCTCGCGATGAGGTCAAGGGAGTCCCCGTTCTCTCCATAATTAAGCCGCCCAAGAAACGGGAGGAGGTGATCAGACGGCTCGAGGGGAGGTTCACTTCTGTGTCGATACCGACCTCCCTGTTCAAACGGATCGAGCAGAGGATAAGGGACACCGGTTTCACCTCGGTCTCGGGTTTCGTGGCCTACGTGCTTCGGGAGATCATCGCGAAGGAGGAGAAGATGGAAAAGCCCTTCACAGAGGAGGACGAGGAGAGGGTTAAGGAGAAGCTTAGGGCCCTCGGCTACCTTTGATGGGATCGCCTTGTCTATACCGCATGGAGGAAGGCTCGTTGACAGGGTCCTGCGGGGAAGGAGAAAGAGGAGGACCATGGAGGAGGCGAGGCTTCTCCCCAGACTGAGGATCAGCAAGGAGCTCGGAAAGGACGTGGAAAACGTGGCCAAAGGGGTATTCAGCCCCTTGGAGGGCTTCTTGGTTGAAGAGGACTTCGATGCCGTGTTGCATCAGATGAGGCTGACGAATGATCTCCCCTGGCCCATTCCCATAGTCCTGGATGCGTCCCATCGGGACGTCGAGAGGGTCAAGGAGGGGGACGACGTCGCCCTAGCGGTTGGAGACGCAGACGCGGAGCCCATGGCCCTGATTAGAGTGGAGGACATCTACTCCTACAACAAGAGGCACTTGGCTAAACGGGTTTTCGGGACCGATGATCCGAGCCATCCGGGTGTAGCGGGCGTCTACAAGATGAAGGATGTCCTGATCGGAGGGAAAATTGACCTATTGAAAGCCGAGAGAGGCCCCTTCGAGAGGTACTCCCTGACCCCCCTCGAGACCAGGGTGCTCTTCAAGGAGAAGGGCTGGAGGACGGTGGCGGGGTTTCAGACGAGAAACGTGCCCCACCTAGGTCACGAATACATTCAGAAGACGGCCCTATCGTTCGTCGACGGTATCTTCGTAAACCCGATAGTCGGGAGAAAGAAGGAGGGAGACTTCAGGGACGAGGTCATTCTTGACGCCTACGAGACCTTGATCGGCAACTACTACCTGAAGGACAACGCCGTTCTGGCGGTTCTCGAGACGGAGATGAGGTACGCTGGTCCTCGAGAGGCCATCTTTCACGCCATCGTTCGGAAGAACTTCGGCTGCACCCACTTCATAGTCGGGAGGGATCACGCCGGAGTGGGGAAATACTATGGACCCTATGAGGCCCAAGAGATATTCGACGAGTTCCCCGATCTCGGGGTTACACCCATCTTCTTCCGATCTTTCTTCCACTGTCGGAAATGCGGCGGTGTCGAGAACGAGAGGACGTGCCCCCATGGAAACGAACACCGAGTTTACTTCAGCGGAACGGGGATCCGCGAGATGCTGGAGAAGGGACGGAGACCATCGGAGGAGCTGATGAGGCCAGAGGTGGCCGATGCGATACTCAAGTACGGGAACCCATTCGTCGGGGGAGAGGGATGAGATCCAGGCGTGCCTTGGTAATCGGCTTGGACGCCGCCGACCCAGAGCTGGTCTTCGATAGGTTTCGCGAAAAGCTACCGAATCTAGGTGAGCTGATGGATAGGGGAGCCTACGGCAGGATGAGGAGCTGCGATCCGCCGATAACCATCCCTGCGTGGGCCGTCATGACGACGAGTAAGAATCCGGGGAGGCTTGGGATGTACGGCTTCCGATACCGAAGGGATAACTCGTACAGCGAGTTTGGGATAGCCTCCTCCCACCTTCTCCGTGAACGAGCGATCTGGGACATACTGGGAGGGGAGGGAAGGACCTCCTGCGTGATCGGTGTCCCTCCGAGCTACCCTCCCATGCCGATCAAGGGATGGCTGATCTCGGGGATGGTGACCCCGAGCACGGAGAGAGATTACACGTATCCTAGCAGCCTCAAGCGAGAGATCGAGGACCTGGTGGGCGACTACATCGTGGACGTGAAGTTCAGGACGGAGAACAGGGAAGGCCTCCTCAAACAGATCTACGAGATGACCGAGAAGAGATTCAGGGTCGTAGAGCACCTGACAAAGTCCAAGGGGTGGGACCTCTTCATGTTCGTCGAGATTGGGCTCGACAGGCTGCACCACGCCTTTTGGAAGTTCTTCGATGAGCAGCACCACCTCTACAAGCCAGGTTCCAGGTTTCAGAATGTGGTCGAGGACTACTACAGGTACCTAGACGAGAAGGTGGGCGAGCTCCTCTCATCCGTGGGCAGGGATACCGTCGTCCTCGTCGTATCTGATCACGGGACAAAGAGGATGAAGGGCTGCTTCTGTATCAACGAATGGCTCGCGAGCGAGGGCTACCTCAGGCTTAGGGGTAAGGTCCAGAGGGGCTCGGAGCTCGATGGCAACGTCGACTGGGGTAGGACGAGGGCTTGGGGCTGGGGTGGTTACTTCGCCAGGATCTTCCTAAACGTTAAGGGGAGGGAGGAGAAGGGCATCATCGATCCTATGGACTACGAGAGCGTCAGGGATGAGCTGGCAGAGGAGCTCGAGGGCGTCCGGGGTCCAAACGGAGAGAAGTGGGAAACCAAAGCATTCAAACCCGAAGAACTGTATCCCGAGTGCCGCGGCAATCCATCCGACCTGATGGTGTACTTCGATGATCTTTACTGGAGATCAGCTGGGACGATCGGCTACGATACGTCTTACCTACCCGAAAACGACATCGGACCGGACGATGCGGTCCACGCCCAGCACGGAATCTTCATCCTTTTCGATCCTGAGGAGAACCTTGGTGGAGGGAAAACCGAAATAGACGTTCTCGACATCGCACCCACCATCCTGCACCTCATGGGTTCTCGGGTGCCAGGAGACATGGAGGGCAGGGTGATCGAGGGGATATTATGAGCGGCGAGGGTTTCACTGTTTGGATAACTGGCTTACCGGGATCGGGGAAGACAACGATCGCCAGGGGAGTAGAGAAGGAACTGAGGGCCAGGGGGCTCAAGGTGGAGGTGTTTGACGGGGACGAGGTTAGGAGAAACCTCAGCAAGGGACTCGGATTCAGCAAGGAGGATCGGGACACCCACAACAAGAGGGTCATATAC
>JBHIEI010000016.1:0-25533 GCA_046760555.1 Bathyarchaeia archaeon
TACACGATCATGTTCCTTCTCATTGTCACCTTTGGAGATGTTTATCGGGTGATAGCTACTCTAGCTGTGACCTCAATATTCTCCAGCTCTTGGCTGATAGCCATGCAAACTTTCGTCACGCAAACCGAGTTTAAGGGAAAGGCGGTGGGTAGATATCTCTCAACCTATTCGATGGGCTGGTTTATCGCGGGGATCCTAGGAGGCTACATCTCCGATTCAATTTCGGTGCGTGCTGCCCTTGTGACCGGGGCTGTCTTCTCCGCCTTGGCTATGTTCATCTTCCTACCAGTTAAAGAGGAGCGGCTTAGGGGCGTAACCCTTTCACTGGGAGAGTACCTTCGCGTATTTAGGAACAGGAATATGGTGATTGTAGGCGCCGTCGCTGTGCTGACCATTTTGATACGATCCTCTTTTTTCTCCTTCATTCCGGTATACTTCGTCGACATCATCGGGGGGTCAAAATTCCTGTTCGGTCTATCTATGAGTGCCGGCACGCTCGCGGGGGCCGTGATCTCTGGGCTCTTGGGAGCTTTGAGCGACAGGATAGGTAGAAAGCCTCTCCTTGTGCTGGGTAACGCCATCGGCATCCTATACTTTCCCCTTTTCCTCTTGACAGTGGATCCGACACTGGTCGCGGTACTATTCGCCATGCCCGTCTACCCCTTTATCATGACCTCACTTACCGCTCTGGCTTCAGACTACTCGCCCACAAGGATCAGAGGTAGAGCCATGGGCTTCCTGAACACGTGTGTACAGGGAGGGAGGGCCGTAGGCCCTCTGATAGGGGGAGCCCTTGCGTTAACCAAGGAACTGGTGGCAATCCAGCGAATACTCGTGTTCGCTACGATAGGTAGCGTGTTTATCACATTCTTGTCCTGGAGATTCGTCACCGAGGGACTAATTCGGCAACCTCAACAGGTCAGGTGAAGGGCGGCCACGACCCGTTTCGACTTCAAAAGGCGGTTGTACGTATCGCAGGCTTCCGTGGTCTTTTGAGCTACTAGCTCGATCCCTTTGGATTCCACGTATTCCTTTGTCTCTGGGAGAACCTTCATCAATCCCGAATGACCAGTACCGATCACCAGTACCTCGGGTCTCCTGTCAACGATGCTCCTTATGTCATCGATACACAACCGGTGTCCCTCCTTCCTCCACCACCTGCCATCGACGAATTGGGGGTAGACGATCACATCGTTGGTGTAGGTTTTGCCGTTCACGACGATACGACCGAAGGTGTACGAATCTATCACTCACGCTTCTAACCCTTCCACCTTATATTTTATCTTGGTTACCTCCCTTCCAACTAGGATAATGTACCGACACCTAGCCGGAGTTCGTAGGAAGCCACGAGATCAAGATGTAAGGGGGCTGATGCGCCAAAGGGCCATCGAGTGGCGAAGGCAACCCACGGTTATCAGAATAGAAAAGCCCACTCGAATCGACAGGGCTCGAGAACTCGGGTACAAGGCCAAGCAAGGCTTCGTCGTCGTTAGGGTTAGGATAGGGAAGGGAGGGAGAGAGAAACCCCGCCCCAAGATGGGAAGGAGGCCTAAGAAAATGGGTGTCAAAAAGTACACACCCGCAAAGGGTCTGAAGAGGATCGCCGAGGAACGGGCCGCGAAAAGATATGCGAACCTGAGGGTTCTCGGCTCCTATTGGATTTGGGATGATGGGGTCCACAAATGGTACGAGATCATCCTGACCGACCTTCACCATCCGGCTATAAAGAAGGATGCGGAAATCCGACAACACTCTCCGGCTAAGCCGTGACCCTGCCATAATGAGTTTCGGGTGTAGGCACTGAGGAGAACATTTGTTGACGCCCACGTCAGGCCGTCCGATGGAGGCGGACTCGCTGACATCGCGAGAATGGCATCGAGGCTGGGCTTCTCGATGATCGGCGTCACCTTCTCCGAGAGATCGAAAGGGGGAGACATCGCAAAGGCCAGAGAGCTGTGCGCAGGGTTCGGGATCGACATGGTGAGCAGAATCGACATAACGGTGGGCACCAGGGAAAGGCTCCTCCGAGCACTGGGGAGGATGAGGAGACTTTACGAAATAGTGGCGGTGGTCTGCACGAATGATGTTGTCTCGCATGTCGGAGCCAGGGACAGAAGAGTCGACATCCTCGACTTTCCCGGAAACCGATCGCTTAGCGCGGGGGTGATCAAGCTGGCCCTTAGTGGGGAAACGGCCTTCGAGGTAAATGCCAACGAGATCATCGACCTTCAAGGCCCGCCCCGCATTCGGTTGATCTCAAAACTCCGTAGGGAGGTTGGATTGGCTGAGAGGTACGGGATCCCCATCGTCGTGTCGAGTGGGGCGACCAGCAAGCTCATGCTAAGGGCCCCCAGGGAGCTTGCGTTCTTTGCCGCTTCCTTGCTCGATATGGGCAAACAGAATGCACTGAAAACGGTCTCCGAAAACCCGACGAAAATCGTGCTCAGGAATCGTGAGAAACTCGGTCCGGGCTTCGTTATGCCCGGCGTGAAGAAGATCGTGTCTCGAGGAAAATGAGAAAACGATACCTGCTCGCCGAAGTGATTTCCGACGAGCCAACAACAAGGGACGACTTCGCCAAGAGCCTATTCTCCAATCTGCTGGCGCTCTATGGGGAGTATGGAGCAAGCAAAGCGAATCTGAGAATCATCGACTTTAACGAGAGTGACGGACAGGCCTTACTTTCCTGCTCCAACGACTCCGTGCACATGCTTCACTCAGTCCTAGCCTCCATGAAGGAGATTGCGCACACCCCTGCGATCGTAAGATCGGTACACGTTAGTGGAACGCTGAAGTCGCTGAGGAAGAAAACATCAAGGCTGAGAAAATGAACTAACGCGCCTTCGCGGCCACTATTTCGATCACATCCCTGTCCTGAAGGACATAGTCTCCCTTGAGCCTCCTCGTTGATCTGGCGTCTACCGCATGTACGAACGTTTCCCCAAGATCGGTGTGGATCATGTACGCCAGATCTCGAGCAGTGGATCCCCTCGGAACTAGGTAGGCGTCGGGGAGTACGTTGCCTTGGTGATCGGTGAGTTTAGCAGCATTCTCCACCGGATAAACCACGATCATATCCAATAACCCAAAAAAGGCCGCGTTGATGGCCTGCTGAACCCCAGTCGATCCCCACTTTTTGACAATCGATCGGACCGTATCCAGAGCTTGGCGTTGCCTGACCGTCAAGGCATCCTGCCGCTTCACTCTGAAGTCCCCATCGCCCGGTCGATACTCGATGAGCTCCTTTTCGGCAGCCCTTCTGAGGATCAACTCACCTTCGGCGCTGCAAGGAACCACCAGATAGCCCCTTTCCCTAAGCTTCTCCACGTTGGCATCGGTCCCTGGCAGGTCCACCTTGTTTGCAGCAACCAAAAGGGGCTTGGAGATCTTCCTTAGCCCCTCAGCGAGTCTACGAATGTCATCAGCCCTCCAAGAGCCCGGGCGACTCTCATCGAGACCCAGATCCCTGATTGCTTGGGCGGCGTGCGTCTCCCTGATCCCCAAACCCGTCAATTCCTCGGATAGTAGCCTCGATAGCTTCTCTCTCGAGACCTCGATCCTCCGCACAATTTTCCCCCAGTCCTTTTCGATCAGGTGAAGAAGCCACAAATCGTACTCCTCCTCGATGATCGAGATATCCTCGACTGGGTCATGGCTACCGGGCTCACAGGGCCTCCCCTCCCCGTCGCTTGCCCCTGCAACATCGCACACCACTATGAGCGCCTGCGCTCTTCGGAGTTCATCAAGGAACTGATTCCCTAATCCACGGCCCTTATGCGCTCCTCGAATAAGGCCCGGACAGTCCAGGAGTTCGACGGGGATGAGCCTCTCGCCGTTGACGCACAGCGAGTTTACAGGGTTGTCCTGTAACCCGAATTCCTTACACACACAGGCGGTTCGGATATACCCAACCCCCAGATTGGGTTCTCGAGTGGTGAAGGGAAAATCGCCGATCGGAACAGAAACAAGGGTTGCGGCGCTGAAGAAAGTACTCTTTCCTGTATTGGTTCGCCCCACTATTCCGACCAGAGGGACCATTCAAATTCAAATACGCCGAACCTTTTCTTTTCTTTGAAAGACAGGGAAGCGGTTAGCTCGAGCGCCCGGTTATGCGGAAGTAATACCCCCGCTCTTTTTTCTTTCCGAAACTTCTCAATCCCCTCACCTTAAGCTGGTCACGAACCTTCTCGGCATGAGCGGGAGTCAGCTCTCCCTTCTTCACGAGAAAGTCCACGATCTCAAGGGCCTGCTCGAGGCTGTCACACCTTCTTATGAAGTCTACGACGTCTGGATCGTAGCCCCGTAGAGCATCACCCGACACCGCCGCCTCTCCCAGTGGGATGCTCGTCCTTACCGATCTGATCCGAATCGTCGCCTTCCTATCCTCGATCTCCTTCATCAGGTGCGGAAGGACATTTTTCGCCCTCCTCTTCGGCTTGGTCATCGTCTCGGAACCTCCCGCCTCTCGGTTTTCGCGCGTTGGAGTACGACCGAGTTTGGAGGGACGTCTTTGTAAACGATCACTCCGGGGCCGATCCGGGAGCTGGGACCGATCTTGACGCCCGGCATGAGGCTTGCGTTGACACCCGTCTGCACCCCATCACCGATTACCGCACCGAATTTTCTCCTACCCGTGCTCACCACCTTACCCCCGATCGTCATTTTAACCGGCTCACCGTCGAATCTGACATTCGCCACGATCGTTCCGCCACCGATGTTACAATTCCGGCCGATTACGCTGTCACCCACGTAGGACAGATGGGCGATGTGCGTGCCGCTCATGATGATGCTGTTCTTTACCTCGCATCCGTTACCCACTCGAACCCGTTCGCCGATGGATGTGTGGGGCCGAATGTAGCAGTTGGGGCCTATGCTACTCCCTCCGCCAATGCACACCGGGCCTTCGATGTAGGTTCCCGCCATGACCCTGGCTCCCTCCCCTATACCAATCGGTCCGACAAGGGTGGATCTCTCACTGACATCTCCCTCCGCCTCCATATCCCGCGCCTCAAGGGCCATCTCATTAGCGAGGAGAAGATCCCAGGGTCGACCGATGTCGATCCAATCGCTCTTCCCGATCAATACCCCTAGGATCTCACCACCCCCATCGATCAGTCCCTGGATAGAGTCGGTGAGCTCATACTCCTCTCTAACCGACCTCTTCGTCTTCCCGATGTACTCGAAGATCCTGCTGTCGAGTACGTACACCCCGGCATTCACGAGATCCCCTGGCTTGCTCGACTTCTTCTCTTCTATCCTGGTGACCCTTTGATCCCTCAAAGTCACCACTCCAAACGAGCCAGGCTCACCGGAGGGGGTGACCGCCATACACATCGAACCCGTCCTGCGGTGACGGGCGAGAACGCTCTCCAGAACGGTGGCTCGCAGGTATAGGTCACCATAGACCAGGAGGAACGGCTCATCGCCCACGTACTCCGATGCCGACCCAGCTGCATGGGCCGTGCCCAATACATCCTCCTGGAGGCGGTAGGACAGACTCACACCAAACCTTTTCTCCCCGAGGTGATCCCGAATCTCTCTGGCCTTGAAGCGTACGATGAGCAAGACCTCATCGATCCCGGCGCCTCTCAGGGATCGCAGCAAGTGCTCGATAACCGGCACACCACCGATCGGAAGCAAGGGTTTGGGACTTGTTAGAGTCAGTGGATGGAGCCTTTCTCCCCTTCCCGCCGCGAGGACCACTGCTTTCATCGATCATTGAAGAGACAAAACGGAGCTTTTTAACACTGCCAAAGCCCCATCGATCACACCCGATCTCTTCGCTGGGATGACAAGCGAAGGACTTAATACCCTGAAACATAATTGAGGAAGCCAGATTGGAGGTTAAGATACTGGAGCTGGACGATGTATCCGCCCGTCTCCTACTGACTGGGGTCTCCGCCGCATTTTCAAACGCCCTTCGCAGGATCATGATCGCTGAGGTGCCTGTTATGGCTATAGACGATGTCTTCATCATCCAGAATGAGTCATCCATCTTCGACGAGATCCTAGCGCACAGGCTCGGCCTGATCCCCCTGAAAACCGACCTCGATTCCTACGTCCTCCCTGAAAAGTGCACATGCAAAAGTGACCTCGGCTGCCCCAAGTGTCGAGCAACCCTGACGCTGGATGCGATGGCTCCCGAGGACAAGACGCTGACCGTTTACTCCCGCGATCTGAAGTCCGAGGATCCAGGGGTGGCCCCCATCAGCGATCGAGTACCAATCGTGAAGCTGGCTCCGAACCAAAGGGTAAAGATCGAGGCTTATGCCAGATTGGGACGGGGAGAGGAACACGCGAAATGGAAGCCGGTGAACGTCTGTGCCTACAAAAATTACCCGACCATCGAGATCGATGAAACACGATGCGACCTGTGTGGTGAGTGCGTGAAAATATGCCCCAAGGATGTTCTGGAGATCAGGGGTGAAAAACTGGTTGTGGTTGCTCCATACGAGTGTATGAGTTGCCCCGACTGTGAGGAGAAGTGCCCCCTGGACCCTCCAGCGATAAGGGTCAAGTGGCAGGAGAACGCTTTCCTGTTCAAGATCGAGGGCACAGGGGCGCTACCCGTCAGCAAGATCATTAGCACCGCGGCGGATATTCTCAGGGAGAAGGTTCAGGGTCTGGAGAGGGGGATCAAGAAGGCATGAGGCGTGTTAAGGCCTCGGACCCGGGATTGACCCACTGCATATCCGTGCTGAAAACGAAAAGCAGGGTTGAAGGGGTGGGTATCTGGGGCTCCCTTGCCGAACAGTTGAGCAAGCCAAGGCACCATAGAGCGGCTGTGAACGTGGGCAAGATCAACCGTTTCTCGAGAGAGGGGGACACGATAGTGGTTCCGGGGAAGGTCCTCGGATCCGGTTCCCTAACCCATCCGGTGACCGTCGCCGCCCATGGATTCTCGCGGATCGCACGCCTAAAGATCGACAGGGCCGGTGGGAGACATATCGGCATCGAGGAGCTCGTGAGGCTAAACCCTAAGGGAACCAATGTAAAGATGATTAAATGACCGTCATCAACGCAGACGGCCTCATATTGGGGAGGATGGCCAGTGCCATTGCTAAGCGCCTGCTCCTCGGTGAGGAGATCGTTGTGATCAATGCGCAGAAGGCCGTTGTCTCTGGAAAAAAGGACATGGTCATCCGGAAGTGGAAGGGATTCCTGGATGTCGGTGGTAGAAGGGGGCCCTTTCACCAACGCCATCCTGATCGCATAGTCAGGAGAACCATCAGGGGCATGCTTCCCTATAGGAAGGGCAGTGGCAGGAATGCGATGAGGTTGCTCCGAGTCCATGTGGGAGTACCAAGGGAGTTCAGGAACGTCAAGGTTGGAACGATCGAAGATGCTAGGCTCGATAGACTCAAGTGCAAGTTCGTCACCTTGGGGGAGCTCGCCAAAGAAATCGGCTATACGGGACAGAATGCTTAGGAAAAAGCCGCTGATTGTGAGTAAGAAGAGAAAGACATCCGTGGCAAGAGTACTGATGAAGCCGGGGAAGGGGATCATAAGGATAAACAACATGCCCCTGGACATCGCCATCCCCGAGGTACCCAGAGCCAAAATTCATGAGGTGCTCTCCTTATCCGGGGACGACTGGAAAGGCATTGATTTCGCGGCAAGGTTACAGGGTGGAGGGATCATGGGACAGGCCGACGCTCTGAGGATGGCCATAGCGGAGGGTCTCGTGAAATGGACCAAGAACAAAAAATTGAGGGCTCTCTACATCGAACGATTCGGGAAGAGCCTCTTTTGGGATTCCCGACGCAAGGAATCCAAGAAGTTCGGCGGTCCCCGAGCGAGGAGGAGACGCCAGAAATCATACCGTTGATCGGATCCTCAGCCAGAGGGATCGTCTCGGGAAAAAGGTTATCAGTGAGCCGACGATTAGATATATCTCATCTGGAGGTGAGGGGAAATAATTCCTATTCGGTGCTTTACCTGCGGCTCCCTTATCGCCGATAAGTGGGAGGACTTCTCCAAGAGGGTGAAGAGGGGGGAGCCCCCAAAAGAGGTGCTCGATGACATGGGCGTCAAACGCTACTGTTGTCGAAGGATGCTTCTAACACACGTGTCGGTCATTGATAGGATCATCAGGTACCACACGCCCAGACAAACCGAGCCATCGGCTTGATGGGAAAGGAACCGCCCTCGGGTAGCTTGACCGAAGAAGCGACCATAGATAGGGTCCTGGCCCAGGAGGTCGTAAATGGCAGGGGGGAGTGGACCATAGAGGTAACCGTCGTCACGAAGATGGGAGCAAGGGGTCGTGCTTCGGCCCCCTCGGGGGCCAGCAGAGGCAAGTATGAGGTTGCAGATTTTCCCCCTGGTGGCGTCAAGGAGGCACTGAAGAAGGTGAGCTCCCTCGTCGAGCCTGCACTTAGGGGGCTCAGCGTTAGGGATCAGGAAACCGTGGATAGGGCTCTTCGTGAGATCGATGGCACACCCAACTTCGGGCTCATTGGTGGGAACACTGCCTATGCGGTTTCGGTGGCTACCCTGAGAGCCGCTTCCGCTGTTCAGGGGGTACCGCTGTATCGGACCCTCCCCCTCACCTCTACGTTCAGATTGCCCTTCCCACTGGGCAATGTGATAGGTGGCGGAAGGCATTCGATGGGCAAGGCGCCCGACGTTCAGGAGTTTCTGGTGCTACCCATCGGCGCAAGATCCTTCCTCGAGGCGATCAGCGTGAACATCCTCGTCCATAGGATGGCAGGAGAAGACCTGCTTAAACGGGTACCAAAGTTTGCCGGTGGCAGGAGCGACGAGGGGGCATGGTCGGCCCCGATCACGAGCGAAGAAGCACTAGAAGTCTTGGCTAATGCGGCGAATGCCGTTATGGAGAGAGTGAGCACACGGGTGGGGATCGGCCTCGACGTCGCGGCGTCCTCCCTTTGGGACCCCAAGAGAAAGCTATACAGGTACGCAAATGACGGAGAGGTTAGAAACGGGGAGGATCAGCTCGATTTTATCCTTGACCTCATCAGGAACTATGAACTGGTCTACGTTGAGGACCCCTTCCACGAGGATGATTATGAGAGCTTCTCCGAGCTCACCAAGAGATCGAGGAACTGTCTCATCTGCGGGGACGACTTGTTCGTTACAAGAAGACAAAGACTGGAAGTGGGGGTGGAAGCTCGAGCGGGAAACGCGGTCATCATCAAACCCAACCAGGTGGGAACCATCACCGAGGCCATGGAGACCGCTAGATTCGCCCTTGAGAACGACTTCGTCGCCGTACTTTCCCACCGCTCCGGTGAGACCGAAGATCCGGCGATTTCCCACTTAGCCGTCTCGCTGGGCTGCCCCATAATAAAGTCCGGGATAATCGGTGGTGAGCGGGTGGCCAAAATGAACGAACTGATAAGGATCGAGAGAGAAATAGGAGAAGAGGCACAGATGGCGAGGGTTCGGTATGTCTCCTGAGGAAGAAGAGCTTCTGCTACCGCGCGACATCCTATTGACCTCTGGTATACACATAGGAACCCGGACCAAAGACAGGAGCATGAGAGACTTCATCTTCAAGATTCGATCCAATGGTCTTGCCATTCTGGACGTTAAGAAGATCGATGAAAGGATAAGGGTGGCTGCAAGGTTCCTGTCGAGGTTTGTTCCCTCAGCGATCGCGGTTGTGTGCGCGCGAGAGTATGGTTGGGAGCCGGTCCAAAAATTCTGTGACGTTGTCGGTGCAACCCCGATCACGGGTAGATTCGTTCCCGGGTCCCTCTCCAATCCCTCCCTCCCCAGCCACATCGAGCCGGAGGTGGCCCTCGTGGTCGATCCCGAGGTGGACTTTCAGGTTATAACCGAGGCCGCGTTGATGGGCATCCCCGTCGTTGCACTCTGTAGCACAAACAATAACTCGTACAATGTCGATCTTGTTGTGCCCGTGAACAACAAGGGACGCAGATCTCTTGCCACCATCTTCTGGCTCTTAGCGAGGGAAACAATGAGAGAGCGAGGGGAGATTGGCCGAGATGAGGACATACCCCTCTCGATAGATGACTTTGAGATGAAGATCGAGAAGGAGGCCGAGGAGGAATGAGCCCATCCCAGGTGAGGAGGCCGGCGCATGCCGGGACCTTCTACGCAGGGACGAAGGACTCGCTCGAGAAACAGATCGAATGGTGCTTCACCCACGGGTTCGGCCCCGGGAAGAAGCCAAGGGTGGTTTCCACCCCGGTGAGGAGCGTAATCGCCTTGATCTCGCCCCATGCTGGCTACGTCTACTCGGGTCCTGTGGCCGCCCACGCGTATTACGATCTGGCCACAGACGGAACTCCCGATGTTGTGATTGCCCTGGGACCAAATCATACAGGATTGGGTAGCTCGGTGGCCATGATGGCGGAAGGCAAGTGGAGAACTCCCTTGGGCGACGTGGAGATAGACCGCGAAATGGCAGGAAGAATTTCACGCCTCGCCCCGATCATCGACATCGATGCGAGCGCCCATCGTTACGAGCACTCCATCGAGGTGCAACTCGCGATGCTCCAATATCTTTACGGATCGAGTTTCAAGTTCGTCCCGATCTCTTTCATGATGCAAGACCTGACCACTGTTCGGGAGGTTGGGGGAGGGGTCGCCAAGGCTGCATCGGGCACCAACACGGTGATACTGGCGACCACCGATCTCACCCATTACGAGCCTCAGGAGGTGGCCAACAAGAAGGATCGCCTGGCCATCGACGCGATCTCAAAACTCGATGAGGAGCTCCTTCAACGCGTTGTGGAATCCCAACGGATATCCATGTGTGGTTTGGCACCCGTCATGGCAGCCATAGCAGCCTCCAGGAGCTTGGGTGCCCAAAGGGCTAGTCTGCTGTCCTACCAGACCTCTGGTGACATAACCGGCGACCTGAGTGCCGTGGTTGGTTACGCCGCCATCAAGATAAGCAGGTAGTTAAACCGGATTGAAAAAGACCTTAAATTCAGGACACCCTTATTAGTCAAGAATTTGGAGGTGGTGAAAAGAATTGATGGTTCCGGGAGCATATGACCGGGCAATAACGATCTTCTCTCCCGATGGAAGGCTCTTTCAGGTCGAGAGGGATTAAGGACTCTCAGCCCTTATCCCCGACAGTACGCCCTTGAGATGGTTAAGAGAGGGGCCACAATCATAGGGATAAATTGTGAGGGAGGGGTTGTTTTGGCCGCCATGGAGAAAAAGGGGGGGGAGCTCGTAGATCCGAAGTTTTCCTGGAAGATATTTGAAATCGATCTACACATCGGGGCTGCCGTTTCCGGTCTCAGCTCCGACGCGCAGAAATTGGTGGATCAGGCGAGAATCTATTCCCAGAGCAACAGACTGATCTACGATGAGCCGATCGATACCGAGATCGTTGCGAAACGGATCGGTAGCCAGATGCAATTATACACTCAACACGCGGGAGTTAGGCCGTATGGTGTGAGCATAATCTTCGGAGGAATCGATAAATCTGGTAGCCGCCTATTTGCCACCGATCCCAGTGGGTCGTATAGGGGATACCTGGCGGCATCCATCGGAGTAGGCTCCGACAAAGCCAGAGAGATCCTGAAGAAGAAGCATCGATTCGACATGAGCCTCGAGGATGCCCTGAAACTTGCGATGGAATGCCTCAAGACCACGGAGACGGGGAAGAAACTTGAACCCTCTGACATGGATGTGGCGGTGGTCGAAGCCACCACAAAACGTTACCGTAAACTCTCCGAGGAAGAGGTCAGTAAATACCTCCAGTAAGGGGTTTTGATGGGTGAAGTCGCATACAATTGCCTCAATTACCCGACTGGGGTCCCTGCGCTTCGAGATCCTTGTTGATCCGGACGAGGCACTGAGCTTTAGGACGGGAAAGCCCGTAGCCCTATCCAAGGTCCTAGTTTCCGACACCATCTACACGGACGCGAAAAAGGGGATGAGAGCGCCGAAAGACGATCTCATCAAGGCATTTGGGACCACGGAGGTGGACCAGATCGCAGAGACCATCCTGAGAAAGGGAAAGCTTCGGGTGACCACCGAGCAGAGACGGAGGCTCATCGATGAAAAGAGGAGGAGAATCGTATCGCTGATCGCCAGAAATTGCATCGATCCTCGATCGAATCTCCCGCTGACCATATCCAAGGTCGAGCAGGCACTGGCCGAGTCACACTTCAGCATCGACCCATCTGTCGGTGCCGAGGAACAGTTCAAGAAAGCAGTGGACGCGGTCTCCACGATCATCCCCATAAAAATGACCAGCATCAAAGCCGACTTTACCATACCGCCACAATACGCTGGTAAGACCTACGGGATGATCAGGTCATCTGCAACCATCGAAAAAGAGGAGTGGAGGAAGGACGGCTCCCTCAGGCTGAGAATTGAGATATCCGCTGGATTGTACGCTGACCTCCTCGATAGGATCGGTAGGGTCACTCGTGGGTCGGTTGAGGTTAGAGAATTGGGAGAGGAGAGATGACGATGCCCACCTTTGCCCAAAACAGAGAGCTCGTTACCCCCGGAACCCTGCTCGCCAAGGGGGATTTCGTGGCTGGAGAGCACACCTACAGGAGGGGGGACTGCGTCTACTCGAAATACATCGGGCTGGTTGAGTACTCAGACGACAGAGTCTCCGTTATAGCCCTTTCCGGGCGCTACATACCCAAGGTAGACGACGCAGTGATAGGTTTGGTGACGAATTCCCACTTCCAGTCTTGGGACCTCGAAATAAACTCTCCATACGTAGCTAAGCTTCAGTCCTCGGACTTCTGGAGGAGGATAGATCTGACTAAGGACGATCTGTCTGAGCTGCTTGGTGTGGGGGCCGTGGTCATGGGGAGGATAACTCGATCCGACCCCCTCAAGGGGACGACGCTAACCATCCGCGGCCGTGGTCTGGGAGAGGTAAGGGACGGTCGACTGGTGGTGATAAGCCCGGCAAAGGTCCCTAGACTTATAGGCAGAGGGGGATCTATGATCAAGATGCTTGTTAAGAAAACTGGGTGCAGCATCAGGGTGGGTCAGAACGGGATCATCGTGGTGAGGGGCAGAAGTAGGAAGAAGGAGGAACAAACCATTTCCGCAATCAAGCAGGTAGAAATGGAGGCTCACACATCCGGACTGACCGACCGCATTTCGGCCATGCTACTGGGTAGACTACCATGAAGCCTAGGTCTTTCGGTTTGCTAGACAAGGAAGGAAAACGGGTCGATGGAAGGGGCCCGAACGATCTTAGACCCGTCAGGATCGAGTGCGGGATCATAAAGCGGGCGGACGGATCCACCCTATTTGAGCAAGGTAAGACCAAGGTGATCGCTGCCGTATACGGGCCGCGAGGAGTGGTGCCTAAACATCAGGAGATCCCAAACAGGGCTCTGCTCAGGTGTAGATACTCCATGCTACCCTTCTCCACAGAGGAAAGAAAGCAGCCAGCTCCGACTCGCAGGGAAATCGAGCTATCGAGAGTCGTACGCGAGGCGCTGGAGGCGAGCATCTTCACGGAAAAGTACCCGAGAACCGAAATCGCGGTCTATGTGGAGGTTCTCAACGCCGATGCGGGAACCCGATGCGCAGCGATAAGCGCCGGATCGGTCGCACTCGCCAATGCGGGGATCGCCCTGCGAGACCTCGTCAGTTCATGTGCCGTCGGGAAGGTTGAGGGAAAACTCGTGCTGGACCCGTGTGGGGAGGAGGACAACTATGGAGAGGCGGATCTCGCAGTCGCCATGATGCCCCAATTCAACGAGATGACGTTACTGCAGCTCGACGGCAAGCTCACGAGGGAGGAGCTCAACCACGGGATGGAGATGGCATTCGAGGCATCGAGGAAGATCTACGTGAAGCAGATGGAAGCTCTCAAGGATCAGTACGTTCGCGTGAGCGAAGCCGTAGGTGGTGGAAAGGTTGAGTGAGGTTCTCCCGAAGATCAGGAGGAAACAGATAATGGACCTTCTCGGGGAGGGCAAGCGAATCGATGGTAGGGGTCCGAGCGATTACAGGGAGATCGCGATCAGAGTTGGTACGATCGAGAATGCCATCGGATCGGCGGAAGTTTCCATGGGGGGTACCAAGGTCATCGCAGGTGTAAAGATGGAGGTTGGAGAGCCCTTTCACGATACCCCAGACGAGGGAGCGCTCATCGTCAGCACCCAATTGCTACCGATATCGTCTCCCACCGCCAAGCCCGGACGACCCACCGAAGGGGAAATCATTCTGGGGAGGGTCATCGACAGGGCGGTCCGATCATCTGAGGCTGTCGACCTCAATCAACTCTGTATCAGGAAGGGAGAGAAGGCCTTCGCCCTATTCATAGACATAGGCGTACTGAATCAGGACGGTAATCTTCCCGATTCCTGTATGATAGCGACGCTGTCCGCGCTGATGAGCGCACAGGTCAGAGACTACTCTCTAAAGAGAGGGGAGATCGAGTTCGGTACGAGTTACAAACCCTTCCCCCTCAAGAAGCATCCCCTGCTAGTAACGGTTGAGAAGATAGGTTCACACCTGATCGTTGATCCATGCCTGGACGAGGAACTAGCGGCCGATGCGACCATCAACATCGGCATAGACGATGATGGTAACATCTGCGCCTTATTGAAGGGCGGAGGCACCTTCACCGCGGAGGAAATCCAGAGATCCATCGACATCGCGACCAGCAAGTATGGGGAGCTCATCAAAACGGTGCAGATGAACATTGGTAAAAAAACGTAGAATCAAGATTCCAACGGCGGGAGGAGGCTTTTCCCTAAGGAAAAGGGAAGCAGGTATAAGGGCGACCTTGAAAAGGTATTACGAGTGCCCCAGATGTAGGACTGAGCGCGTGAGAAGGGAATCACTGGGAATCTGGCGCTGCAGGAAATGTGGTTACACATTCGCGGGTGGTGGCTACAGGCCTTTCACCGAGACCGGCAGGATGGCGGAAAAATCGGTTAGTAGACTTGGTTGATCCCATCGACGAGGTAGAAGCGGTAGTGAGGCTAAGAAGACTGGGAGATGCGAGAGCCCCTGTCATCAAGGCGCTGATGCCCGAGGTTCACGGCCCATCCACGAAGAGGTCAAGGGTCGAGCTTAGATCCGCTCGAGGGGTTCTCGAGTTGAAAATAAAGGCAAGGGACATCTCCGCCGCGAGAGCCAGTTTAAGCAGTTATTTACACTGGGTCGAATCTGTTATATGTGTAGTAGCACAATTGAGGAGGCGCGGTGACCGCTAGAAGCGTAGATCTAAGCAAACTTCCACCCGAGGCTCAGAGAGAGGTTCTTAGACTGCAACAGCTTCAGCAGACCCTCGAAGCGACGGTTGTTCAGAAGCAGCAGCTCGAACTTAAATTGAGAGAAACCGAGTCCGCTCTGAAGGAGCTAAAGAAATCGTCCAAGGGCATGACCGTGTACAAATCCGTGGGAGCCATACTGGTCAAGAGAGATCCAGAGGATCTCAAGAAGGAACTGGCGGAAGAGCTAGACCTTCTTAACGTTAGGATAAAGGCACTTGCCCGACAAGAGGAAAGAAGCAAGGGCAGGTTGCAAGAGCTCCGGAAAAAGGTGAGCGATACCCTAAAATCGTTAGGTGTCACGTAGCTTTCTAGAACGTATTGCCAACCATCGAATTCGACCGGGTGACTTATACCTACTCGGGGACCGATAGACCCGCAATAAAAGATGTAGATCTAACCATACCCGAAGGGGAGCTGGTGATTCTCACCGGACCCAGCGGATGTGGAAAAACGACACTCTGTCGCTGTATGAACGGTTTAATCCCCCACTTCTTCCCTGGAAGACTTCAGGGGAAGATCACCGTTGGAGGCTTGGATACACGAGAACACCCTGTCAGCGAAATGTCCACGTTGGTGGGCTTCGTATTCCAGAACGCCGAAAATCAGTTGTTCACACTATTGGTGGAGAAGGACGTCGCCTTCGGGCCGGAAAATCTTGGGCTATCGAGGAAGGAGATCAGGAGGCGGGTCGACTGGGCACTTCGCATGACCGGAACGAGATCTCTGCGCTATCGTGCTCCCCACGAGCTTTCTGGTGGGGAGAAGCAGAGGGTGGCCATCGCGTCTATCCTGGCCATGAAGCCAAAAATCCTGGTCCTTGATGAACCCACATCCTTCGTCGATCCGGTAACCGCCAAAAAGATATTCGAGGTCGTGGTGAATCTGAACAAGAGGCTCTCAATGAGCGTCATCATCGTCGAACACAGGCTATCACTCCTTGCCGAGTATGCCGACCGTGTGATCGTGATGGACAGGGGAGAGATCGTCCTTGACGGATCCCCGGAGGATGTGTTCATCGATGATAAGGCCCAGACCACAGGCATCAAGATACCGGAATCGATAATGCTCTATCGGATCCTGGGGAAGGAGGGGATCCTGCTGCCCAGGATCCCACTGAACCCATCGACACTGGTCTCTGACCTGAGGGCTCTCGCATCTAGCGCTCGAGGCTCGAACGATGATTGAAATACGGAATCTGACCTTCAGATACCCGAGCGGGTTAGAAGCACTACGAAATATCTCCCTACGGATCGGAAAGACCGATTTCGTCGTCATAATGGGGGAGAACGGTGCGGGAAAAACCACTCTGCTAAAACACATCAATGGCCTACTGAGGCCGACCAAGGGCGATGTCTTCATCGACGGGATCAACACTCGAGGAACAAATGTCGCGGACCTGGCCAGGAGGGTGGGTTTGGTGTTTCAAAATCCCGATCACCAGTTCTTCCGTGAAAGCGTTGATGCGGAGATCAGGTTCGCCCTTGAGAACTTCGGGTTCGATGCGGAGCAGATAGAAAAAAGGGTTGACTGGGCTGTGAAATTCTTTGGTCTCAGGGACTACCTTGATCGCTCCCCCTTCCTGCTGAGTGGCGGAGAGAAGAAGCGGGTAGCCATGGCGAGCGTACTCGCCTGGGATCCTGACTACATCCTGTTTGACGAACCGACCCTTGGACAGGATCATAGGCAAAAGAAGAGGCTACTCCGACTCCTGCTCGGCCTTCAAAGAAGGGGGAAAACGATCGTACTGACAACCCACGACGTGGAGTTCGCGTCTCTATGTGGACAGAGGATTGTGCTCATGAGAAGGGGCGGATTAATCGCCGATGGGGACGCTCGCTCCATTCTGACCGATGAGGCAACCCTCAGAAGGGCATCGATAATCCCCCCTCAGGTGGCCCAGATCTCTTTGGCGCTTTCCGACATCGGATTTCCCAAGACCCACGATATCATGGAGGCGAAGGAGGCTATCCTCGAGTACCTCGGGGGTGGAGATTGAGCTTCGTTGTCGACCTCGCCAGTGGATTCACGTTTCAAAGGATCTCGTCTCCCATTCACAGGCTCGATCCCAGATCGAAGCTCGCGATAGCGATCTCGCTTTCCATCGTTTCGCTTCTGTTCCGCAGAGCACTCCCGCTGCTGGTTCTGTTCCTCTGCATAGTGCCCTTCGTCTTCATCGCAAGGGTCCAGAGCAGATGGCTGAGATCGCTAAGATGGTTAGGTATCTTCGCATTCGTCATCTTCGCCGTTGACTTCTACTTCTATCGGGATCTGGACTTCTCTCTGGCTATGGCCACTAGGTTCTTGGCACTGACAACCGCATTTTCGATATTCTTCCTGACGACCCTCCCCGATGAACTTGGGTTGATGCTTAAGAAATTACACGTTCCCTTCGACATAAGCTTCGCATTCGTTGGTGCGGTTAGGTTCGTCCCCGTGATGGCGAACGAGGCGATTCAGGTGCTCGACAGCCATAGAGCTCGAGGTTTTCGGATAAGGGGAGGTCCGATAAGGCGGCTGAAGCAATACGTACCCATTCTGGTTACGATCATCATCAGCGCGATCAAAAGGTCAAATGAGCTTGCGGAGAGCCTGGAATCGAAGGCATTTGGAGCCAAAAAGGCGAGGGTCGACCTGTACGAACTGAAGATGCGCGCGGTCGACTACCTCTGCCTCCTACTCGCGATCGCGATCGTGGCGGTCCCAATCTACCTGGGTCTAGGTGGGATATGATCAGGGTTGTTGTCGATAGGAGGGAGAGCAGGTCCCAAGTCCCCGAATTGCTGCGCAGTTACGGGGCGACCGTCGATTTCCGGATGCTCGATGTCGGAGACTACGTTGTCGCGCCCGAATGCGCACTAGAGAGGAAAAGCGCGCGAGATTTTGCACGGTCCATTTTCTCGGGTAGAGTCTTCGACCAGGTGCATAGGCTCTCGAGGATCTTTCGATTCCCAGTCGTGATCGTCGAGGGAGATATCGAGAGCGCAAAAGCCCGGATCAAGCCCTCGGTTTACTGGGGGTCTCTGGCTTCTCTCGCGCTCAATTACGGGTGCACGACGTTCTTCACACGAAACGAGCAAGGAACTGCCGAACTCATATTCACCCTGGCGAAGAAGAAGACCTTCGGTCGGTCAGCTGGACCCTTGCTCGTCCCGAGGAGGGGAGGTAGAGCTAGAGGGCTTCGGGAGGGACAGCTCGCGATCCTTTGTGCCATACCGGGTATAGGGCCCAAGATCGCTAACCAGCTACTCAAGAAGTTCGGTTCGATAAGGAGAATCGTCAACGCATCGGAGGCGGAGCTAGCGACAGTCCCCAAAATGGGTAAGAAGAGGGCGAACAAGCTGGTGTCCATCCTTCAAGCCTCGTACACGATCAAGCAGAAAGAGAGACAGCTTCGATTAGGGTTCGAAAAGCAATAAGGAATAATAACTTAGTATTAAAGTGGTAAGGCTTCGAAAAGCGCAAACGACGCTTCGAAAGGCTGCGAAAGACATCATTAGTGGAGCCTCCAAGTCCATTGATTCCCTCGATCCAAGGCAGGTTGAGGGGATGATCGATGTTTTTTTGGATGCCAAGAAGAAGGGCAGAAAGATCTTCATTCTGGGGATGGGAAGAAGTGGTTTGGTGGCTAAGGCGTTCGGTCTTCGCCTTCTTCACCTTGGCTTCAACGTTTACGTGCTGGGTGAAACGATCAACCCTGCAGCTAGGGCGGGAGACGTGTTTGTGGCGATATCTGGATCTGGTGTCACGAACCTCGTGGTTTCGGAGGCTCAGCTCGCCAGACGAATTGGGGCAACGGTTGTTGCCGTCACATCTCATCCCGACTCACCTATAGGGAGAAATGCCCATCGCGTCGTCGTTGTGAAAGGTAGGACGAAAATTGCGAGACGCAGAGATTACCTGTTACGCCAAATAATGGGTGAACACGAACCCCTAGCTCCGCTCGGTACCATGTTCGAGATCTCCTGCATGATCTTCCTAGACAGTTTGATAGTCGAGCTCATGGACAGGCTTAAACTAACCGAGGAGGACCTGAGGATGCGGCACGCCACTCTGGAGTAACTCATCCCGAACCCCGAATTGGTCGGTCGGCATAACCAACCCGGAGCTGGAAACGAGAGCAGATCCACGGTTTTCTCTAGGGATGTGCACAGAGGAATGCGATACGACAGGATAAAGGTGGTATCCTTTGACGCCGACGGTACTCTCGTTGACCCGAGCTTCATGGATCGTTTTTGGTTCTACGGGATCCCCAGTCTCTACGCCGATAAAAAGGGTGTTGGCCTTCGAGAAGCCATAGAGCACGTTACCGCCGAATACGACAAGATGGGTCCCGAAGATCTGCGATGGTATCTCCCGTCGTACTGGATCGAACACTTCGGGCTGGGAGTCAGCGTGACGAAGATACTGAATGGTCTCGCGGGCCATCTAAAGGTATACCCCGACGTTCCGAGCGCGCTCAAGAGACTGAACGCGAAATACGATCTCATCGTAGCGTCCAGTTCTCCGAGAGAGCTACTGGAGTTTGAGCTTGTAACCATCGGCAGTTACTTCGCTCGCGTTTTCTCATCGGTTTCTGATTTTGGGCAGCCGGGAAAAACGGCAGCCTTCTATCTCAATATCTGCGATTCAATGGGTGTTGAGCCCGGGGAAATGCTCCATGTGGGCGATCAAAGGGACCTCGACCTTGAGGTTCCCTCTAGTGTCGGGGTTCAGGCGTTGCTGTTGGATAGAGAAGGAGTGGCGCAAGATAAGCTCGTCATCAAGAGCCTGCACGAACTCGTGATCAGACTGAAGACCGGTCATGATCGAGTTCCGGGCCTCTAGAAATATCCAAGGGCCCGCAACCTTTCCAGGATCTTTCTCGTGTTCTCTTCTGATTTGCCCCCTTGGGGGATCGTTTTTCGACCCGAGCATGGCTCACAGTCGATGATCTCGTAGCCCCTATCGTACAGGGGGCTATAGGGGATGTTCCTTGTCTTAACAAACGTCCACAGGTCTGCTTCCCTCCAATGCAAAACCGGGCGAACTATTTGATGAGGCCAGATACCCGTTCCATCCACTTCCGAAAAGTAGTCCTCCTCAGAGCTACCGGGATTTTGGTTCCAGATGGAACCAACTATCAGGGCCTCCAGACCCACGTCCCTCATTTTCCGCAGCATCGGTTCAGACTTCAAAAGTCTGCAGCACTCCTCTCTATCCTCCTTGACTTGGTTGTATCCTCCCCTCGGGGTCACGATGGTCAGATTGAGACCCCAGAGTTGGACCAATCTGTCCCTGTACTCGTAGGTCTCATCGAAGTGCAGGGTCGTGTCCACAAACAGCACGGGAACGTCCCTGAAGATGCCTCTGGTGAGGTATAGGGCGACGGTACTCCCGATTTCGGTTGTCCATAGCAAACCTATGTTGGGTTTCCAACTCTCGACCGCCCTTCTTAGGACCTCCCTCGTCTTCTTAATCTTTCTCGGGAGGAAATCCACGATCTACTCCCCTAGCTTCTGTCTGATGATCCCCGCGAAATCGCATATCTTGGGGTGATCCAGACATAACTTCTGATTGAGGGAATAGAAACCATAATTGGTGTGGTCTCCGAACCCCCCGAGAACCTTCATGCCGTGATCGGAGACGATCATGAGAAGGGCATCGTCCCCGATTCTTTCCCTCAGTTCCTGCACGAAGCTGTCCATCTCCGCGTATATCTCCCACATCTTGGCTAGCTTAGCCCTATACAAGTGCCCCAGAAGGTCGGTGACACCGTGAAAGTAGACCATAAAAAGATCCCAGGGACCGTCGATGAGACGAAAACATAGATCCCTCCTCTTTTGGTACACCTCCCAAACGGAGTCTTCAAGCTCTCCTACGAGATCCCCGTTCCCTATGCTTTCCAGGAAAAGGCGCTTATTTTCATGAACAACGGGCTCCTCGTTGTACGTCGGTACGTTTATGGCTATCGGTCGATCCGCGAAATCGAAGATGGTGCTCACGCGCCTGCTCTCGAAGCCGCTCTTATCGTGTACCTTTACGTTGATCCCGACAAGATCCATGAGCAGCTCCAAAAACCTACCCTTGCCCTTGATTCTGTACAGGCCTAGAGCGATACCGAGCTCTTTGGCCCTTTCCAGTAATCCCCAGTTCCAGCTCCTGCTCGCTGTTACACCGTGCTCGCTCGGCATCAGACCCGTGATGAAACTCGCCCACACCACGGGGGTTATCAAGACAAGGTCACCGACGTCGCTCTTGCCATATTCAACCTGCTTTAGGCTCCTTAGATCGAACTTCTCGACTAGATAGTAATCCAGTGCATCTAGGCCGAGAATGAAGACTCTCAAATCGGATTATCTGTCATTGGGGGGTATGTTTTTATGCTTTCGGGATGGCTCCGCCAACCTCGCCGATGATCTGAAAGTCGCACGTTGTCGATGGGAACGGTCAGTCGTCACACGATCCTCAACGATCGAGTACACTCAAGGCCCGGCATCACCTTTAGACTCGCTTAAGTTCCGTTACTAGAGATTTCTAATGGTATTGCCATCCGAGGATCGAAGGATAGTAATCCACGTGGACATGGACAGCTTCTTCTCCGCGATCGAGGTCAGGGAGAACCCAAAGCTCAAGGGTCTACCCGTGGTGGTGGGGGCCGATCCAAAGGGGGGAAAGGGCCGAGGAGTCGTGAGCACCGCATCCTACGAGGCCAGAGAGTTCGGAATTCGGTCAGGTATGCCCATATCCAGGGCATACAAGCTGTGTCCGCACGGGGTGTTTCTGCCTGTTAATATGCCCCTGTACAGGCGGGTCTCAACGAGGATCATGGACATCCTGCGGAAGTACGCCGACAAGTTTCAGCGATGGGGTTTGGACGAAGCTTTCCTAGAGGTGACCAAGAAGGCGCAAACGTATGGTGGAGCAAAGAAACTGGCTCTGAAGATCAAAAAGGAGATCAGGAGGAGGGAGGGACTCACATGCTCAATCGGTGTTGGCCCCAACAAGCTCATCGCCAAAGTCGCATCCGACCATCAGAAACCTGACGGACTGACGATGGTCGAACCAGACCAACGCAAAGACTTCTTGGCTCCCCTGCCGGTCAGGAAGATACCAGGGGTCGGAAGAAAGACGGAGAGGGCACTAGGTAGGTTGGGGGTCAGGACCATCGGGCAGCTCGCCAGGGTTGATCGGCAAACTCTGACCTCCCTCCTTGGAAAGTGGGGTGACGAGCTATACTACCTGGCTAGGGGCATCGACCAGAGCGAGGTGGAAGAGGGATGGGAAAGGAAATCGGTGGGATCCGAACACACATTCGAGAAAGACACGGACGACACCAGGGTCCTGGATGAGACCCTAGAGGCGATGATCGAAAGGATACACAGATCCATCACGGAGGAGGGGTACGCGTTTAGGACGATAACTCTGAAGGTCAGGTTCGAGGACTTCGAAACCCATACTAGTTCGAGGAGCGTTGACCACTCCACCTCTGATATCGGGCTGATCAAGAAGATCTCTCGGGATCTATTACGAGAGTACCTGGGGAGGGGAAAGAGGTTCAGGTTGGTTGGAATAAGGCTTTCTAACCTCGAAAAGGTTGACAAGGATCAGAGGCCCATCGATGCGTTCCTTTCACGATAGCCGCATGATGGCTCCTTTTTGCTGGATTTCGGGTCTGCTGCCGATCTTGTATAACGCGTCTATGCGATAAGGATAAAAGCAGCACCTCGGAATAGGAAATTGTATGGTTAAGGTTATGATTGATAGAGAGCTCTGCGACGCCTGCGGGTCGTGCAACTCAACCTGTCCGCCGGTATTCGAGTTGGACGAGGAAGGTAAGGCGTTGATAGCCGACGATTTCAAAGTCGAGGGCGGTGATCCGAAGTTCTCGGTTGGCGAAATACCCGACGATCTCCTGGATTGCGCTCGGACAGCGCAGGATGGCTGCTCGCCAGAGGCCATCAGCGTAGAGGAGTGACCCGCTGACAAACTCAGGATCGGCTAGGCGATGGAGGGTAGCTCACACGTCACTCATCCTAGGTGGGGAACGGGGACCGTATTCACGACTCAGTCTTAAATCCCCGTTGACGAGTAGAGAGTGGTGCTGAATACTGAACGATGGGAAAATCGTAAGGGAGGTCTACTACTTTGAGGAGCCCGGGGACCAGAACACGAAGGACGTTGTGGAAGCGGTGAGAAAAAGTGTCGAGCAGACCGGGATCAGATACGTTTTGGTGGCGAGCACCTCGGGCAAGACTGCCGTCGAGTTTGCTAGGGCCTTGCAGGGCAAGGCCAAGGTGATCTGCGTTCCCGAATCTCCCTACAGGCGAGAGTGGGGAGATGAGTGGCCCTGTCTGGATCCGGAGAACCGGAAACTGCTGAAGAAGCTGGGTGCCACGATCGTGGACAGGGTATCCTATGTCTTTCATAGCTCCTTCCTAGAGGGAGCTCGATGGGACACTCTGTTTCCTGAGCGCCTTGTGAAAGAGACCCTCTATTGTTTCGGTCAGGGTCTTAAGGTTGCTGTTGAGGTGGCTCTTATGACTGTTGACTGCGGTTACTTGGAGCCATATCAAGACGTCATTGCGGTTGGAGGATCGACGGCGGGGGCAGATACCGCGATCATTGTAAGGGCCACGTACCCTGCCACCATCTTCAGCAAAGATCCGCAGAAAAGACTCGAAATACGGGAGATAATCGCCATGCCTCGGGCCAAAAGGTGGTGATAGTAAACCGAGCACCGCCTCGACATTAACGATCCGGAATCGAGGGGGGTTTGTCGCCTGGTAAGATCGAACTTGAAGACTTATCTTGTCCCTTCGACCTAGAATCAACCCTGAGCTGTGGGCAAGCCTTCAGATGGGAGAAGATCGGGGATTGGTGGCTCGGGGTGGTGGGCGAGACCATCGTGAAGGTCAAACAGGAGGGCGATGAGTTGCTTTTCAGCAGCAATCTCACGGGAGCAGGTGAGATCGGGTTCATCGAGCGTTACTTTAGGCTGGACGATGATCTGCCCCACATACTTCACGAGCTGTACAAGGACGAAAGGATCGTAGGTATCATCAGGAAGTTCTATGGGCTGAGGATCCTGAGACAAGACCCATGGGAGTGCCTCGTGTCATACATCTGTTCTCGAAACACCAACATCCGAAAGATCAGGAGCGTCGTGACGAACATCTCCACATTCTTTGGCAATCCGATAAACCTCGGTGGTCACGTGGGATACACCTTTCCAGAACCCGGAGCCATCGCTGAGGCAAAGCTGAGCGATCTGGAGAGGTGTCGGTTTCGGTTTGGGAGGAGACAAGCGGGTGAGATCAAGGAGATCGCGAAGAGGGTAAACGAAGGAGGGCTAGATCTGGAAGGTCTAAGGGAGATGAGGCGGGCGGTAGAGCAAGCTCGAATCGGCCTTTAGAACCTGCGGTGGCACTCCTTTCCAGACTCTTCGTCTATCAGAAAAAGAGGAAGAGTAACACGGTAACAGTCGCCCAAAGCAGCAGACCGAGGAGTACCGCCATCTGATCCGCGCGCTCAGTATTTGGGTCGAAGCGTTTGGGAGCGACGAAGACAACCACGGTTATGAAGGCGTGGACTCCCGTGGCGATGGCGAAGGCCTGCGGAAGGGTGGGTATAAGAGTCGACACGTAGGGGATGAAGGCACCAAGCCAAGGAAGAAGGAAGACCAGGCTAAAAGCGAAAAGGGGAGTAGCAAACAACGACGCGACAAGAATGCTGTGCTGGACTCCCCAGGCTCTCGCCACATACTATCTACCTATTCTCATCCCTTAAGGTTTAGTAGGCTTGGCCGTAGGTTTCCCTTGGGGACGCCTTCGCACCCTCCTTTGATAGAAGTCGTGGATATCTAAGTGAAAATCCCTCGCTCTCAGCTTCCTAAGTCTCCTATAGTAGGATGACTTTGAGACAGCCCCTCTCCTTCGGCTCATCTACGTTGCCTTAGCGATGTCGCCAACGAGCACTCTCATCGCTGCGTAGAGCACGATCACGAGGACGATGAAGGCCAGCAGACTACCGATCCCGAAGTAGAACGTGGCGAGCTCCCTGCCTATCCCCAGATACCTTTCGACGTACGTCAGAGCGATCTCCTTATTGTCGTGGTACAGGATGGGTCCCACTAACGCGATCGCAGCGATGACGAGGTAGACCTTAATCTTTGTCGAGGACCTCATACCCACTATTGCGATGAAGGGTTCTAAGCTATGACTATTTTTTTACTACTCCCGCCGTAGTCTTTCCTCGAGCGTCTTGACGGACGATTCCGCCGCCCTAGTTATCTCGGCCTTAATGGCCAGGCCAGCGTTGTAAAGGGTGTAGACCGCCCACA